>CAZTAL010000131.1:0-96940 GCA_964611525.1 uncultured Prolixibacteraceae bacterium
CTCAGAAGTATCACGATGACCGTCTGTACGGTTATGATTTACCGAAGCAAAAATACTGAAAGGGCCCTCCTTAAAACCCCCGCTGGCCATATATTTCTGTGTATTATAAGAACCATAAGACAACCTTGCATTTCCGGAAAAACCATTTTCCTTTTGCTTTTTTGTAATAATATTTATTGCTCCTGCCATGGCATTTGATCCATAAATAATTGAAGCGGGACCTCTTATTACTTCTACCTTTTCAACATCAGAAGAAACATAAGCATCAGGCAGAGGATGTCCGAAAATACCCTGAAATTGCGGATGACCATCAATCAAAACAAGAATTTGAGTGTTAGGGGCAGTACCACCCACTCCCCGCATATTTATCTGACCCGCTGAACCGGTTGCAACACCAAACCCTGTAACACCTCTTTCTGTAACGAACATTCCTGGGATACGATGACTTAAAACAGGTAAAACAGCAGACTCATTACTAAGTTCAATTTCTGTTCTTGTAACTGAAGAAACTGTTAATGGTACATTTTTCCGGGAAACTTCAACCCTTGATGCTGTTACAACAACTTCTTCAATCTGAATTGTATCTTTTACAGATTCCTGGGAATTACCTGAAATAGCCATGGAAATAATTAATGACAGTGTCAATAATCCTTTAAATTGAGTATTTTTCATAATATTAATGTTACTAATTTTAAAAATCGTGTTACCCTATAAATAAAAAAATTATTTTGCTTTACTCATCACAATTTTACCATGTTGAATACCTTTAATGCTGATTAGCTTTTCCGATATCTCCGTCAATTTTCTGGAAGGGCCTTTAAGAGCAATAAGTTGCATGTAATTTTCATCATTAAGATAGAATCCCTGAACTGAAAGGACAAAATTCCGGTATTCAAACTGAATTTCAGATGATTTCATAAAAATATCTGCCTTATCATGATTGAAAACCAGCGTCAGCGCCCCTGCAACAATATTATCGCATTTCCATTTTTTTTCAACCAGATTTTTTTCAATCAGATGCCTCAGAGCTTGTGAACGATTTGCAAAACGGTTATCGTCAACATATTCATCTAAAGCTTCCAGCAAATCCTTATCAAGCGAAACCCCAAATCTTACAACCGACATAGTGTTACATAATTACTAATTCGTGTTACGAAAATGCAAAAAAAAATTTATAATTAATAATTTTTTATAACTATTTTTCAGATATTGATTGGTTTAGTCTGGTCTAAAATGGCACTTCGTGCCTTTAATAAACAAATTTGTAAAATTGATTAAATTGATAATAAATTAGTTACAAAAAGACAAGAGGGTTTTGTAAATAATAAAAATTTTAGTTTTTATACTGCACTTATTGGTTGAAGTTAAATTCGAATAGCTTTTCAAATATATATAAAATACATATTTATTCATCTTTATCTGCCGTCCAAATCAATTTCTTACCGAATCCTAACCGGTTATCAGTCATTTTGATATAATTTATCTTAACTGTCCAAAGTGTTGTATTCATTAACACTGCATAAGGAAAGCGTTTCAGGTATGCATTTTTGATTTTTGACTTCATTTTTTTTGCCGGCAAAGTCATTATACCCTGAAACTGTATTCCCCGGATTTTGCCAATCAGATTTGTTTCAAGTGCTATACTACCGGCAACAAATTGATTTTTAATTGCATCCTTAACGTGTTTGGTATCATTATCAGACGTAAATACGAAACAATTTTCATCCCGGATATAAGCATAAAAACAACTTGCACACCACGGCTTATTCTCCGTACAGGTAGCCAGGTTAAGAACATGATGCCGGTTAATAAACCTAACAATCCGTTTTTCAGGCAAATTCATATATAAAATATCCTTAGGGAAAAGGCTACTTTAAAAAATTTTTCTATCTGTAACCCTTATTTTTAAAACATTCTATAATTATCTGTAAATAAAATAATTAAAACTATAAGGACTGCTGTAACGCAATCATTGGACTCTATGAACAGACTCATGGATAAAGATGTAGTAAAACAATCTCTTAACCTCTGAACCAGAAAAATTTTAATTTTCCAATTCTTTCCAAACCAGGGCGCTTGCACCTACAATTGCCGCATCGCCCGGTTTTAATTCTGAAGAGAGGATTTTAATTTTATTTTTAAATATCGGTAAAAGATATTTTTCCATACTTTTTTTTGTCGGTTCAAAAATTAAATCACCTGCTGCAGTTACCCCGCCAAAAAGAAAAATGGCCTCGGGACTCAGATGGTGAACAGTATCTGCAAGTCCCTGACCCAACCATTCACCAGTTTTTTCGAACACCTTCAAAGCAATCACATCTCCCTTTTTGGCTGCTTCATAAATCATTTTCGAATCAAGTTCATTATAAGATTTATCAGCAAGAATACTATCGGTTGCATTGTAATGTGCAAGAAGTTCAAATGCAGTACGCTTCATTCCCGTTGCGGAACAATAAGCCTCAAGATGACCAAGTGAGGTACACCCGCAAAGTCGTCCATTGGGTACTAATGTCGTATGTCCGCACTCCCCTGCAAAACCATCATGACCATATACAAGTTCCCCATTAACAACTAATCCGCTTCCGACACCGGTACCTAAAGTGAACAATACAAAATTCTTCATCTCTTTGGCACCTCCGTAGATCATTTCACCTATAGCAGCGGCATTGGCATCATTAGTTAATACAAGAGCATCAAGTCCGGGAAAATGACCACTAAGCATTTCAACAAAATGAACTACTCCCTTGAAGGAAAGATTTGGTGCGTATTCAATAGTTCCATTATAATAATTCCCATTTGGTGCACCTATTCCAATGCCCAATATTTTAAGATCTTTGTTTTGCTCAGTTAATGAACTTATCATTTTTTTTATGGCATCAGCCAAATGAGTAATATATCGGTTAATATTACCATGTCGCGGAGTAGGTATATTATCTTTAACAATAACATTACCTTCAGGATCCACTGCTCCAAAGGCAGTGTTAGTTCCCCCGACATCAACGCCAATTGCAATTTTTTTCATCTATTTAAATTTTTTATAATTATTTGTAAAAATATTATTGTATCCCAATCGAACTTCATAAATTAAATACTGTTTTATGACAAAAAGCAAATTTAAAAATATTGTGGAATCCTACCGGCTAAATATCAAATTTTGATTTAATTTATTCTTAATAAAAACAATAAAAAATTATATTCATTATTTTTACAAAAATTTAGGTAAAATACTTGCAACAAATATGAATCGTGTGGGGAAAAAGACTTTAAAAGCTATTGGATGGATATTGTTGATACCCGTCTACTTTTATAAATATGCCATATCTCCTTTGACACTTGCATCATGCAGGTACGAACCTTCTTGCTCTGAATATGCCATTAAAGCAATAAAAACACACGGCCCTCTCAGAGGTTTTTGGCTTGCATTAAAAAGAATTTCCAGATGTCATCCGTGGGGTGGGCATGGTTATGACCCCGTCCCCTCAAAAAAAAATAATAAAATATCTCCTGATACCATGAAAAAAATAATTATAATTATTACAATCCTAACATTAAATTTTTCCTGTAATTATAAACAGAAAGAATCTACAGATAATAATAAACAGGCAATAACTGTAAGCATTCTGCCACAAAGTACATTTGTGCAGGAAATTGCAGGAAATGATTTTAAAGTGAACGTATTGATACCACCCGGAGCGAGTCCGGCTGTATATACTCTTTTACCTTCACAACTTAAGGATATAAACCAATCTAAAGTATGGTTCCGTATTGGCCATATTGGATTCGAACAATCATGGAAAGAAAAAATTCAACAGGCCAACAAAAAAATGAAGGTTGTAGATCTTTCGGAAGGATTGGATCTCATTTCCACGGAAAATGTCAAAAATAAGGATAACAAACATAAAAAGGGATTTGATCCCCATATCTGGATGTCCCCCACTCTGGTAAAACAAATGTGCCTTAAAATTACAAAAACACTATCACAGCTTAATCCTGAGAAAAAGGCTATCTACAACGCCAATTACATAAAATTTATAAAAAAAATTGAAATTCTTGATCAAAAGATAAAGAATGCCCTCAAAGATTACAAAGGAGAACAGATTATAACCTATCATCCCAGTCTATCCTATTATGCAAGGGATTACGGACTTATACAACATTCACTTGAACCAGGTGGAAAAGAGCCTACACCACAGCATATGGCGGAAGTAATAAGAATAGCAAAGAAAGAAAATATTAAAATAATCTATATTCAAAGTGATTTCGACCGTGAGCATGCCCGTGTATTTGCTGAAGAAGTTGATGGAAAAATTATTGAAATATGGCCACTTGATCCTGAATGGACTGAAAATTTAATGGAAATTACAAATATTCTTATCAAACATTTTTAATGGATGAATTAATCAAAATAGAAAATTTAACTGTTGGCTACGACAAAAATCCTGTATTACACAACGTAAACCTGAAAATTTTTGAAAAAGATTTTCTGGGAGTGATCGGACCTAACGGCGGAGGGAAAACAACACTCTTAAAAGCCATGCTGGGATTACTAAAACCAATGACTGGTAAAATAAAATTCAGGGATGATATAAAAAAAAAGAAGAAGCCTTTCGGATATCTACCCCAGGTAAAACACATCGATAAAAATTTTCCCATCACTGTATTTGAAGTTGTGCGATCAGGATCTTTAATGCAAAGTTCTCCAGAAATGACCAATTCAGAATTATTACACAATATAGAGGAATTGCTTCTTGAAATGGGAATACAGGATATAAAGAACAAAGCAATTGGTGAACTGTCGGGCGGACAAATGCAGCGTGTTTTTCTATGCAGGGCACTTCTTGGTAATCCTAAAATTCTGATGCTGGATGAACCTGATACTTTTGTGGATAATCGCTTCGAAGGTGAATTGTATAAAAAATTACAACAATTGAATAAAAAAATGGCTATCATATTAGTCTCCCATGATATTGGCACTATTTCGGGTTATGTAAAAGCTATTGCCTGTGTTAACATGAATCTGCACTATCATTCTGACAATATTATAACTCAAGATGAACTAAGTAGTTACATGTGCCCGATAAAAATAATTACACATGACAACATTCCCCATACCATATTAAAACCCCACAAATAAAATGAATGACTTTGTTGTACTTTTTAGTTACGATTTTATTATAAAAGCCTTTTTGGCAGCTATTTTCGCAAGTATATCCTGCGGCATAATAGGAACATATATTGTTGCCCGGCGTATCGTTTTCGTGAGTGGCGGTATCACCCACGCTTCTTTCGGAGGTATAGGTCTCGCATTTTATTTGGGATTCAATCCTCTTATTGGCGCTGTCTCTTTTGCTGTTATGTCGGCACTGGGAATACAATTCTTTACAAAAGTGGCAAAAATCCGCGAAGATTCTTCCATTGCTATATGGTGGTCGCTAGGAATGGCTATGGGAATTATTTTTGTATTCATAACACCGGGATACACTCCTAATTTAATAAGCTATCTTTTTGGTAATATTCTGACTGTAACAATGTCCGAATTGTTCTGGATGTTTTTTCTTAATATAGTTTTAATTACATTTTTCTCATTTTATTATAGAAAAGTCTTATACATAGCATTCGACGAAGAATTTGCAAAGGCAGCAGGGTTGCCTGTTAATCTTTTCAATTACATTACGATTACGCTGATTGCGTTGACAGTAGTGTTAAATATAAGGGTAGTCGGCATTATATTGATACTTTCGTTACTGACCATTCCACAGGCTACGGCAAATTTATTCACAAAAGACTTTAAAAAACTATTGATTCTTTCTTCCCTGATCGCATTCATAGGAAGCATTTCAGGACTATTAATCTCTTATTATCTTGATATCCCTTCAGGGGCAACCATAATCTTTACACTGATTATTTTATTTGGATTACTAAGATTATATAAACATTTCTTTTAAATATAACGAAGCCAGCGGATTTTATAAACAGACTCACAGATTATTAATATTTTCAGACAACTGTAAAAACAACTTTTCAATTTCCTTTGATCTTTTCTGTATACCGGTAATAAAACTGTTTGTTTCATATTTACCACGTATGGCTTCAAAATCAGCATCCCTTTCGTCTTCATCACCATCAGTACCAAAACCTATCCGGCTGAGTTGGTCAAACTCTTTCCCTGCATCCTTTAAAATGATATTATTAAATTTTATCGAACTGTCCTTCCAGTCATTCAGAATATCAGTAAGCACAGATACTGTAATATTACCGATATCTATACCCATTTCGTTTTTTAATACTGCAACACACCAGGAATAAACTCTTTCATCATACTCATTATAAACATTTTGAAATTCCGTTTGCAAATTTTCAATAGTTTCTAGTTTACCTAAGCTCAATAATTCTATTATATTATTAAGTACTTCTTTGTCAATAATCATTCCGGCAAGGTCTAACCATTGATTTTGCTTTGGATTTAAGACTTCCGGTGCAAGTATCTTTCGTACTCCCGTAATATTTTTAAACTTATGATTAGCAAGTCTGTTTACAAGTTCTCCATAAAGATAAACCTTAATTGCCAAATCGTAATACCTTTTTGATGTTCTTAACATCAATCTGTTAATATTTACTCCCTTATAATAAACCATCTCTCGGTTTTTCGGGGCAGACTGGTGTAAACTGTTCAGCAACCCCGAACCGGTGATCATTTTCTGAATCGTATAAGGATTAAATATTTCAAAATTTATCAGATCTGCCTTTCCCTCATCAGTACGTCTGTCCCTTTTGGGCCATTTCTCACTATCACGGGCAGTACCCACTGTAAACAGGTTCATTGCCGGTGTCAGTATACTTTTCCCATTTTCTACGGAAATATATGAAAAAGGAAAATCTGAGGTATCAAAATTTCCGTCATGTTTATCCATTACTACCGAAAAAGCTCCGATACGGCATGGCCAGAGCAAATAAGAAAAAGATCCGGTTTTAGAGCCTCTTTCCACTATACCCTGATGAACAGGGCCAAGTTTATACATATGATTGCTCTGGTTAGTGCCACTTCCCGCATTGTAAAAAGAAAACAGTCCGGCTATCAATAATGTTAATTTATGATGTGTCACAGAATATGGACCTGCAAAAATACTACAAGCTTCACCGTGGTAAGCTTCGCAATTTGCAAAAAAGGCTGAATTTTCCGATGAAAATTGTTTTCCCATATTAACACCCTGTCCGATAAAAGTAGAAGTAAGAATTGCTCCACTGTCAATATTTGAACCGGACAGCACAATGAATTTATCAGCAATAACCCCTTCCCCGATAAATACCGGCGCACTTCGGTTACTTTTTATGGTTCCCTCTTCTAACCGTGATGCACCAAATATTATGGAACAGGGACCTATATTGACGTTAATAATTCTTTGGGAATACAATATTTTAGCCTCTTCACCAATAACACCGATCTCTGATTCTTTTGTACGAACATAATTCGCAACAAGTGATTTTAGTTTTTGTATTAATGACTTATTATGCCGATAAACTACAATAAGATAAGCGATCTGTGCTGAAAGCTTGTCAAAAACAGGGAGTTCTCGCCCCCCGCTTTCATTCAAAATATCTATTTCATGGCCATTACCGAAAGTCGTTTTACCTGTAACAGACAATATTCCGACATTTTCAATAGCTACATTATCGCCGATAATATAATTAGCTGCACTCCCCACCTTATTTAAATATACATTATCCCCCACTACACAATCCTGAACATAGCAATCAGTGATGCCAGCCGGTTTAATAATATTGGCATAAACATTTGTTTTACCCGAATTTGCACCAAGCTTAACTGCACCAGAAAATTTTACATTCTTTAGCCGGCTGATAAAAAAAGGATCCTTTACTTCCACATTATCCCAGTTATCCGCTGAACAGCCCCGAAGTTCAAGAATTCTGATTTCCCTTTGTGAAAGACGACGATACATCACATTAATTCAGGTTTATTCCTTAGTTCCTCTTTCTCGATATCTTTATAATACTTCACGGTACCTACTTTAAGTTCAAGTGTTGCATCTTCATCACAAACAATTATACCCTTCGGATGAAGTTGTAAAACCGAAACTGTCCACATATGATTTATTCCTTCTTCAACTACTTTTTGCAAAGCCCTGGCCTTATTGTAACCATTAATAACAATTATTACCTCTTTTGCCTGCATTACAGTATCTACCCCGACTGTAAGAGCTGTTTTCGGAACTTTTCTTATATCATTATCAAAAAACCTTGAATTAGCCAAAATCGTATCATAAGTCAATGTTTTCACCCTGGTTTTTGATTTAAGAGAAGAACCGGGCTCATTAAATGCAATATGGCCGTCAGGTCCGATGCCCCCGAGAAACAAATTAATACCTCCCACACTTTCAATCTTCTTTTCATATTCTTCACACTCTTTCTGCAAATCGGGTGCATTGCCATTTAAAATATTTATATTTTCTGTGGGAATATCTATATGATTAAAAAGATGTTTATCCATAAAATAATGATAGCTTTGAGGGTGACCCTCGGGAATACCTACATACTCATCCATATTAAACGTAACTACATTACGGAATGATAACCTTTCCTGTTTAACCAGTTCTATTAATTCGGTGTATGCTCCCACGGGTGAAGAACCGGTTGGCAATCCGAGAACAAAAGGTTTACTGGAAGTCGGATTAAACTCCTTTATCCTGTTAGCTATGTAATAAGCAGTCCATTTACTCAGTTGCTGATAATTTTCATGAATTAAAATTCTCATAATCAATTATTTTAAATTTAACATATTTATTCGATAATCATTTTAGCATCCGCGATGACGCATCCAGATCTTTCTTCAAGTACTATCAACGGATTTATATCAAGTTCTTTAATCTGAGGGCAATCTATAGCAAGGGAAGAAAGTTTAACTATTGACTCTGCAACTGAATCAATATCTCTGGGTTTGATACCGCGGGCTCCGGTAAGAAGCCCGGCAGATTTTATTTCCCTTATCATTTCAAAAGCAGTTGATTTATCAACCGGAGCAATTCTGAAACTAACATCCCTGAAAATCTCAACGAAGATACCCCCAATACCAAACATTATGACGGATCCAAAGGACGGGTCACTCTTAATCCCCAGAATAACTTCCATTCCATTTTGAATTTGCCTTATAACCTGCACACCTTGTATTTTTGCTCCGGGAACCTTCTCTTTTACGCTCTTTTCAATATTATAATAAGCTGCTTCTGCCTCTTCAACCGAATTAATATTTAAAATAACTCCGCCGACGTCAAATTTATGTATTATATCATCTGAAATTATCTTCATTACTACGGGAAATCCGGCCTCATCTGCCAGCCATCCGGCCTCTTTGGCAGAGATCGCAATATTCCTGTTAACAACAGGAAGCTGACAAGCTTCCAAAACACTAGATGCCTCCAATTCATTCAGGTATTTTTTCCCTGACATCAAAGCTGTCTCAATTAACTCTTTAGCTCTTTTACTAGTAGTATATTCATTAACCGGAAGTGAATATTTTTTTTCTGAAATGTACCGGCCGAAATCACAAACTATCTTGAATGGTTTACACATTGACTCCGGTAGAACATAATGTGGAATATCATTATGTTCTAATATTTTTATACCCCCTGCAACATCAGCTTGTCCCATAAATGAAGTATATACAGGTTTGCCGAACTTACCGGAAACCCGGGCTACTTCGTGTGCAATAGACTCTATATCAGTCATCGACTGCGGCGTAAGGATTACAAAAATACCATCTACATTTTCATCTTTAAGAGCTGCAGAAATAGCTGCACCATAACGGTCAGCCCGGGCATCACCAATTACATCAACCGGATTATTGATATTTGCTGTTGTGGGAAGGCTCTTTTTCAATGCCAGTGTGGTTTCATCACTAAACTTTGCAAGCTCTAATCCTGCTTTAACAGTAGCATCTGTTGTCAATACTCCCGGCCCTCCAGCGTTTGTTATAATAGCAATACGGTTTGACTTCGGATATGGCTGATATACAAATGCAATAGCAATATTAAACATCTCTTCAATATTATCGCATCTGATTATCCCAGCCTGTTTGAAAGCAGCATCACAAATCTCATCCTTACCTGCCAGTGAACCTGTATGGGAAGCAGCAGCCGAAGCCCCTTCCTCTGTTCTCCCTGATTTTAAAATTAAAATTGGTTTATGGCTTTTTTCAATAACCTCCATCGCTGTTTTCATCAACTCCCTTCCATCTGTTATTTCCTCCAGATAAAGAAGAATTACCTTGGTTTTGGGATCATCCATCAGATAATAAAGAAGTTCAATTTCAGAAATATCCGCTTTATTGCCAAAACTGACAAACTTTGAAAATCCGATATTCTTTGCCTGGGCATAATCAAGCACTGCCGTACATAATGCCCCGCTTTGCGATAAAAAAGCAATATTGCCTTCAACAGGAAATCCCCGGGCAAAAGAGGCATTCAGCCTGGAAACAGGATCAGTATTTATCACTCCGAGACAATTAGGTCCGATAAATGAAATGCCATATTTTTTGGCTATTTCGACCAACTCCCTTTCCTTTTCAACTCCCTTTATTCCAACCTCTCTGAATCCGGCAGAAATAATTATCACCGATTTTATCCCTTTTTGTCCGCATTGTTCAAGTGCCAGTTTACAAACTGAACTTGGAAAAACGATAACTGCAAGATCAACTTCATCGGGAATATCAATTACATATTTGTATGTTTTTACCCCACTGATTGATTTTTCTCTCGGACTTACCGGATATATAACACCCTGAAAACCTGTTTGAAGAATATTTATGAAAATATCCCCCGGAACTGTACCCGTTACCTTATTTGTTCCTACAACAGCTACGGATTTCGGGTAAAAAACATTCTGAAGGTTCTTTTTATTAATATCAATCCGTTCTTTCATAGTTAATAAAATGTCAGGTCATGTAATTCCTTTAAAGATAATCTGAAATGAATTCAACTGCTCCTTCAATTGTTTGTACTTCCTGAGCCTTTTCAACATCCATTTCAATATCAAATTCCTCATCAAAAGCTCCAATCAACAACATACTTTGCATAGAATCAGCTCCAAGGTCAAAAATAAAATTAGCATCATCTTCAATCTCCGATTCATCAATTTTTAAAATTCTGGCTACTACATTTTTTATGCGCTTTTTAATCTCCTCTTTCTCCATTATTTTATATTTTTTATTAAATGAATAATAGTTTTAAAAAATATTCTTTAAATAGAAGAATCTTTTTAAAATTATTAAATTTAATTACAAGAAACAAGTAGTTATAGAAAAAAATAATAAAAAAAACGTATTCAAAATGAACAAAAATAAAAATATTCAGAAAAATTAAATCTTTGAAAACCTTGTTACGATTGATAAAAGCCTTAAAAAATACCTTCAGTGGATTTTCCAAGTTTGGATGCTTCTTCAAGGAATTGCTGAACATTCAACTCCCGCAGATATATCATTCCATGAGAAGCTCTCAATAATGGTATTTTATTTTGATAGAAAAAATCCTTGCCCAATAATAACTGAATTTGTTTATGTTGTTCAAACCATATTTTCTGTGTCAGTTCGCTGAATTTCCCATCAAGCTGATAGCTTGGAAAAGATGCATTTACCTGGGAAACGTAACATTCAGAAAAGGATTTATTCAGTAAAGCCAGTGAATTAAGAGAGACTGGGATAATAACCTCAACATCCCATGGATTAAATCTGAACCACACATTACGATAACCTAATATACGCAGATTGCTCAAGTTCTCCTCCTTTTCCCATTCTTCAACCGCCCGTGCAATCACCTGCAATACTTTATAGTGTGTATCTGGTCCGCTACCCTGTGGATCCATAGCAAGACTGATACGTGTTGGTTTATATTTCCTGAATTCTTCTAGCAGAGGAATTACATCTCTTTCCATGTCGGGTTGACTTCCCATAACATTATTTCCGTAAAATCCGAGGCGGAGATGGTGTACATTTTTAACCATAATGCCATAGTGAGCCCAGACCAATTCTTCCTCAAATTCACGGATCATTCCTTTGAGTTTTTGTATTTTAGGTGGATTATTACTTCCGTCATAACTCTTTTTCAAATATCTGAGTACCTCATTAATCACCTCTTGCAGGTCACTAACATTATTAATATCCCAGATTGATACCAATGCACGTACTAATCTGTGACAAACTCCACGTCGTTTACCTTCTGGATTTTGATCTGCAACATTATCAAGATAATGATAAACATCTTTATCCCATTTGTACTTATATCCGTCTTTGAAAAAATCAGGATAATCGATCATTTGAATTTTGCCACTATTTATCAAATCTTTTGTATCGACAAGCAAATCATAAAGAAAAGAATTAGTGACAGCAGTATATCCCGAAGTTAAAATAGAAAAATGCAGTTCATTGCTGGCATCACGCGATTGCCGGTTAATACGGGGCATCATACCAAGCATGATATCATCATGGTGAGGACCTGTATGATAGTAAATCTGGTTGGATTCATTATATATTCCCTTATTAATTTTCGCCTGAATTGAATCAATTACTGAATTAACTGTATTTTCATTTAAATCAGGAATACGACTGCAATATTTATCAACTTTCAAATCTTCAAGTTCCAGTTTAATTCCAAACTTGTCAATTTTCTTACATAACTCCATTACAGCACGTTCCGTCTTCTGATGTGTCCATTGTCCTTCGTTATAATAATTTTCAACCGAATCTTCAAGCTTCACCGCAGCTCCCTGAGTAAGGTAAAAGCGGCTGTTTTTAAGCTTTTGCAATGAGGTTGCCGGATAAATGACAGAGGGATCACTTTCTAGTGAATTTTTAATAATATCTGCAATAGCCTCTCCCGCTGCATAAATAATAGCTTTATTATCAGAATTATATCTGAGTGTTCCGAGTCCTATAGTAATAACAAGACGATTTCTTGAAACTTCAATGCCCCCCAGATCGGTTGCTGTTACTGCCTGTGTCTCAAAATTTGTCTCTGTCAGCCTGGTAGATGAAAAATGATGGCTTCCCCTGGTATTAAAAGCAATATGACCATCCGGACCGATACTACCTAAAAAGAAACCGATTCCCCCTTTTGATCTTATTAATTCTTCATATCTGGTACACCACTGGTCAATCTTAAATATCGATTCTTTTTGAATTTTTTCATTATACGACTTTGCTTCCCTGTAACGGAGTCTCAAATCGATCTTATAATCTGGAAATACATCAGTAAAATATTTTTTTTCGGCAAGTTCAATTTCATCTGAATTAATTATAAGTGCCTTTTTTCTGTCCAATCCAAATCCCTCTATATAATTTTTTAAAACAAAATTTGAAAGGCTATTGTGCTGTTGTGAACTGATAGGATAGAATTCACCGGACTGAACGAATTGCAACTCACTGAGAATCGGTTTTTTCACATCCTTTAATCCATATTTCTCCAGAATTTCTCTCCCTTTTTTATTATTCCAATTATCCAGTAACATATTAGTAAACTGTATAAAATATCCGGCAGTTTTACCGGTTGGAAGGCTGATAATTCCTGCTGGATTTTCGGATACCCACTCAAGAAAACTTAAAGCAGAAAGCAAACCCAATTTAGGAAAACTGTCTACCGTAATATAAGGAACACGTGTTGAAATGTTTTTAAATTTCGAATCTTCATAAAATGCTTGTTCTACCTTTGAAAAATTAATACTCATAAAAATATATTTAAGTCTTTCTCTTTTTACCTTTTAATCGAAGCCATTTTTTCTACAGCATAAGCTGCTGCTCCCAGTGTTCCGGCTTTTTGTCCCAGTTCAGAAAATTTAATCTCGGTATCATTGCTTATATCCCGGTTACTAAATGTTTTAATTGCCTGTTGAATGGGAGCGGTAAGGAACTCTTTGGCCTCCACCAACCTTCCGCTGAGAACAATGAGCTCGGGATTAAATATCTGGATTAAATAAACTATACCCTTACCAAGCCAGTAACCTACTTCTGAAAAAACAGATATGGCAAACTGATCGCCCCGATTAGCCGCTTCCATGACTGTAGAAATATCTATTTTATCCAATTCATCATTGACCAGTTCTTTAATAAGAGAAGAATTGCCTTCTTTAATGCCATCTTTTGCCATCCTGGCAATGGCTGTGGCTGATACAATAGTTTCAAGGCAACCCTGCTTCCCGCAGCTACAAAGTATTCCGTTATCAACAATAGGCAAATGACCAAATTCACCTGAATAACCTGATTTCCCATAATATACCTTTCCATTTACAATTATTCCGAGACCCAGTCCCCAATCAACTTGCAGCATCAACACATTCTTCCTGTTTTTTGCCAGTCCGAATTGTTGTTCGGCAAAAGCCCTTAACTTCGCATCATGACTGAAAAATACAGGTAATCCGAATATCTTTTGAAGTTTCTCAGATAAATCTTTAATCTCAGGGAAATAGGTCTTATTTATACCTTGCTTCTGGTTAATAAGTCCGGGAAGCTCAATCCCCACAGCCAATATCTTATCACGATCAATATTACCGGTTTGTAAAACCTCTTCAAGCTTTTGATTGACCTGCGAAAAAATATTAAAATCCGAATGCATCCTTATGGGATAATAACGAGGCCCCACAACTTCTGTATTATTACTGTTAAAAACCGAAATAATTGTCCTGTTAATATTTATTGTAATACCAACTACATAAAATCCGTTTTCAATCAATCCGTAAATATTAGGACGACGTCCTCCGCTTGAATCCCCCCTGCCTAGTTCCTTAACCAAGCCATCTTCTATAAGTTCAAGCAAAAGACTATTGATCTTGGGAGTACTTAGTTTAATAACTTTTGCCAATTCTGAGTTTGAAAGTGAACCGCAAAAATAAAGATTGCGCAGAATTTGTTTTTTATGAGCTACTTTCTTAAGCTCAACTCCATGACTTTGATTTGATGTATAGTTGAATAATCTTTCCATAATTTATTTGAACATACAAAAATTATAATATTTTAATAATAAAACAAAAATCTTTTTAATTTTTTTAAAAAGTTAAGATTAATTTCCTCAAAAACTGCAAAAAATACAATTTATAAATATTTCAAATTCACAATAGCTGAAAAATCGTTAAAAATCCAGATATTTATAAAAAATTTTATGCGCTTAAGCTTTAAAAGTCACCAACATGTTGTTTTAATTTTGGTATTCATGCTGAACTCATAAATTATAATTTTTACAGAACATTAATTTTAATTGCAAAGTGATGAGGAAAATATATATTTCCGTAATTTTTTGTCTTTCTGTTTTCACAACTCTTTCGTTCGGTCAAACCAAAAAAATAATTTATATCCCTGATATTCCGGGATACAAAACTTTAAAATGCGATTTTCATATGCATACGGTTTTTTCCGATGGAACCGTTTGGCCGACAGTAAGAATCGAGGAAGCCTATCAGGAAGGGCTGGATGCTGTTTCCATAACTGATCATATTGAATACAGACCTCACTCCAAAGACATTATTGCAGACCATAACCGCTCATATGAAATTGCCGAACCTCTTGCAAATACCTTGAACATATTACTTATACGCGGAGCAGAAATTACGCGTAACATGCCACCCGGACATTTAAATGCTCTCTTTATCAATAATGTAAATCTTCTCGATCGAGAGGATGTTTTCGAAGCACTGAAAGAGGCCCGTGATCAGGGAGCATTTATACTTTGGAATCATCCTGGGTGGAAAGCCCAGCAACCTGATACTACACTTTGGTGGGAAGAACATACTCAATTATTAAAAAATAATATGATGCACGGAATTGAAGTTTATAATGAAAAAGAATATTATCCCGAAGCTATAGACTGGGCATTAAATAAAAAACTGACAATGTTTTGCAATTCTGATATCCACTCTCCCGTAAGTATGGCATATGATCTTGAAAAAAATCACAGGCCCTTAACACTTGTATTCTCCCGAAGCAGGACAAAAGGGGGGATCAGGGAGGCTTTATTCAGCCGCCGGACTGCTGCATATTTTGATAATACCCTTATCGGAGAAGCTAATATCCTTGAACAATTATTCTTCTCCTCAATAAAAATAAAGAATCAATCAATAGGTTTAAAAAATGGTGAAACAAAATATGTTGAAATTGAAAATCAGTCCGATATTGATTTTGATCTAGAATTAGTGCAACCGGGTATCGGCTTTTATGTTAACGAAAATATTATTATTAAATCCCACCATGTAACTGCTTTAGAACTGCGGGGAAACTCCGAACAGGTAGCCGGCATGAATAAATTGAAAATATATTACAGGGTAAAAAATATGATGATAAGCTCAACAGAAAACCTTATTGTTACAATAATTTTAACCAATAACTAACTAACAATCCGCCGGGTAATATATTTGCATTCCATTTACCTTTAAAATAGTAAATTACTGATAATAAGTTCACTGTCTTCATAGTACAAACACATTTACTGAAACAGATATCAACTATACAGATCTACAATATCTACATATTTTTTATAAAACAGCCTAGATCAAAAGTACCGCAACCTGAACAAACCACTTATCTTAAAAATCGTCAAAATCCTTAAATGTAATTGATTATAGTATCATTAATTTTATTTTTCTATTTCAAAAACCTTTCAAAATGTTACTTTTGTGATTAATCGAAATAAAATAACATGAATAAAAACTTTAATGGAACAGCTTACCTTTTACAATCAGTAAAAACCGGAAATATTTTTAATGATAACGGCTGGACGCTCGAAGCGCCGGGTGAAACCAACCCAACTCTGATAAGGGCTGTTTATGAAAAGACACAACTTGAGCTAAAAGATGATTCTTGGGGATTGTATCGCTTTGCAGACTGGATGCCTGTTAAACGTATGCTTAAAGGTTCATCGGCTCCTGTTACATATAAAAGTGAAGGACTAGCTGATGAACTGGGACTGAAAAATCTGTGGATTACCTTTAGCGGTTACTGGCCTGAAAAGGGGGCAGAAATGGTTACCTGCAGTTTTAAAGAAACTGAAGCATATTCGGTTTGCGGAAGAATGCTTCCAAATATGGATAAAACACTAGTAGTGGCTTCAGCAGGGAACACATCCCGCTCATTTGCAAAAGTATGTTCTGAAAATAATATACCATTACTCCTTTGTGTACCTGAAGATTATATTGATACTCTCTGGTTTGAAACGCCCCTTAATGATTGTGTGAAGCTAATATGCAGTTGCTCGGGAAGTGATTATTATGATTCCATCTACCTTTCTAACCTGATTGCAGGAATTGACGGTTTTATCCCCGAAGGAGGCGCCAAAAATATTGCAAGAAGAGATGGCATGGGCACTACTGTGCTTTCAGCTGCCACAACCATCGGCCAAATTCCCGAATATTATTTCCAGGCTGTAGGGAGCGGCACAGGGGCCATCTCTGCATGGGAAGCAAATCTTAAATTACTTGACGACGGAAGGTTTGGAAAAAATAAAATGAAACTGATGGTTTCCCAAAATGCACCGTTCAATCCGCTTTATGATGCATGGAAAGCAGACTCCCGCCAAATATTTCCTATGGATAGTATTAGTGCCAGAAAACTTGTAGATATTATTGATGCAAAAGTACTATCAAATCGGAAACCTCCCTATCACTTAGCTGGCGGTCTATATGACGCTCTCAAAGATTCAGAAGGCGATGTATTAATAGCAACAAATGAACAGTTAAGAGCAGCGTCACGTCTGTTTGAATTAACTGAAGGTATTGATATCCATCCCGCTGCCGGTGTTGCAATTGCCACCCTGGCTGAAGCTGTTAAAAACAAACAGGTGAACAAAGATGCCCTTATAATGCTAAATATTACAGGAGGAGGTGAAAAAAAATACAAAGCCGAAAAAAATTTACACTATCTCAAACCTGATCTGATTTTTGGTATAGATCCTGATCCTGAAGATGTAAAAAACAAAATAAAAAATCTTTTTAAGTAACCACGTAACTATAAAAATTACAATTTTAACTACTATACAAAAAAATTTCCTGTGTCAAAATACTAATCTGTAAATATAAAAGAAGAATATTCTTTTTAATCAAAATATATCCGTATGAAAAGGCTTAAAAAATCACTAAAAATTTATATCGTTTTTTCAGGGATTTTAATTGTGTCATGTAATCATTATAAAGATTACTCTGACATACCTTTTGAGGAGAAAGAATCCCCTCCCTGGGAAAATCCCAATGTTTGTGAAATAAATCGTGAATCACCGCACGCCCATTTTATTCCTTTTGCCAATCTGCAGCAGGCACGCAGAAGCGACAAATGGCAATCGCCCATGGTACAATCACTTAATGGTTTATGGAAATTTCACCTCTCAAAAAACCTTCAGGAAAGGCCATACTGGTTTTTTAAAGACGATTATGACACACGAAACTGGAATGAAATAAAGGTTCCTGCAAACTGGGAAATGGAAGGTTATGATTATCCTATTTATGTTAACATTACTTATCCCCACGCAAAGACACCTCCTGAAATACAGGATCATTATAATCCCGTAGGATCTTACAAGCAAACTTTTATTATTCCGGAAAATTGGAAAAAGAAAGAAATATTTCTCCACTTCGGAGCTGCCAGTTCGATGTTAAACGTCTGGATAAACGAACAATATGTAGGTTACAGCGAGGACAGCAAAACACCGGCAGAATTCAATATCACCAATTATCTAAAAAAAGGTAAAAATTCC
The DNA here is from genome assembly GCA_964611525.1 of uncultured Prolixibacteraceae bacterium. Classification (GTDB taxonomy): domain Bacteria; phylum Bacteroidota; class Bacteroidia; order Bacteroidales; family Prolixibacteraceae; genus JAAYJR01. The sequence goes on from CAZTAL010000131.1 coordinate 18,732, forward strand.
ATTGCCGTTGAAATTCACCGATGGTGCGATGGCTCTTATCTCGAAGACCAGGATTTCTGGCGTATGAGTGGCATGACACGAGATGTATATCTCATTGCCAGAAACAGGCAAAGAATTAAGGATTTCAGAATTAATGCCGGATTGGATAAAAACTATACAACAGGCATATTTTCTCTGAACCTTGATATACTCAACACAATTAATAATAAAGATCCGCTAAAAGTTGATGCTGTAATCTATGACAATGATAAAATCGTTAAAAAATTTACAGAAAAAATAGAAGAAAAAAAACAAAATATACATTTTTCCACTGAAATTCACGGTGTTAAAAAATGGTCAGCTGAAGATCCAAATCTTTATGAACTGATCATCACCTTAAAAAACAGAAATGGCATTTTGGAAGTTATAAGGCAGGATATAGGTTTCCGGACTGTGGAAATAAAAAATGCAACATTACTGATAAATGGCAAATATGTTTATCTGAAAGGTGTTAACCTTCATGAACATGACGAAATCAACGGTCATGTTGTCGACAAAGAAACCATGTTGAAAGACATAAAAACAATGAAGGAAAATAACATAAATGCTGTCCGGACATCACATTATCCACAACCGGTTTTATGGTACGAACTATGCAATAAATACGGCCTTTACATAATAGACGAAGCTAATATCGAATCTCACGGTATGGGTTATGGCGAAGAATCGCTGGCAAAAGACCCTGCATGGGAAAAGGCTCATCTATTTCGTACCCGAAATATGTTCGAACGTGACAAAAATCAGCCTTGTATAATAATCTGGTCTCTCGGAAATGAAGCTGGTAACGGTATAAATTTTCAAGCAACATATAATTTTTTAAAATCGCTTGATAAAACCCGCCCCGTACAATATGAAAGGGCTGTCCATGAAGCCAACACTGATATTTTCTGCCCAATGTATATGAGTATTGAAAATATGGAACGATACACTAAAGAAAGGGCGGAAAAACCACTGATCCAGTGTGAATATGCCCATGCAATGGGAAATAGTGTAGGTAATCTGCAGGATTACTGGAACCTTATCGAAAACCATGAAGTTTTGCAGGGAGGTTTTATTTGGGACTGGGTTGAACAAGGAATTCTGACAACAAACGAGGAAGGAGAAAAATTCTGGGCCTACGGCGGCGACTTTGGTCCTGATACTGTGCCTTCTGATGGTAATTTTTGCCTTAACGGACTAGTAAATCCTGACAGAAGCTTAAAACCACATATACGGGAAGTTAAGAAGGTATATCAGTATATTGACTTCTTACCGGTTAATCTTCAGGACGGACTCATTAACATTAAAAACAACTATGCTTTTCGCAATCTCTCTTGTTTCAATTTTTACTGGGAAATTATTGGAGACGGTAAAGTGATTAATTCCGGAGAAGCAGGAAACGTTAATACAAAACCGGAGGAAAGCACCGCATTTAAAATTGACTCCTATCCCGAACCAGAGCAGGGAGTAGAATATTTTCTTAACCTAAAAGCAAAACTTAAAAATCCTGACGGAATTTTAAATAAAGGTACAATTTTAGCTGCCGAACAGTTTAAGCTTCCCATTTATACTGATCCTCCAAAAATAAACATGGATCAAATACCGGATATTTCTGTTACTGAACAAAAAAATATCATTGCTGTCAAAGGCAAAGGATTCTCAATTACTTTCGATAAAAAAGCAGGGGTAATATCGAATTTTAAAAATGAAAAAACAGAATTTCTTAAAACCGGCCTTGTCCCCGATTTCTGGCGGGCTCCAACGGATAATGACTTAGGTAACCAACTCCACAAACGCAGTCGTATATGGCGTAAAGCAGGCGAAAGGCGTAAAACAACAAATGTAAAAATCATACAAAAAACCAAAAACATTTCAGAAATAATATTTGACTTTGATCTATTAAGTGAATCAGAAGAAAAAATAGCTAATTATCAATCAAAATATACTATCTACGGAACAGGAGATATAGTTATCAACAACCATTTTAAAATGACAAAAAAAAATTTGCCGGAAATAGTGCGAATGGGAATGAACCTGGTCATGCCCCGAAAATTTGATCAGATGAAATGGCTCGGACGAGGACCACACGAAAGTTACCAAGACCGCAAAACAAGCACATTTACAGGCCTTTATGAAGGCAGCGTAAATGATCAGTATTATCCATATATACGGCCCCAGGAAAATGGCAATAAAACAGATGTCCGCTGGCTGGTCATATACGATAAAAATAATAATGGCCTATTCTTTCAGGGAATCCCTCTTCTGGAAATTAGCGCCCATCATAATATCATGGAAGATTTTGAATCGCACGAAAGAACAGACGGAAGATATGTAAACGGAGTAAGAGTTGTAAACCGTCATACTACCGATGTTAAACCACGGGATTTAACTTCAGTAAATATTGATTTTAAGCAGATGGGGGTCGGAGGTGATAATAGCTGGAGTGCATGGACTCACGATGAATACCGGCTTACCGAAAAAGAATACAGTTACTCCTTTCGTATGAAAATAATTAATGAAGACGATGATCCTTTGAATTTGGCAAAAGTAAAACCATGGAACTGAAAAATTTCACTTACCTTCTTCTTATGTTAGGTTCATGGACAGTGCCCCTTATATACAGTTTTGAAAATAAAGTTCAGTTTTTTAAAAAGTTAAAATGGCTCATGCCTGCAATAATTTTTACAGGAGCCATTTTTATAATATGGGACATAAGATTTCATGAATTGGGAATATGGGATTTTAATTATGAATATATAACCGGTATATATATAATTAATCTTCCTGTTGAAGAATGGCTTTTTTTTATAGTTATCCCTTATTGCTGCGTTTTTATTTATGAAATTCTTAAGGTAAAATTACCCCGGTCTGAATTACCAAATATTTTAACCGGAGTAAGTATAATATTACTTTTACTGTTTGCTTTACTTGCCTACTTTGCCCGTGAAAAAATTTATACTTTCTTTACTTTTTTCTTACTTACGATATATTTCGGATATACCATAATCCGTAAACGTTTTAAAAAGTATTATACAAAATTTTACCTTACATATTTTATATCACTTATTCCATTCCTTATAATAAATGGTATATTGACATCACTTCCTGTTGTGACATATAACAATCTTCATAATATGGGATTACAAATTTTTACAATTCCTGTTGAAGATTTCGGATATTTTTTTCTGCTCTTGTTAATGAACATTACTATATACGAATACCTCAAACGAACATGAAATTTATATATAATACAATAATTTATATCTATATTTTTCTCATACATTTAACTGCAATTTTTAATGAAAAGGCGAAAAAATTTATAGAAGGCAGAAAAAATTGGGAAAATATTCTGGCAGAAAAACTTAAATCTGGTGTCCGTTACCTTTGGTTCCATTGTTCTTCTTTGGGGGAATTTGAGCAGGGACGGCCTCTTATGGAGAAAATAAAAAATCAATACCCGCAATATAATATTATAATTACCTTTTATTCTCCTTCCGGCTACGAAATACGAAAAAACTATAACAATGCAGATATAATTATGTACCTGCCCATGGACAAGAGGCGGAACGCCAGCAAATTTGTTAATATGATTAAACCGGAAAAAGTCTTTTTTATTAAATATGATTTCTGGTATTTTTTTATTTCAGAATTAAAAAAACAAAATATCCCCACGTACCTTATTTCCGCAATCTTTCGTGAAAAACAGATATTTTTCCAAAATTCCCCATGGGGTAAATGGTACCGGGGAATACTTTATAATTTCGAACATCTATTTGTGCAGGACAAAAAATCAGCAAATATTCTTGCAAAAATAGGCATTAACAATATAACTGTCTCCGGGGATACCCGGTTTGACCGCGTAATGGAAATAGCACGCAATTCAAAAAATTTCCCGCTGATTGATAAATTTAAAGACAATTTCCCGCTGATAGTAGCAGGGAGCACATGGAAGCCAGATGAAGAAATTCTTGTAAAATTTATTGATAAACATGATAATATAAAAATAATTATTGCTCCCCATGAGGTTTCATCAGCAAATATCAACAGATTGCAGCAAATGACAAAAAAACCATTATTAAAATATAGTGAAGCTAATAATAAAAATATTATAGACCATTCCATTCTGATAATCGATTCAGTCGGACTTCTTTCATCGCTATACAAATACGGCCACATAGCTTATATAGGAGGCGGATTCGGCATTGGCATACATAATATCCTGGAGCCGGCAACATTCGGACTGCCGGTAATATTCGGACCAAAATATAAAAAATTTAAAGAAGCAATTGATCTTATAAAAAAAGGCGGAGCATTCCCTGTTCATAATTATAATGAATTAAGCACTTACCTTGAAAATCTTTTGGAAAATCCCGAAAAAAGATCTGAAGCATCTAAAATTTGCACAAATTTTGTAGAAAAAAACAAAGGGGCTTCGGATATAATAATTACAAAAATTTTTAAAATATAACTTTTTTAACAACCTGTTCCCCCCTAAAAATATTTTACCGGAAATTTTGGATTTTGGAATAAAATTCTATTATAAATTATAGAAAAAAATTATTTTTTTGGTTAACTTTAAGATAAAATAAATATAATAAAAATATGACTATCAAAACAGTAACATATATAAGTTGATAACTTTTTATTAATTTCTAAAAAAAATATTTCAAAATCTTTGTTTGTGTTTTATATTGCATATACAATCTTGGGAACAGAAATTTTTTCACTAAGTTAAAAACTTAAATTTTTAAAAATAACAAAACACTATGGCGTTAGAAGAAGTATTGATAAAAAATGCAAACAGGAAAAAAATTTATTCGCAGGAAGAAGCAATAAAGGCTTCTCTTGATTACTTCAATGGGGATGATTTAGCTGCCAGGGTATGGGTCAATAAATATGCTTTAAAAGATTCTTTTGGAAATATTTTTGAAAGAACCCCTGACGATATGCATATCAGACTTGCAAAAGAAATTTCACGAATCGAAAAAAAATATCCTAATCCTCTAACGGAAGAGGAAATTTACAATGTACTCAAAGAATTTAAATATATCATCCCCCAAGGGGGACCTATGACAGGTATTGGTAATAAATATCAAATTGCATCACTTTCCAATTGTTTTGTTGTAGGCAATGACGGCGATTCTGATTCCTATGGTGGAATACTGAAAATTGACCAGGAACAGGTTCAGTTAATGAAACGGCGTGGCGGAGTAGGACACGATCTATCTCACATCAGGCCAAAAGGATCTCCTGTGAAAAACTCAGCTCTTACCTCCACGGGTATAGTTCCATTTATGGAACGGTATTCCAACTCCACAAGAGAAGTAGCACAAGATGGACGACGCGGGGCATTAATGTTATCAGTATCCATTAAACATCCTGATTCTGAAAGCTTTATTGATGCAAAACTGGAACAGGGTAAAGTTACAGGTGCCAACGTGTCAGTCAAAATCGAAGATGATTTTATGAAAGCTGTGGAAAATGGAAAAACTTATGTTCAAACTTATCCCATTCATTCAGATAATCCTGTCTACAAAAAGGAGATCGATGCAAACAAACTCTGGGAAAAAATTGTAAAAAACGCATGGCAATCAGCTGAACCCGGCATTTTATTCTGGGATACAATAATCAGAGAATCGGTTGCCGACTGTTACGCCGATCTCGGATACCGTACCGTATCTACTAATCCTTGTGGGGAAATTCCTTTATGCCCTTATGACAGTTGCCGGCTATTGGCAATTAACATCTATTCATACGTTAACAATCCTTTCACCGAAAAGGCTAAATTCAATTTTGAACTTTTCAAAGAACATATACATTATGCACAACGTATAATGGACGACATAATTGATCTGGAACTCGAAAAAATTGATGCTATTCTCAAGAAAGTTAACTCCGACCCTGAAGATGAAGAGATTAAATTTGTTGAAAAAAATCTTTGGGAAAATATCAGGAAAAAAGCTATAGAAGGACGGCGTACCGGTATAGGTATTACTGCCGAAGGTGATATGCTGGCAGCATTAGGATTACAATATGGAAGTGACATAGCTACTGACTTCTCGGAAGAAATACATAAAACTATTGCTCTGGAAGTCTATCGCTCCTCAGTATCCCTTGCCAAAGAACGTGGAAAATTTGCAATTTATAATGCAGAAAGAGAAAAAGAAAATCCGTTTATAACCCGCTTGAAAAAAAGTGACCCTAAATTGTACGAGGAAATGGTTGAATACGGAAGACGAAACATTGCTCTTCTTACAATTGCACCAACAGGGACTACCAGTCTTATGACCCAGACTACTTCAGGAATTGAACCGGTATTTATGCCTGTATACAAAAGACGCCGAAAGGTTAATCCGAGTGATAATGATATTCGTGTTGACTTCATAGATGAGGTGGGTGACCATTGGGAAGAATATAATGTATTTCACCATAAATTTAAAATATGGATGGAACAACAGGGGTATGATCTTAACCGTGAATATACTGAGGAAGAATTGGCCGACATGATTAAAGAATCACCATACTACCAGGCTACATCAAATGATATCGACTGGATATCAAAAGTTAGAATGCAGGGAAGAATACAAAAATGGGTAGACCACTCGATCAGTGTTACCATTAATCTGCCGTCAAATATTTCTGAAGAATTGGTAGGTCAACTTTATTTCGAAGCATGGAAAAGCGGGTGCAAAGGGGTAACTGTTTACAGGGAAGGATCACGTTCAGGAGTTCTGCTGACAAATAACGAAATAGAAAAAAAACAATCAACAGGATTTCCGACCAAACGACCCGAAAGATTGGAGGCTGACGTCGTCCGCTTTCAGAATAATAAAGAAAAATGGATTGCATTCATCGGACTAATGGATAACAAACCTTATGAAATATTCACAGGTCTTTCCGATGATGAAGATGGAATCTTGCTGCCCCGTTCTATAACACGGGGATTCATTATCAAAAATTATGATAATGATAAAAATTCCCGCTACGATTTTCAATATATTAATAAACGCGGTTACAAAACAACCATTGAAGGACTTTCATATAAATTCAATCCCGTATTCTGGAATTATGCAAAATTAATTTCCGGGACACTCCGGCACGGAATGCCTATCCATAAAGTAGTTGAACTTGTAACAAGCTTGCAACTCGATAATGAAACTATTAATTCATGGAAAGCAGGTGTAGCACGTGCACTTAAAAAATATATACCCAACGGTACTCTTGCCGAAGATGCAGTTTGCGAAGAATGCGGATCTCATGAAGTAGTTTATCAGGAAGGTTGTCTGACTTGCTTGGCATGCGGCAATTCAAAATGCGGATGATAGAATCCTGATCAGGATTCAATCATTTTTTTATAGTCTTCCGGGGACAGCAAATCTTTCGATTCTGATAAATCACTATATTTAAATTTTATCATCCATCCCTCCCCGTAAGGGTCTTTATTAATCAATTCAGGCTCGTCATCGAGTTTTTCATTAACCTGGAGCACTTCTCCGCCAACAGGCATAAATAGATCAGAAACAGTCTTTACAGCTTCTATAGTACCAAAAACATCTCCTTTATTAAGTTTCTCCCCTTCCGTCTCAATTTCAACAAAGACTACATCACCAAGTTCACCCTGGGCAAAATCAGTAATTCCAACTATCGCTGTATCATCTTCAATACGAATCCATTCATGATCCTCAGTGTATTTTAAATCATCCGGTATTTTCATAGTATTATTTTTTTAATATTTAAACCAAATTTAATATATTTTATTTAAATCAGCTAATTTACAACGGACTTAAGCCCGGAATTAATCAGTATATCAAAATAGCATTAATTTTAACCTGTTAATTCAATAATTTGATTATAAATGTTTTAATTATTTTGTTCATAAACTCCGGCTAAAATTACATCATCTACCAGACAACAATAAATTAAAAATAACTAATTTCACAAAAACATACTTAGTAAATGACAGGATACATCGCTATATAAACGGCAAATCCATCATATTTTTAAAAAGTAAATTAATATGTATTCAGAAAAAATAACATCTTTGAAGTTGCTTGATAAAGCAGCTGCCAATCTGATAAATCATTTTCCCGATCAGCGTGTATTTGCTTTTTACGGTAAAATGGGAGCGGGAAAAACCACTTTTATACAGTCTATTTGCAAATATTTAGGTTCCGGTGACAATATTACCAGTCCTTCATTTGCATTGGTCAATGAGTACCAGACAGTCCACGGCGACTCTGTCTATCATCTGGATTTTTACAGGATAAAAAATATAGAAGAAGTATTCGATCTGGGTTACGAAGATTATTTCTACAGTGGAAAATATTGTCTGATAGAATGGCCTGAAAAAATTGAACCCCTGTTGCCTGATGAATATGTCAAAACAAAAATAAAGGTCGGACCGAAAATGGAACGGCTTATTTCTGCTCAAATTTTGAAAATTGCATTATAGAATGTAACTTGTTAAAATTTATAGAAAAATTATTTATGACAGCCAACGAAAAATCAAAAGAAAAAATACCGGTCTCAAAAACAATGCTGATCCCCAAAGAAGAAATGCTTGAGATAAAAAACAAAGGAAAAAAAATAAAAATAGGTGTCCCTTCCGACTTTTCCAAAGTTGAATACCGTGTACCCCTGACTCCCCAAGCAGTCGATTTACTTACTTCATACAGACACGAAATATTTATTGAAAAAAATGCAGGTAAACAAGCCAGTTATACTGATGAAGAATACAGAACTGCAGGAGCTGTGATTGTAGATAAAAAAGAAGAAGTGTTTCAGTGCGATATCATTTTGCGTGTCGCTCCTTTCGATAGTAACGAAATTAATTTTCTTCAGAACAATCAGGCAATCATTTCAAATATGCAGATACAAGCCCAGTGCAAAGAATCAATTGATAAATTAATGAAAAAGAAGGTAACAACCATTGCCTTCGAAAATATTGAAAATGAAGATGGATTTTCTCCTATAACTCATCAAATGAATCAGATTGCCGGCATTACATCTATAACCCTTGCAAGTGAATATTTAAGTAACGCACATAAGGGAAAAGGTGTTCTTTTTGGTGAAGTAACGGGCATCACACCTGCAGAACTAGTAATTATCGGGACCAGCACGGCAGCAGAATACGCAGCAAGGGCAGCGTTGGGACTTGGAATCCTTATAAAAGTGTTCGACACTTCGGTATATGAATTAAGCCGGCTGGAAGAAAAGCTGAGTCAACGGATATTTACTTCAGTTTTTTATCCTAAAGTTCTAAAAAAGGCTTTAGTATCAGCTGATGCAGTTATTGGTGCCATGTCCTTCAATGCAACTCCCGGCTTTAAAGTTTCAGAAGACTTAGTAAAAGAGATGAAGGAAGGATCTGTAATAATAGATTTGAATGCCAGTCAGGGAGGTTGCTTCGAAACTTCATCTTGCACCGACCTGAAAAATCCTACCTATATAAAACACGGCGTTGTACATTATTGCGTTCCCAATGTACCCTCTATTGTCTCACGGACAGCATCTATATCATTAAGTAATATTTTTATTCCCATTTTACTGGCTATTGGAGAAAATGGTGGAATTGACAACTATATTAAAAATTCAAAAGGATTCCGGAAAGGGGTTTATATTTATCACGGTATTTTAACTAATCATGAAATAGGACAATTTTTCAATATTCCGTCAAAAGATATCGATCTGTTAATGGCAGTATTTTAATGCAATCCTTTCCTTACAAGTACCGTCATTGAAATTCCTTTAACCATTATCTTTCCCGAAATAATTCCACCCATACCTTCTTCTTTTATATTGTTGCCATCAGCAATCATCTGGTATTTTCCATCGGGAAGATTAACCGATATTTCTTCTCTGTTCCCGTTAAAAATCAATACTACAAATTCCCATGAATCACCAAGTGCTTTTCCATTTATGCTATAACCTGTCATACCTGGTTTATATTCAAGACAAAAATCAATATATTTTTGTATCTGACTTACCTGTGTAATACGGAAAACCAGATGGTTTTTACGTAGCCGAATTAATTTTTTATAGTACTCAAAAACATCTAAGTTCTCATTTTTAAGCCGCCAGTCGATCCGGTTAACTGAATCCGGCGACTTATATGAATTACCATTACCCCCCTTAGACCGGCAAAATTCTATTCCGGAATGTAAAAATGGTATGCCCTGTGAAGTTAATAACAAGGCGCCAGCCAACTTGACCATTTTTCGCAACTCCTCATTTCCTCCCTTGGGACAGCTCATTTTTAATTTATCCCAAAGGGTATAATTATCATGACAGGAAACGTAATTAATACTCTGAGCCGGACTCCCGCCCCACGGATGCCCGGAAGTCTCAACATAATCATAAACAATCTGAGGATGCTCAATAGTACCGACAATACCAAATTTGACAGATTCTTCACGCAAACCCCGACCACTTATAAATCCCTTACTCTTTTTGCTGCTATGTTTACCTACAAGGGCACCCCGAAAATCATCATTAAAAACAGCTATGCCGGTCAGTTCCTTTATGTTATATTTTACTGCACGGTGTTTTTCTGTCATAGGACTCTCACCGGCCGTCCATCCCTCACCGTATAGCAACAAACCGTGTGCTGACTTGTCCATCTCCTCACGAATAATCTTCATAGTATCCTTGTCGTAAATACCCATAAGGTCAAAACGAAATCCATCTATATGAAATTCAGATGCCCAGTATCTTAAGGAATCAACTATGTATTTCCTGACCATTGCACGCTCGGTGGCCACTTCATTGCCACATAATGAAGCATTAGCAAAAGTGCCGTCTCCATTTTGACGGTAAAAATAACCGGGCACTGTTTTGTTAAATGCCGATTCTTTTGTAAAATATGTATGGTTATAAACTACGTCAAGTATTACTCCTATACCTGCAGAGTGAAGTGCCCGGACAAGCATTTTAAACTCTTTAATACGCACAGTTCCGTCATAGGGGTCTGTAGAATAAGACCCTTCCAAGGAATTAAAATTCAAAGGATCATAGCCCCAGTTATATTTACTCGAAGGATTCTCTTCATCAACAGTATAAAAATCATTAACCGGCAGTAAATGCACATGTGTTATTCCCAGACTTATTAAATGTGATAATCCCGTTGGCAATCCTTCAGGAGAGGTTGTCCCCTCTTCTGTAAATCCTAAAAATTTACCCTTATTTCTTATGCCGGAATCAGGTGATATGGAAAAATCCCTTATATGAGTTTCATAAATAACAGCATCTGTAAAATTTTGCAGAACCGGCTGTTTATCATTATGCCAATCAGAGGGATTCGTTTTAGACGGGTCATAAATCATTCCCCGCCTGCCATTAATGCCTACACACCTTGCATAAATATCAGGGATCTCTTCCAGCCATTCACCATCATTTATACGAAAAGTATAAAATTTACCCTCAAAATCACCTGTCAGAATAGCAGACCATATACCATTACCACTAGCCTGTAACTGAGTTTTAAAATAAGCATCGCCCAGTCTGCCATCCTTAAATAATCTGAACTCCACAATTTTAGCTGTCGGCGCCCATATCTTCACAACTGTCTTTTCCCTGGTCCAGAATACACCTAGATCGTCTCCCCCGTAAAAAGGATATGTTGAAAAATCGATATGATTAAATTTCCAGTCTCTCATTAAAGACTAAATAAAGTTTTTCTTAATAAAACCTGACAACTGCAAAGTCTTTTGCCATTTACTTCACTTACAATTACTTTTGCTTTTGGCAATCTCTTAAGACTTTTATCGTGAAGATAAAAACGGTTCAGATCAATAGTAAGCTTATGGCTTTGTCCCCTTTCCAGAAATAAAGGATATAAATAATAATTACTGATGCCTTTCAGTACAAATTTCCTTTTTAACCAAAAACTGCTGAATATCAACAGCGGTTTATCTATGTCTAAATCAGAACTGCCCGTGTTTGTAATGGTCAACTCCAAAATATCAGGATAGTATAAACGATCCTTTGCCAGGTTGACTTCAATTTTTTTTCTCCGTTTAAAAATATCTTTAATATTTCCTCTTTTTTTTTCTGAACCTAATATTGCAACAACAACAATAAATGCAATAATTAAAATAACTATAAACCAAATAAGTTTATAACCCTCCGGGCCAACTTCATTACCAGCCGGAAGGTGACCCGTAACAGTTAATAACAAAATATTAAATACCTTCTTCATCTGGAAAGTTTGCAGCAAAAATAAAATATTTTTTGGATTTATGCAGGTTCCAATGGTTAATAACAATTGAAAACATATTTTGTATGATTACCCAAAAAATTTTATCTTTTGAAAAACAAAATTAAATAAATGAAATTTATTGCTGATTTACACATCCATTCTCATTATTCCAGGGCTACCAGTAAAGCACTTACACCGGAACAACTTGAATTTCGCGGCCGTTTAAAGGGAATAACAATAATAGGCACAGGAGATTTCACTCATCCGGGATGGTTATCTGAGCTACATGAAAAAACTGAACCCGATGGCTATGGTTTATTAAAATTAAAAAAAGAATATATTATAAATTCCCCTTTCCCCGGCAACGAGACCCGCTTCTTACTGACTGCTGAAATAAGCAATATATACAAGCGTGGTGGAAAAGTAAGGAAAGTACATAATGTAATTTTGGTGCCAGACTTTAATGAGGCAAAAAAAATTAACCGTAGACTTATTAATTTAGGTGGTAATCTTACTTCCGACGGCAGGCCTATTCTGGGCCTCGATTCAAGGGATCTGCTGGAAATTGTCATGGAATGCAGCGAAAAGAATTACTTCATACCAGCTCACATCTGGACTCCATGGTTTTCCATGCTCGGATCAAAATCGGGATTTGACTCACTTAAGGAATGTTTTGACGACTTATCACCCTACATCCATACCATTGAAACAGGCCTTTCCACCGATCCTCCCATGAACTGGCTATGCTCATTCCTTGACAAAGTAACCATGGTTTCCAACTCGGATGCCCACTCACCTGAACGACTTGGAAGAAATGCCAATATTTTCAATACAAGTCTCGATTATTATTCAATCACAGATGCTCTGAGGACAGGAAATCCTGAACACTTTCTCGGCACCATTGATATGTTTCCCCAGGAAGGTAAGTATCACTACGACGGACACAGAAAATGTAATATTTGTTGGGATCCATATGAAACCCTCAAAAATAATTTTATATGTCCGGTATGTAAAAAACCGGTTACAATCGGTGTGATGAACCGAATAATTAATTTGTCAGACCGTGAAGATATATCGGAACGGCCAAACAGGCTGCCATTCCATTCCATTATACCTTTAAAAGAAATTTTATCTGAAATTGCCGGGCTAGGTGTTAATTCAAAAAGAATAGAAAAAGAATACATGTCAACTCTTGAAAAACTTGGTACAGAACTGGATATACTCATGGAAATACCCCCGGAAAAAATTGAATCTCAAACTTCCCCTGCACTGGCAGAAGCAATAAAGCGCATGCGTAACCGCGAAGTCATTATAAAAGAGGGATATGATGGTGAATACGGAGAAATTAAAGTCTTTAATCCCGGCGAGTTAAGTCTCTTTGAAGCAACTCCCTCCCTCTTTATCGTAGAAAAACCAAGTCCGCCCGTAAAAAGAGACTTTATAAATTTTGATTTAAAGGGAATACAAAAATTATTGCATGAAAATAAATACCAGGAAAATCTGGCAGCCGAAGAATCAGACATTTATCATACCATGTCAACAAAAAAAGAGACGCTATATAATTTAAATCCGGAACAGCTTAAGGCTGTAATGGATGCAAATGGCCCCACCCTTGTTATTGCCGGTCCCGGTACAGGAAAAACAAAAACCCTGACAAGCAGAATAGCATGGTTGCAAGAAAACCTCAATATAAATCCTTCTGAAATCCTTGCCATTACATTTACCAATAAAGCAGCCGGTGAACTAAGGAAAAGACTGAAAGTTATCCTTAATAAAAAAATAAATTCCGAAGATATCACAGTTGCTACATTCCATGCCTTCGGCCTTACTATACTTAAAGAATTTCATAAAGAGTTCCGGCGCAGTAAAAACTTTACTCTGGCTGATGAAAATCTAAAAACCGATATCATAAAATCCATTTCCCAAGTAAGTGCAAGTGAAACAAAAAACCTGATTTCTCAAATTTCAGAAAAAAAGAGGTCAATTTGGATAGCTGAAACACATAAAAATAATGATAATAAAAACATTTCCGGAACCTGCATCTTTAATCAATACGAAAACAAACTGCAAAAATTAAATGCATTTGATCTCGACGATCTGATAATCAAACCACTTATCCTTTTTTCCGAAAATAAAAATATTCTTAACCGGTTTCAACAACGTTTCCGCTACATTTTTGTTGATGAGTATCAGGATATTAATGATACCCAATACCGGTTATTAAGACTTTTAGCCCCGGATACACATTCCAACATTTATGTTGTAGGTGATGCTAACCAGTCGATATATGGTTTCCGTGGTGCAAATTCAAATTATATCAAACAATTTACCAATGATTACCCGGAAGCAAAAATTTTTCAGCTCGATCAATCTTACCGTTGTTCGCGAACCATACTTAATGCTTCTTCCGATATTTTAGAACTAAAATCCGATATGCTAAAAGGTATCGATCAGGGAGTAAATATATCCATCTCTGAACAACCCACCGATGCAGCAGAAGCAGAATTCATTGCCAGACAAATAGTTGACCTGATAGGCGGAGTTAGCTTCTTCTCTATTGACAGCTCTGTTACGACGGGAAACACAAATAATACTATAAATACTCTCTCCGATCTGGCCATACTATGCCGTACACGCAGCCAGTTTAATATTATCGGACAAGCTTTGCAAAATCATAACTTACCTTATCAGGAAGTAGGAACTACACCTTTCTTCAGGCAGGAACCATTTCAGACTTTAATCAGTTTACTGAATATATTTTCAAACGAAAATTCAGAAAGTGCAAATAAAATCTTAAAGCTTAAAAACAAACAAATATCCGAACAAAACTTAAAGTATTTTCAGCAACAAATAAAAAAGAAAAAACTTAGTGACTCGCTTGAAAATTTAAAAACCAAATTTTTTAAACCGGAAGAATTTGACGAACATAAATGGATAAGGTTCACAGAGATTGCAGATGAGATGAACAATACCCGTGATTTTTTGGAATTTCTGATTTTGGGAACAGGTACCGATACGCATAACCATAGCCTCGAAGCTATTTCTCTAATGACATTACATGCTTCCAAAGGTCTGGAATTTGAATGTGTTTTTATTGCCGGTTGTGAAAACGGATTATTACCTTACAATCTCTATAAAAAAGAGGTAGACAGGGAAGAAGAAAGACGTTTATTATATGTTGGTATGACCAGGGCAAAAAAAATGTTATTCCTTACTCATGCACGAAACCGGACCCTTCGTGGACGTAAATTCAAACTACCTGTCAGTCCTTTTTTACATTTGATCAAGCTTGAACTGCTCAATAAAATTGAAAATACCAGTAACAAAAAGCCTCTTAAAAAAGACAGCCAGTTAAGTTTATTTAATTTTAACTCTTAACTGAATAACCGAATAATAAAATTATTGTTTAATAATGTTCATTTTCATCTCATTATAATTGTTTATTTTAATGGTATGAGATGAAACTCATCATTTATAATGTTTCTCCTGTGTGAACGATAGTACATGACTCGTTTCATTTCATTAAAAAGTTTTTTGTAACATAGAAATCTGCTAAAATTCATCCGCAAAAAACATAAATATTGAACAGTCGTCATTCTTTTAACAAATTTTATAGCTAAATTTACTTTCTTTGCAAAGGCTAAACAAATTATGTATTACTACGTTAATATCTGAAGTGGAATTGTCATGAAGTTCTAATTGTGCGTTATATTGAAAGGTGCAATAAAAATTTTCAGAAAAGATGGTTGAAATAAAAGAAAAATTACTTAATAAAATAAATAACCCATACGATTTAAGAAAACTCAAATTAGATGATCTTCCTGAATTATGTAATGAACTCAGAAATTTCATAATTGATGTTGTGTCTGAAAATCCCGGCCATCTGGGCGCCAGTCTTGGAGTTGTTGAATTAACCGTAGCACTACATTATGCTTTCAATACTCCCTATGATATCTTGGTTTGGGATGTCGGTCATCAGGCTTATGGTCACAAAATTCTTACAGAAAGGCGGAAAATTTTCCATACTAACCGGAAATATAAAGGAATAAGCGGATTTCCAAAACGTGAAGAAAGTATCTATGATACATTCGGTGTAGGTCATTCATCTACTTCAATATCAGCAGCTATGGGCATGGCTGTTGCTGCCGGTTTAAAGAATGAAAATGACAGAAAAATCGTAGCTGTCATAGGAGATGGTGCAATGACAGGCGGAATGGCTTTTGAAGCACTGAATAATGCCGGTGCAAGAAAATCAGACCTTCTTGTTATTTTAAACGACAATAATATGGCTATAGACCCAAATACAGGAGTAATTAGCCAATACCTGCTTAACATTTCAAAATCGGAAACCTACAATAAAGTAAAAAAAGAAATTTGGGAAGGTCTGGGTAAACTGGACGGATTTGGGGAAAAAACCAGAAAATTTATCCAAAAAAACCAACATGCATTAAAAAACATATTACTTGCTGAAAATAATTTATTCGAAGCATTTAATTTCAGATACTTCGGCCCCGTTGACGGTCATGATGTAATTTACCTGACTAAAACACTGAATGACCTGAAAGATATCCCAGGACCTAAACTGTTACACATTATTACAAAAAAGGGGAAAGGATTCAGGCTGGCAGAAATAAATCAAACAAAATATCATGCACCCGGTTTATTCAATAAAAAAACCGGCGAAATATTATCTTACAGTTATGATGAAAAAGAAATAACAAAATTTCAGGATGTATTTGGAAAGACTTTACTGGAACTTGCCAGGCAGAACGAAAAAATTATAGGTGTTACCCCTGCTATGCCAACAGGTTGCTCAATGAGCATAATGATGAAGGAAATGCCCCACAGGACTTTTGACGTAGGAATAGCTGAACAACATGCTGTAACATTTTCTGCCGGACTGGCAACACAGGGACTGATACCTTTTTGTAATATATACTCTACCTTTATTCAAAGAGCCTATGATCAGGTTATTCATGATGTTGCAATTCAAAATCTTCATGTAATATTTTGTCTTGACAGGGGTGGTCTTGTAGGTGAAGACGGTTCAACGCACCACGGAATATTTGACATTGCTTATATGCGTTCTATTCCTAATATGATCGTATCTGCACCAATGGATGAGTCTGACCTAAGGAATCTTATGTATACAGCTCAACTGGATGAAATTTCACACCCATTCACTATACGTTATCCCCGCGGATATGGTATAAACAAAAACTGGGAAAAACCTTTTAAAAAACTAAGAATTGGGAAAGGCCGGCAACTTTCAGAAGGTAAAGATATTGCAATATTAACTCTTGGTAAATCAGGTATTTTCGCACAACAGGCAGTAAAAGAACTTGCCGACAAAAATATTTCCGCAGCCCACTTCGACATGCGTTTTGCCAAACCATTAGATAAAAAGATGCTTATAACAATCTTTAAAACATTTCAATATATAATCACAGTAGAAGATGGAATTTTAAAAGGCGGATTTGGCAGTGCTATACTTGAATTTATCGCAGAACAGGGCATACACGCAAATGTAAAATTGCTCGGTATACCCGACCGGTTTATAGAACAAGGATCTCTTAAAAATTTATACAGAGAATGCGGCATTGATAGTAAAGGTATAATGCAAACTGCCATGAAAATACTGGGAAAATAATATTTTATAATTTTCCCCGTTTTCATTGAACAAATTAAAATAACCTCACTTTGGATATTTACCTTAAAAGAAAACGCGGAAAAATTTTACTGCTGGTTATCGCAGTAATTATTGGTTTTGGCTCACTGCTCTATACCAACTGGCTTACGGAAAAAATGGCTAATGAAGAACGAAAGAAAGTGGAGTTATGGGCAGAAGCAACAAAACGACTGGCTGCATCAGGTGTTGAAAACAGTAATGAGGCAAATATAGAAGAACTAAATACATCTTATCTTTCGTTAATACAATCTATACTTGAGCAAAATACTAATATTCCGGTTATTATAATTAAACCTGACGGAACATTTAATTATGATGCTAATATTAAATACAAAAAAGACCGAAGAAAACAGATACTTAAAAAAGAACTGGAAAAAATGAAAGCTCACTCATCTCCTATACGGATTGACCTTTCAAAAAATAATTATCTTCTGCTTTATTACCGGGAATCTAATCTCCTTCGTAACCTAAGATACTATCCTGTTATACAACTATTTGTTATTATAATATTCATAATAGCTGCTTATTCCGCCTTCAGCGCCACACAGAGAGCTGAACAAAATCAGGTTTGGGTTGGGATGTCAAAAGAAACAGCACATCAGTTGGGAACTCCTATTTCATCTCTAATGGCATGGATCGAAATACTTAAGCTGCAGGATGTGGACCCTTCGCTGATTAAAGAATTTGAAAAAGACGCCCAACGACTGGAAAAAATTACAGAACGTTTTTCAAAAATAGGTTCAAAACCGGAACTTGTTAAAACCAATATAACAGAGGTGTTGCTGTCAACTACAAGCTATCTCAAAACCAGATCATCCGGAAAAGTAAAATTTATTACTGCATTTAAGGAGAATGAAAAAATTGAAGTTCCTTTAAATGCAGCACTTCTGTCATGGGTAATAGAGAATCTGTGCAAAAATTCGATAGATGCTATTAAAAATCATGGTTCCATAACATTATCACTAAAAGAAAAAGAAGATCATATCTGTATTGATATTACCGACACGGGTAACGGAATTAATAAATCACAATTTAAAACAGTTTTCCATCCGGGTTATTCAACCAAAAAAAGAGGATGGGGATTAGGGCTTTCTTTAGCTAAACGTATTATAGAAAACTATCACAAAGGTAAAATATTTATTAAATGGTCTGAAATCGGAAAAGGTACTACTTTCAGAATTATACTGAAAAAATAGCAGATTCAACAAACAATAAAAATTCTTTCCTATTTGGTAAAAAAATGCAATTAAACTACAACATTCATTCAAAAATTTTTACTGATTATAATTCTTTTAAGCCATTACTTGATAAATGGAAGGCTGACAAAGAAAAGATTGTTTTCACAAACGGTTGTTTTGATATTATACATTTAGGGCATGTCGATTCTCTTTTGAGATCTGCCCGTTTAGGAACAAAGCTGATTGTCGGTTTAAACTCCGATAAATCTGTAACGGCAATTAAAGGAAAAGAACGGCCTATACTAAACATTGAATCACGAACAATTATTTTAGCAGCCTTCGCTTTTGTTGACGCTGTAATTATTTTTTCCGAAGAAACACCTTACACTCTGATCGCTAAGATTCTTCCGGACCTGCTGGTAAAAGGAAATGAATATACCTTAGAAGAAGTTGTTGGTTATGATATAGTTCTCAAACACGGTGGACAGGTGAAAACGCTTGACCTTGTGCCCGGCATTTCTACATCAGAAATAATCAAAAAAATTAAAAATCTCGATTAATGTCAAGTACAAAAACTATATACACCTGCCAGTACTGTGGTGCACAATCACCTAAATGGCTGGGTAGATGTCCTTCCTGCGGAAAATGGAATACATACGTAGAAGAAATTGTGTCGAAGAAAAAACCAATCTCGGAAAAAACAACACAACTAAATGACAATCAGCCTTTAACATTAGAAAATATTCAATCAAAAAAAAATTACCGGCGTATTGAAGCCGGCATTAACGAATTCGACCGGGTTCTGGGAGGTGGGTTTGTCCCAGGCTCTATCGTTTTACTGGGAGGAGAACCAGGTATCGGAAAATCAACACTTGCTCTGCAAATGGCGATGGGATTAAATAATAATAAAGTTTTGTATATTTCCGGTGAAGAGAGTCTTCAACAGATCAAACTACGTGCCGGTAGACTTCCAACAAATAATAACAAATGCTTGTTTTTATGTGAAACCTCGCTTGAATCCGTAATTTATCATACAAAACAAATACAGCCTGATCTATTGATTATTGATTCTATACAAACAATCTCCACGGAAATGATTGATTCATCACCGGGATCTGTCTCACAAGTCAGGGAATGCACTTCATCAATATTGAAATTTGCAAAAAAAAGCGAAACTGCTGTTGTACTAATAGGTCATATAAATAAGGAAGGCAGCCTGGCCGGTCCAAAAGTAATGGAACATATGGTAGATACAGTATTGCAATTTGAAGGAGATTCAAACTATATGTACCGCATTTTGCGGGCTAATAAAAACCGGTTTGGATCAACTAACGAACTAGGAATATTTGAAATGGGAAATAACGGACTCCGGGAAATAATTAATCCTTCGGAGCAACTCGTTTCAAAAACAAGCAATGATATCAGCGGAACAGCTATCGCCTCCACAATACAGGGCATACGACCATTTTTAATTGAAATACAAGCACTTGTAAGTTCAGCCGCCTATGGAACCCCTCAGCGTTCATCAACAGGATTCGACCTCAGGCGTTTGAATATGCTATTGGCTGTACTCGAAAAACGAGCTGGATTCAAACTACTTGCTAAAGATGTTTTTATTAATATTGCAGGGGGATTAAAAATAAACGATCCTGCTACAGACCTGGCTGTTATCTGTGCTATCCTTTCCTCAAACATTGATACAGCCCTTGAACATAAAACATGCTTTACCGGTGAAGTAGGACTTACAGGTGAAATACGAGGTGTTAACCGGATAGAACAAAGAATAGCTGAAGCAGCCAGACTGGGTTTCAATAAAATTTTTATTCCTTTACATACGAGAGGATTTGATGAAAAAAAATTTAAAATAAAAATTGTAAAAGTCGCCAGGGTCGAAGAAGTAATCCATCACATATTCGGATAAACCCAAAAATTCGCTTAAAAAATCCGCCCGAATAAATAATTAGTACAATACTTTTGTAGCATAATAAATATAACACAGTCAGCAAACCTTATATAGGTATTTTCACTTAGTTACTGATTATTATTTAAATTAGCACTAATAAAACGAACATTTTTTTTAATCAGAAAATAACACAAAACTGTAAAAATGCGAAAGAATATGCGAAAGCAAAGCAACTCGTCTGCATGATGCAATCAAAACAAGTTTACATTTGTTCTTAAATTTTTTATTGAGTTATTTACAAAAATTATAATAAACAGATGAAAAAAATATATATCCTTCTTACTATTTTATTATTAAGCATTTCATCCTGTGATGATCCGGTAGTAGAAAAGCCCGAAAAACTAATCCCAAAAGAAAAAATGATTGAAATGCTTACTGACATTCATATTGCCGAAGCAACATATAACATTCGAAAAAATCAGGATAGTTTGCTTCATAACAGTAATTCAGCTGACTTTTATTATTCCATTCTTAAAAAATACAATGAACCCGATACTATCTTCGAAAAATCATATATTTATTATGCCAGTAACCCCAAAAATTTTGAAAAAATGTACCGCCAGGTCATGAACAACCTTAATGAAATGGAACAGGAATTCTCCAGACGAAAAAATGAAAAGCTTGACCTGGAAATTCGGGAGAAACAGCAGTGAAAAAAATATCAGCATCATATATTTTCCCGGGCAAAGGGTCTGCTCTTAAAAATGGAATCCTTGTCTGCTCTGATGACGGAACAATACTTGAAGTAATCGACACAAAAGGTCACTTGAAGGAACTTCCTTCCCTTGAATACTATACAGGTATTTTAATGCCCGGGTTCATAAATACTCACTGCCATCTCGAGTTATCCTATCTTAAAGGAAAAATAAGGGAAAAAACCGGCGTTACCGACTTTATCGGTGAAATTAACCGCCTTCGGGAAGAAGATAGTGAAACCATTGAAAAAGAGATTGAAAAAGCAGATCATCATCTGTTTTCAAAGGGTATAGCAGCAACAGGTGATATATCAAACTCAATAATATCTTTAAAAACTAAACTGCATAGCAATATATATTACCATACCTTTGTTGAAACCTTCGGATTTCATCCGTCGCGGGCTGAAAAATCATTCAGGTTAGCCTGTCATATAGAAAATATATTTAATAAAAACGGTCTTTCAGCCTCTGTTGTACCCCATTCTCCATACTCCGTATCTACAGCACTTTTCAAAAAAATAAAAAATAAAGCCAAAACCGAAAAAAATATTTTATCAATTCATAACCAGGAAAGTCCGGGTGAAACAGAATTCTACCAATATGGAACAGGTCCGATTTCCGATCATCTTAAATATAATCTAAGAATTGACATCTCTCATTGGAAGCCGACCGGTAAAAGCTCACTTATTTCCGTTTTACCCTTTCTCCCTGCTGAAAATCAACTTCTACTGGTACATAACATTTATACATCTCCAGATAATATATCAGAAATAACCAATTACAGAAAAAAAGAAAATACTTTTTTTGTTATTTGTCCCAATGCCAATCTGTATATTGAAAACCGCCTTCCCCCTCTTCCACTTTTTCAAAAAGAAAATCTCAATATTTGTATAGGAACTGACAGTCTTGCCTCAAATCATCAACTTTCAGTTCTTGCTGAAATGATCACACTTCAACAAAATTTTAATGTCACACTCGAAGAATTGACCCTTTGGGCATGCTATAACGGGGCACGTGCATTAAAAACAGAAAAACTTCTTGGTAGTTTCGAACCCGATAAAAAGCCTGGCATAAATCTTATCACAGGAGTTGATCTCCATAATCTTAAACTGACTGAAAGTAGTAAAGTAACCAGACTTATCTAGTGTCTATAATAATCAAAAACATTATTCACTCCTATACCACTCGGAACTCCGGCCTAACCATCGAATGCCCGCAACATATCCTTTCAGCTTAAGCAGGTCTTCGCTTTCGAGCCATGCATAACAATCGTAAGTATTACCTGTATCCGGATCATAAATCTTCCCATTTTTCCATTCTTCCTTTTTGGGATCATATTCAAAATTATTCAAAATTTTCAATCCCAGCAATGAACGGTCACGGAGTGCTTCATCGGGATTCTCATCATCCTTTGGAGGTTCTCCGTTTTCATAATTCTCAGGAACAATATAAACAATGGTTCCAAAGTATTTACCATCCTTCTTTTCAATTTTTATCTTAGAAGTTCTTTCCTCGGTCCACCAAAAACCTAAAATTTTATCTGCTTCTTGGGCAATTCCTGTAAATGCATATAATCCCAGGAAAAAAAGAATAGCCAGTTTTTTCATAATTACCAATTTGATTTATAACTTTAAATTTCTTTAAAATTATAAATATTACGCATTTAAATAATGAGTTCGGCATAAAAACTAAAATTTTTATTTATAAAATTTTTATGTTTTTTGTATATGATTGAAAATCAGTTTGATAAATTTTGTTAATTTATCTGAAAAAAGAGCGCAAAGCGCCTTTTCAGACTAGACTCCATAATCATTTTACAAAATATTTTTCATTATTTTCTTGTAAATGATAATTTAATAAAAACAAACATAACGCAGTCAGCAAATTTTATGGACAGACTCTGCTAATTAAACTGTTCAATATACAAGTAACTAAAATTTTCAATAGTATATGAAAACATTTAAGCATATTCTTCTGGTAATTTTATTATTAATAATAGTTACAGCTATTGCAGGCTTTTTTATTATCAGAAATATCAGCAATAGTGCATTGCCCGATTACAACAAGGACTTTGTTTTACCTGACCTTACAAGTGAAGTAACTATCATTCGGGATTCCTTTGCTATACCACATATTTATGCAGATAACGAAAAAGACCTTTACATAGCGGTAGGATTTGCAATGTCACAGGACAGGTTATGGCAAATGGATTTATTACGACGGGTTACACAGGGCCGGTTATCTGAAATTTTGGGCAAAGACCAACTGGAAAGTGATTTACTGATGCGGGCATTACGCATAGATGAAAAATCAGAAAAAGTTTATTCATGCTCTTCATCAAAAATAAATTCTTGCCTGCAAGCATTCACAGAGGGAGTCAATTATTATATTAAAAACTTCCCCCTGCCACCGGAATTTAAAATACTCGGATACGAACCAGAGCTTTGGAAGCCCGAACATTCCCTGAATCTCATAGGTTATATGTCATGGAACCTCACCTCGGGCTGGGATACTGAACTACTGCTACACAACTTAAAAAAAGAAGTTAACAAAGAACAAATTGCAGATATAATACCAAAAATGGAAAACCATTCAACTATTGTTTTTCCAGATTTTCAAACTCCGGCCGGGACTATCGGCAAAACAATTCTATCTGCCGGCAAAAAACTGCAAGAGATGGGACTTGAAATTTTTCACGGGAGCAACAACTGGGCAGTTGCCCGCAAGAAAAGTAAATCAGGCAAACCTCTTTTGGCCAATGATATGCATCTTGGAATTTTTTCACCAGGAATCTGGTACCAAATGCATCATAGTGCAAAAAATTCTGTAAACGTTACAGGAGTCGTACTTCCTGGCCAACCATTTGTTATTTGCGGTCATAATGATTCCATTGCCTGGGGCATGACTAATGTTTATACTGATAATCTGGACTTTTACGCTGAAACACTTAATGAGGACTCAACTAAATATTTATTAAACGGGAAATGGAAAAATCTTGTTATTAAAAAGGAAAAAATAAAAACAAAGGAAGGCGAAGAGATTAACGAAACTTTAAAATTCACTCACCGGGGTCCATTGGTTAACCGATTCAGACAGGCAGAGGAAACACCCCTTTCCATACATTGGACCGGTAATGAAATGAGCAATGAAATGAGGACAATCTATCTGCTGAACCGGGCTAATAACTGGAGCGATTTTCGTAATGCAGTAAAATCATTCATTTCTATCAGTCAAAATATCATTTATGCTGATACAGATGGTAATATCGGACTACAATGCTGCTCAGGAGTTCCAATAAGAGATGGAAAAGGCATTAATATTTATCCGGGAGATACCAGTCGTTACGACTGGACAGGCATGGTCCCGTTTGAGGAACTGCCATTTGAATTTAATCCTGAAAGAGGTTATGTATCCTCTGCCAACAATAAAACAGTACCGGAAAATTTTCCCTATTACATTGGTTACTGGTATGATATGCCAAACCGGATCGACCGTATAAGAGAGATGCTGGAAGAAACTGAAAAAAGCGGAATAGAAGATTTTTGCAAGATGCAAGCCGATTTTAAATCAAAAAAAGCTGAAAAAATAGTTCCGGAATTCCTTGCTGCACTTAATTCCTCTGCTAAATGGAATGAAACACAAAGGGAAGCTTTAAATAAGCTACAGGAATGGGATTATGTTATGAGCGGCAAAAGCCAGGCTGCTTCTATATTTGATATGCTATTTATAAAAGTAGGCGAAAATCTGATAAAAGATGATTTATCACCCGAACTTTTCAAGGCTGTTAAAGAAAAGCGGATAATTATCGAAAACCTTGTAAGAAATATTCTGCCCGAAAAAAATTCACCATGGATCGATGATAAAAATACAACGGATAATGAAACTTTCACCGATATAGTGCAGCGTTCATTTAAAGAAACAGTTGATGAGCTTACAAAAATTGCAGGTTCTGATATAGAAGGATGGGATTGGGATAAAATTCATACAATTACTATAAGTCACCCGTTAGGAGTAGTCAGCATCCTTGATAAGTTACTGAACTTGAACAAGGGACCTTTCGGAATGCCGGGGAGTTACCATACAGTATGCCCTTATTCATATTCCTTTAACAATCAGTTTAAAGTAAACCACGCAGCATCCCATCGCCATATATATGACCTTGGAACATGGGATAAATCCATGACTATTATACCTACAGGTACAAGTGGTATCCCTGCAAGTGATTTCTATCTTGGCCAAACCCGGGATTATTTGACTAACCAATACCATTCAGATCCGTTTAGCAGGCTGTCAGTTAATAAAAACAGCAGATTTATTACAACATTAAAACCAAAAAAAACTTAATGCAATTTTTATGTCAGTATTAAGAAACAATGAAGATATAAAGCTGCCAGGAAGAGGCAGAAGACGCGGACATAACTGGTAAAAAACAAAATATGCATAAATATGAAAATTTTATTAGTAAATTTTTAATTAATTTTTTTAGATAATTATAAAATTTTAAACAGATGAAAACAAAAAAATTATTATGGATGATCATCGCCTTAATGCTGGCGACAACAACAGCTTTCTCACAGGGATACGGATATGCTAACCGTCCAGGCCGTGGATATGGTTACGGCAATGAATACAATAGTGAATATTACGGCAAAGGATATGGTATGGGATACGGTTATGGATATGGCAACCAGGCAATTCCCGGCATCCTGAATATTATTCCGGGTCTTACCGAAGAACAAAAATCCAAGATCCAGGAAACAGCGATAAACCACCGGAAAGTTATAGCAGAATTAAGAGTAAAAGAAATGTCCACAACTGATATTTCCGAAAGGACTAAAATTCGTGAGGAAATTTTGAAAAAAGTTTTGGGCCACCATGATGAAATACGTAATCTTTTAAATGACGAACAGAAAGAACACTACGACCTTCTTTGGAGTAGAGGTAGCACATATGGTTGTATGGGATATGGCCGTGGTTACCGCAGAGGACGGGGCTGCAGAGGATTTGGAGGTCGCGGCCGCGTGGCAGGTAGCGGCCCAGGAGGATATGGATACCGTTACGGATGGTAAACTTAAAAGGATTCTATCTTTTTGAGAAGATGGAATCCTTTCTTACCTTTATAATTCCTTTGTTTACCTTTTCTGTTATATGAACAATCAGTACTCGAAACTCTATTCAGAAGATTCACTTTGGAAAAAAATCAGACAATTTTCCAAATCAGCAGGTGCCACTGTAGTATATGCTGTTCTGCTTTTATATTATGTAATGAAGGATAAAAATGTCAGTTTTAAAACCAAATTATCTATTGCAGCAGCTTTAGGTTATTTTATACTCCCAACAGATGCCATTTTTGATATGGCACCTCTAATAGGATATTCCGATGACCTTGGAGTGCTTCTTTTTGCACTTACCCAAGTATCTTCCAACATAACCCCTGAAATAAAAGAAAAAGCTCGCAAAAAACTGGGTGAGTGGTTTGGACAAATTGACGAAGAAGAATTAAAAGAACTGGAAAATAAAATCATCTAAATTCAGGTCGGTATTTGTTTCCCAACTAATTTCCCTTATTTTTACCGGCTCAAAATCCCGCTTATGTTTGACTTTTCCTTACTACAGTGGTTTTTACTCTTTTTGTGTGCTATGCTGATGGGACTCTCCAAAGTTGGGGTACCGGGCGTATCAATGTTCGTTGTTCCCATCTTTGCTATAATTTTTGGAGGCAAAAGTTCTACAGGTATATTACTTCCCATTTTAATGATGGCCGACTGGTTCGGTGTTGGTTATTACCATCGCCATGCAAAATGGAAATACCTGTGGAAATTATTTCCATGGGCCTTTATTGGTATAGGCATTGCCCTTTGGGTTGGGGAAATAATAAATGATGTTTGGTTCAAAAATATCATAGCCATATTGATATTTATCTGTATTGGTTTAATGCTTTGGAAAGACCGTCAAAAAAACTTCAACTTTTTCCCTGATTCATGGTGGTTTGCTGCCTCTATGGGCATTTTGGGAGGATTTGCTACAATGATTGGAAATGTGGCAGGACCTATTTTTGCTATCTATCTGCTGGCGATGCACTTGCCTAAAAATAACTTCATTGGTACTACAGCCTGGTTCTTCCTTATTATTAACTTGACCAAATTCCCTCTCCATATATTTATTTGGGATACAATTAAATGGAATACTTTAAAACTGGATTTAATGCTACTGCCCGGAATAGCATTAGGTGCTTTTTTAGGAATATGGCTCGTAAAAAAGATACCTGATAAGACTTACCGTACTTTTGTAATAATAGTCACTTCAATATCAGCACTTCTTTTACTGATTTAACACTTTATTATATATCTGCTAAGGGTATTAATATCTGTTTTTCTTTTATTATTTTTGAGGCGGGTATCTTTACTAAAAACCTGATGTTCATATGAAAATAGAACCACTCATTAATTATTTTAAAGATAAAGAAATATTTAATATCTTGGATGTTGGTACCGGTTCAGGAAGTTTTATCCCTGTACTTCAACAAACTTTTCCTGAAGCAAAAATAACAGGTATAGATATCAACGAAGCCATCTTGTTAGCCGCCAGACAAAAATTTCCTGAACTGATATTTTTGAAAATGAAGGCTGAAAAACTTCATTTTAAGGATAATTCTTTTGACGTAGTAAGTCTTTCGATGACCCTTCATCACTTTCCCAAACTGAAAAAAAGCCTGAAAGAGATCAGGCGTGTAGTAAAAAACGAGGGCTGGATCATTATAAATGAAACAATTAGTGATAATCTAAATCCTGCTCAGAAAGTGCATAAAATATATCACCATTTCAGAAGTCGTATAGACAGTATTACAGGTACTTATCATCGAAAAAGCTTTACAAAAGATGCTATCCTTCAAATACTAAAAGTAAGTGGTATTCATGTACAATTCTTTTTTGAAAATAAAAAAAATATAAATCTGATAAAAAGCAAATACGATATAGATAGTTTTGTTAATAAAATGCAACAAATGGTGGAAAAAATAAAAGGACACCCTGAATATGATATTATTAAGCCGGAAATAGAAACTTTCAGGGAAATGGCATTGAAATTTGGAATTCAACCGGCAACGAATCTCATAATCGTAGCAAGGAAAAAAAATATTTAAGATGCAATATTTTATCCGCTCTTAAGTGCCTCTGATCCACTGACTATTTCTATTATTTCATTAGTAATAGTATTCTGGCGCACTTTATTATATTGAAGCATTAAATCTTTTAATAATTCGGTTGCATTATCGGTTGCCTGATGCATTGCGGTCATCCGGGCACCATGCTCAGATGCATAGGAGTCAAGCAATGCCCTGTAAAATTGAATTTTAAGTGATCGTGGAATAATTTCTCTTATTATATGTTCCCTTGAAGGCTCATAAATAAAATCATAATAAAAATTCATTTCCTTTTTCTCTTCCACAGGGACCGGCAAAAATTGTTCGATAACATTATTTTGAACAGCAGCATTCCTGAACTGATTATAAACAAGTTCTACCCTGTCATAAGTGCCATCAATAAATTCTTCAACAATTTCCTCAACCACATGACAGATATGTTCAAAATCTAAATAATCATAAAGTTCATGCCTGTTTTTCACAACATTCATTCCCTGAAGTTTTATTTGGCGTTCTCCCTGCCTGCCTATACAAAGAAAATCCACATCCCCCAACTGGTATTGCATGCCATACTTGATCCTGACCAATTCAGCAGCTTTTTTTGATAAATTTAGATTAAATCCCCCGCAAAGTCCGCGATTAGAAGTAATCAGAACTACAAGTACTTTTTCAGGTTCACGAGGCTTAATACAAACCAAATCTTCAATATCCATTAAATTTGAACTAATAGATACAAGAATCTGATGCAATTTATCAGCATAAGGCCTGATTTGAAGAATAGCATCCTGGGCTTTTTTTAATTTTGCGGCAGCAACCATTTTCATGGCACTTGTCACCTGCCTGGTTGTTTTTACCGATACAACTCTAGTTCTTATTTCTTTCAAACCGGCCATATTTTATTCCAATTATTTTTCAAATTCTTTTGCCACCTCATCAGCAACTTTCCGTAAAGTATTCTCTACCCCTTCAGTTAATTTCCCTTTTTTTAAAAAATCTAATACATCACGATGTTCCATCTCCATTAATTCGAGAAAATTCCTTTCAAACTCTTTAACTTTTCCAACGGGCACTTTCCTCAACAGTTCCTTGATGCCGCAATATATAACAGCTATCTGATATTCCACTTTCATAGGAGAATATTGACCTTGCTTTAATATTTCCATATTCTTATGACCTTTATCGAGTACTCGTAAAGTAGCCGCATCAAGATCAGAGCCAAACTTGGCGAATGCTTCCAATTCACGGAATTGGGCCTGATCCAGCTTCAAAGTTCCGGCAATTTTTTTCATTGATTTGATCTGTGCATTACCACCGACCCTTGAAACAGAGATACCCACATTAATGGCCGGACGAAATCCTGAATTAAAAAGATTTGAATCCAGAAATATCTGACCATCGGTAATAGAAATAACATTAGTAGGTATGTAAGCCGACACGTCTCCTGCCTGTGTCTCTATCACAGGCAATGCAGTTAATGAACCCCCTCCCTTGACCTTATCTTTCAATCCCTCAGGAAGATCATTCATTTGAGTAGCAATTTCATCAGATTCTATGATCTTGGCTGCTCTTTCAAGAAGTCTTGAATGCAAATAAAAAACGTCACCCGGATAGGCTTCACGTCCCGGGGGGCGCCGAAGCAAAAGAGAAACTTCTCTATAGGACACAGCCTGTTTGGAGAGGTCATCCAGCACTATAAGGGCATCGCGTCCCGTATCACGAAAATATTCACCAACAGCCATTCCTGAATAAGGGGCATAAAACTGTAAGGTAGCAGGATCTGAAGCAGTGGAGGAAATTATTATTGTATAATCCATTGCTCCGTACTTCTCGAGAGTATTAGCAATATTTGCCACTGTCGACCCCTTTTGGCCGATGGCAACATAAATACAATAAACCGGCTCACCATTCTCAAAATTTTCTCGCTGATTGATAATTGTATCTATAGCGACCGCCGTCTTTCCTGTCTGACGGTCACCAATTATAAGTTCCCGTTGACCCCGGCCTATAGGTATCATTGCATCGATAGACTTTAAACCTGTTTGAAGGGGCTGATTAACAGGTTGTCTGTAAATAACACCCGGAGCCTTTCTTTCCAATGGTAATTCTATTAAATCACCAATAACAGGTCCTTTGCCATCAAGTGGCTCCCCGATAGTATTTATTACTCTGCCTAACAAAGCTTCGCCTACCCTTATGGAGGCAATACGCTTAAGTCTCTTAACCGTATCACCCTCTTTAACCTCTTCAGAAGGACCCAAAAGAACAGCACCGACATTATCCTCTTCCAGATTAAGAACTATTCCCTTAATTCCATTTTCAAACTCGATCATTTCATTTGCTTCCACATCAGAAAGCCCGTAAATACGAGCAATACCATCCCCAACCTGCAGAACAGTACCCACTTCCTCCAGTTCAGCCTCTGTTTTATAACTTTCTAACTGCTGCTTCAAAATTTCAGATATTTCAGAAGGTTTAATAGTTACCATACTTTAAATATTATTCTTTAAATACTTTGCCATCATTTCTATAACTGAGCCGTTAAAAGCTCTTGTTTAATCTTTTTAAGCTGCGTGACTACACTGGCATCATACTGCCTGTCATCCACACGTAAAATAATTCCCCCAATAATATCAGGTTTTATACGACTACTAAGTTCCACCTTCCCTTTAAGTTCATTTTCAAGTATAACCAAAATTTTTTTTGTAACTACATCATCTACAGGGGCAGCAGTGGTAAGCACCACAGATTTAATGCCTTTCTCCTCTCTGATCAACGTAAGAATATTCCTGCTTATATCAGGCAAAAATATTTCTCTTTTATTTTGCAGGATTAAAAGCAAAAAATTAAGTGTTAACTCATTTACTCTCTCCTTAAAAATAATATTAAACAATCGTATCTTTTCCGATATTTTAATAACAGGACTTTTCAATAGAACAAGAAACTCGTCTGATTCCCAACACAAATTCATAACCAATTCCATATCGTCTTTCAACTCAGAAATAATATCCTGTTCAAGTGCAACTGCGAAAAATGCCTTAGCATATCTGACTGTAATGGCACTTTCGTTCATGTAAATATAATTTTATTAATAAATCAATTATCAATTATTTATTCGAAGAAATTTTACCTCTTATACTCCACTTACTTTTTTCATTTAGCTGAATAAAAGCCTCCGCTGAATAAAAAATTGCTAAAAATCTTCCAATTTTGTATAATCAATTTAATTTAATTTCATCTATTAAATTATTGATCATTCGCTTCTGCTCTTCACTTTTAGCCATTTCTTTTCTTATCAACTTTTCAGCAATCATCATGGATATTTCCGCCATTTGCTTTTTCATTTCACTGATTGCCTTTGCTTTTTCGTTTTGAATTTGTTGTCTTGCATGATCTATATTATTCCGAGCTTCAGCCTGAGCCTTTTCTTTTGCTTCAACAACAATGTTATCCTTAAGGGCCATTGCCTCTCTTAAAATATTTTCTTTCTCTTTGAGGGCTTCATTTATAAGTTCCTCATTCCTTTCTTTCAAATTATCAATTTCCTTGCGGGCTTCCTTAGCATCCTTCATTGCCATTGAAATTGATCTCTCCCTCTCATTCAAAGCACTTAAGATAGATTTCCATGCAAATTTTCTCAAAATCAAGACAACAATACCGAAAACGATAATCATCCAAAATATTGTACCGACATTAGGTGTTACTAATTCCATAATCCAAAATATTAAAATAATCCTCAATTCTGGTTACCAAAATTTTCTAATAAAAAATAATTTAAAGGCAACAATCAACCGGCAATCCCGGAAGTCGTTGCCATAAATTCTTATTAGACAAAAAGAACCAACGCACAGGTAATAACAGCAAAGAAACACACACCCTCAATCAGAGCCGCAGATACGATCATATTCGACCGTATATCTCCACTGGCTTCAGGCTGACGGGCAATTGCTTCCATGGCACTGGAGCCGATACGACTGATTCCGATAGCAGCACCAATAGCTGTAACTGCGGCTCCGAAAGCTGCTCCTACCTGCGCAGCCCATACATTAGCTGTTACCTGTAATAAAACGGTTAAAATTACTGAAAACATAACATTTAATTTTATATATTAATATTAATGATTTTCTGCAACAGCCATTCCAAAATAGATAGCTGAAAGCAGAGTAAAAACATATGCCTGAATGAAAGAAACCAAAACATCCAGTAACACAATAAAAACTGAAAAAATTACTGATATAGGACTGACTCCATATCCGGCAGCGGGTCCCATTATACTATCGAATATAAAGATTAAACTTATAAATACTGCGACTACCATATGTCCTGCCAGCATATTGGCAAAAAGACGAATCATAAGGACAAACGGCTTGGTGAATACACCCGCAAGCTCGACAATGGGCATAAGCGGTATAGGAAATTTGAGCCACCATGGTACATCAGGATTAAAAATCTCTTTCCAGTAATGCTTGTTACCTTTAATACTGGTAATTAAAAAAGTAAAGAATGCCAAAACCATTGTGACTGCAATATTTCCCGTTACATTGGCACCAATAATCGGGACCAATCCGATAAGATTATTAAATAATATGAAAAAAAAGAGAGTCAGAAGAGAAGGCATAAACTGTTCATATTTTTCTTCGCCAATTGTAGACTTGGCAATTTCATCGCGAATAAAAATTATCACAGGTTCTAGTAAATTTTGCATACCCGAAGGTGCCTTTCCCCTGTTTTTCTTTGCCATATCTACAGCCATGAATACAATGATAAATAAAATAATAACCGAAATAATGCTTCCAGCTATAGCTCTGGTGATAGATATATCAATTGGTCTTCCCAGTTCCCTGCCCGTTTCGTCCAGCTCAACGATCTTTCCCTTATAAACTTCACCTTCGGAAATACGAAATCCACGGTAATCCTGATGTCCATGATTAAATTTCGAAGACATGAAAAGATAAAATCTTTGTCCGTTATGTAGTTCAGGTTTATTACTATAAAGTATCACCGGAAGAGGCAAAGTGATATGTAATTCATCAAAAGTGGCAATATGCCAATAATAAGCATCCAAAACATGATCAAATATAAATTCTCCCGCATCAAACTTATCTTCCTTTCCGGTTTTCTGTTCCAGAAGATTATCGTGTGCCATTTCCGCTTGGGCTACTCCATTAGTAATCCCGAAAAAAGCTATGAAAAGTATTAAAAGCATTCTTCTTGCTATAACTGACATAATTCTAGTCTGTTTTTCAAGCCCGTACAAAATTAAAAGATTTTTCAAAGTCAAACAGTTAAATATACCTTTTATTCAATAAGGATGTTTCAAAAGAAGCTAACTTTCTGGCGAAGAGTATATTAATTAGGTTAAAACAGAAGTAACAATAACTATTTATTTTTATTCCGGGTTATCCGGGACAAATCTGTAACTTCAATAAAACTAAAAACAAGGTATATAATCACAATAGAAACCACAAAAACTGCGATATTACCTGAATTAGTTGCCAGATAAACAATAGTGACCCCGGTATAAACCAACAATCTGAACATTGAAATCAGCATACCATATCTTACAAACTTCTGAAAATTATTTTTTGCCAGTCTTAATTGATAAGCATGAAGTAAAACAGTTACCAGAACAAAAAATACAAGTATATATGGCAATATTGGAAGATAATGTTCAGGAGTTATAAAATTAAAAACCACCCAGCCCAAAAAAAATAATACTATTGCAGCTATAAAAATTTTAAAAACAAAACGTTTTAAATCACTATTCATTTTTTTAGTAAATTTCTCAACGCATAAATGATGGATACAATAACTGAGAACACCATTAAACCGAATGTAAAACCTTTAAATTCATTATCCATCCATTGGTCAATCTTATATCCCAAAAATGTCCCAAAACCTATGATAGCCATCATTTCAAAGCCAAGGCTGGAATACCGGATAAAAGTATCAAATCTTTTTTTATTCTTTTGATTTTGAGATTTCATCTTTCTCTTTCGACTCTCCCATTGAACAAGTACCTGTGAAGAGTGAGCCTGGTTCAACAGAAAGCTTTCCGGCAATTACATCACCATAAATTCTTGCTGATGCTTTCATTGTCAATAATTCCGAAGCTATTATTTTCCCTTTGATATAACCGGATACTTCGATATTGCTGCATCTAATCTCACCCTCCAGTTTACCATTAGGTCCTATAACTATACGGCCTTTAGTATCAATATTGCCATTGAGTTCCCCATCGATCCTTACATCACCACTAGAATTTATATCCCCTTTAATTAATGTTTTTTCGCTTATAATATTTATTGCCTCGCCCTGGAATTCACCAGAAGGTTTTGATGATTGCTTTGCCATGTTAAAACTTTATTTATTAATAAACTAGTTATACAATAATATTAAAACCATAAATCACTATTTGTGGTTGAAAATACAAATTTTTATATCACCCTGCAACCTCAAAACCAAATTTTTGAATAATTAGTCTCTCATCATTGGGCAATACAGCCCCAAGAAAAATAATTTAAGAAAAAGAAGTTACATAAGAGTATTTTTCAATAAAGTAAAGAGTCTGGATTAGAAAGTTCGCTGAGAGCCCTGCAAATCTGAGTTTACTATTCGTAAATGACCATTTTTAGGATGAAATCAGATGACTTTCTATACGGACTCGTATAGAATAAAAAAACCAAGTTAGTTAACATGGTCATACTGCTATTTCTTTTTCTATCACCTGTCTGCCCCTGTAATATCCACATTCAGGGCATATATGATGGTACTTAACCGTTGCCCCGCAATTTGAACAAACAGTAAGTGTAGGAAGCGAAGCTTTATAATGTGTACGCCTTTTGTTCCTTCTCGTTTTCGATATTTTACTTTTTGGATGTGCCATAATATTTTATTAATTATTATTTCTAATATTTTTCAATACTGCCCAACGAGGGTCAGGTTCATGTATTCCATTACCATGATAAGAATATTTTTCAATTTCTCTGATCATATCTTTATTACAACCTGATTCTCCGTTCTCATCCTCCTGATGTATATGTTTCAAAGGAATACTTATAATAATAAACTCATAGATCAATTGGCCAAGGTTAATACAGTGTTCATCAAATAAAACCCACATAATTTTATCATCATTGAGATTATCATCCTTGCCAAATTTTACATAAACCTCATCTTCATGAATCAGATACTGCTGATATTTTTCAAGACAACGGTCACAGACAAGTTCAACCCACCCTTTAATATAAAAATTCAATTTTAAAAATGTGCTTCGTTTTTCAAGTATAACTTTAGCTGTTAAGCTGCCTTTACTCACCAATCCCTGTTCAAAATGCTTAAAGAACTCATCCTCAATCTCATATTCGAACTTATGAAAGCCCTCTTTAAGGCCTTTAAACTCTAAATCATATTTCGTTATCCAGCCCATACTCCGAAAAAGTTTTGCAAAATTATAAATTTTTCAGAAACAATAGAATAAATATCAGAATTTTCCATTTTATCAAACGGATCATATCGCCAAATCACCACCAATTATTAGAGAATCATTAAGAAAAATCAAAAAACCAATAAAAATCTATAGTAAATTATGCTGAGGGGGCTGTTTTTTACCTTCAAATTAATCATTTACGAATAAAAACTCATCATTCCCGGGTTTCACAAAAATCATTCTTACAATTCATTCAGGCGGCTATTTTCCAGCAAACTTTTTTAAAAAATACACTGAACTGATAGACAAAAATTATTGACTTATTAATTATTACTCAATCAGTTTGTTGTTTTCCTCATCAGGAAAAATTATGGCAGGTTTAAAATTTTTTGCTTCTTCAAAATCCATTAATGCATAAGAAATAATTATCACTATATCGCCCACAGATGCTTTCCGGGCTGCCGGACCATTCAAACAAATTATACCTGATCCCCGTTCACCCTTTATAACATAAGTTTCAAGGCGTTCACCATTATTTATATTTAATACCTGTACCTTTTCATTTTCAATTAAATTGGCAGCATTCATAAGATCTTCATCAATTGTAATACTACCTATATAGCTTAAATTAGCTTCTGTAACAGCTACCTTATGTATTTTTGATTTACAAATCTGAATCTGCATAATAAAATTTTTAATTCAAAATTAAATTATCAATTAACCTTACCTTACCACAATAAACAGCAATACAAGCCACTTTTATACCTTTATCTTCCCAACTTTTAATAGGTTGAAGGCTGTCATAATCGACGATTTCAAAATATTCGACATTTAAAAATGGATTCTTATTGATGTTATTAACAACCCAATCAGTAATATCCTTTACGGATTTTTTCCCTTTTTGGTTATTAACTTCTGTTAATGTTTTATAAATTAATGCCGCATTTTCATGCTCTTCAGGAGAAAGCAATTCATTACGGGAACTCAATGCGAGCCCGTTTTTTTCACGTACAATAGGGCATCCTACAATTTCAACCGGTAAATCCAGCATGTCTACTAATTTATTAATTATAAAAAATTGCTGAAAATCTTTAAGCCCAAAATAAGCTTTGTCAGGTTCAACAATTTCAAAAAGTATGCTGACGACTTGAGCCACACCATTAAAATGCCCTTTACGATATTTACCTTCCATGACTTTCCCTGCTACTCCAAAATCAAATACTCTCTCATCCGGCCTGGGATATATTTCTTTCTCCGCAGGTACAAAAACAATATGGCAGCCACTGGCCTCAAGCAGTTCCAGATCCGTATCGAGATTTCGGGGATAAGTTCTTAAATCATCAGGATCATTAAATTGTGTAGGATTAACAAAAATGCTCACGACCACTATACTATTCTCTGTAATGGCTTTCCTTACCAATGATAAATGTCCCTCATGCAAAGCCCCCATTGTCGGAACAAAACCAATGCTTTTTCCCTTTCTGAACTCTGCAAGTTTATTACGTAATCCTGATCTGGTTTCAAAAAAAAACATTACGTTTTATATTTCAAACCACAAAGTAAATAAATTATATGTTTATTTTATCAGAATACCTTATTACATTATAAAAATGTCAAAGAGATTACATAGAATTGAATATTAGTGATATTTTTATTACCTTTGCAAATTGTTATAAACCGCGCTTAAAGGTCAATGGAAAAGAAAAAAATTCTTTACGTCTCTCAGGAAATTACACCATATCTACCTGAAAGTGAGATGTCGGAAATATCCCGTTATCTTCCTCAGGGAGTTCAGGAAAAGGGAAGGGAAATCCGCACATTTATGCCCCGCTACGGATGTGTAAATGAAAGACGTAATCAATTACACGAAGTAATACGCCTCTCGGGTATGAACTTGGTTATTAACGACACAGACCATCCTCTTATAATTAAAGTGGCCTCAATTCAATCTGCCCGCATGCAGGTATATTTTATAGATAATGAAGATTATTTTCACCGGAAACACATAATTACAAATTCAAAAGGAGAAGAATTTCCCGACAATGACGAAAGGGCACTTTTTTTTGCAAGGGGGGTGCTGGAAACAGTTATCAAACTAAGGTGGGCTCCTGACTTAATCCATTGTCACGGCTGGATGACTGCACTTATTCCTCTTTTCATCAAGAAGTATTATTACAATGATCCGCTCTTCGAACAATCTAAAGTTGTATATTCAGTTTATAAGGATGATTTTAAAAATCCGTTAAATACAAAATTAAAAACCAAAATTCTTCTGGATAATATGGTTACTGAGGATGTGCCTTTCATGGAAAGTCCCACCTACATAAACATCACCAAGTTGGCTATCCATTATTCAGATGCTATTATAAAAGGAGCAGAAAAAATAAATCCTGAAGTGGAAAAATACATTAATTCCTCGGAGAAACCTTTTCTTGATTATCAATCAAAAGATACATACATAGAGGCCTATGACAATTTTTACAAAAAAATTTGGTAGCCTACATATGTTAAAAGATCAAATTTTATTGTAAAAAATCCAAATTAAAAGTCATTTGCTAAATAGCCTTAATGATTTTTTATACGTTTGTAATAATTTTAAAAATCAGCAATAATTAATAATAAGCAGTAAACAGCGAATGAAAGTGAAAAGAAATTTAATTTTAAAATACAAATCATTTTTATTAATAAGCTCAGCCCTTGCATTCTTTACCGGTTGCAATGAACCTAATGATCTCGGTATGGAACTATTACCATCCACTGATTTAATAGAGATCAAAAATATAGTAGAAAAAAACAGTATATCTTCTTATACTTACTCTGAAGATTCAATAAGAACTGACGAGGCAAACAAAAGCTTACTGGGCAATTTAACCGATCCTGTTTTCGGCAATACAACAATCGACTTTGCAACCCAATTCAGACTCCTATCTTCCCCTGAGTTTGGAACTAATCCCGTAGCCGATTCAGTTAAATTATATCTATACTACCGCAATATGTATGGAGATACAACAACTCTGCAAAGACTAAAAATATATGAACTGAACCAGGATTTGATTGTTGATACCACCAATACCAGCGGAGAAACCTCAGATTATCCATACTATCAGAATGTCAATTTGAAATCAATGGCATCTACCATCCAAATTGGAGAATTCGAGTTTGTTCCTGAAGTGGAACAAGATTCTGCTTCAGGAGACACACTTTACCAACTATTAGGAATACCTCTTGATATTTCCCTTGGAGATAAACTAGTCAGTGCAGATTCAATGCAAACAGAGAATAATGAAATATTCCTCGATTTTTTTAAAGGACTATATATAGAAGTTGAAAAAGATGCGAGTGACGGTGGAGCTATTCTTGCACTTGAAGCTGCTTCAAATGATGATTTTCAGGGATCTGCATTACTGGTGTATTATAACAATGATGAAAATAAAAACGAAGAAGAGCCGGATACATTATTCCATCCATATGTAATTACCCAGTTCAGTGCACGTGTCAATTCATTTAACCACGACTATTCCGAAACAAAATTTATATCAAATTTAAATCAGGAATCAGAAGAAGATTCCCTGATCTATATACAACCGACTGGCGGCTTAAAATCAAAAATATATATCGACAATCTTTCACTATGGAAAGATTCTGCAAATACCGCAATAAATAAAGCTGAACTCATTTTTCAGGTTGATACTATAACTTCCGAAGTAGATAAATATCCCCCTCCCGACCAACTTATTTTTAGTTTTATTGATGAAAACGGGAATGAATATTTAC
This sequence comes from uncultured Prolixibacteraceae bacterium, assembly GCA_964611525.1. Classification (GTDB taxonomy): domain Bacteria; phylum Bacteroidota; class Bacteroidia; order Bacteroidales; family Prolixibacteraceae; genus JAAYJR01. The sequence continues at coordinate 58,812 of CAZTAL010000131.1, forward strand.
CGGCAGATTATGCTTTCAATCCCTCATTTTACGGGGGCGCATTAAATACTGACGATTATACGTACCGGTTTAACATTACCCAGCATGTGCAACAAATAATAGAGGGCAAGATTGAAAATTATGGATTTTTCCTGTCAACCGCCCGTAAGAACAGTACTTCCAAAAGGGTAGTCATTAAAGGTAGCCAAAGCAATACAGGTATTCAGCTTATAGTTACATACTCAAAATTTTTACAATAAACGCTCAAAACACAATTTTAGCTGACATGTTATCGGATTATATTGGGATCTAAACAATATAAGGGGATTAAAATTTTATACACGTGAAGATTGGAAATTTGACATTGGATGGAACTCCTCTTTTTCTTGCACCCATGGAAGACGTAACATATGAATCCTTTCGTTGGATGTGCAAAAAATATGGAGCTGATGTTGTTTACACTGAATTTATTTCTTCAGAAGGATTGGTACGTAATAACAACAAGACAAAACAAAAGATGGTTTTATCTGGAATCGAGCGTCCCGCAGCTATCCAGATATATGGTCATAATATAAACTCAATGGTTCATGCAGCACAGGTAGCGGAAGAATCCCTGCCCGATTTTATCGACCTGAATTTTGGCTGCCCCATAAAAAAAATCATACGTAATGGCTCCGGAGCAGCTTTGCTTAAAGATCTAAAAAAAATGCAACAAATGGCTACTGAGGTTGTAAAGGCCGTCAAAATTCCTGTAACTGCAAAAACGCGCCTGGGCTGGAGTGAAAATGATAAACCCATCTTGGAAGCTGCCTTACGATTACAGGATGCTGGCATTACTGTACTAGCTATTCACGGACGGACACGGCAACAACTATATAATGGTAAGGCTGACTGGACTCTTATAGGAAAAGTAAAAAACCATCCGGAAATAAAAATACCAATCATTGGCAACGGAGACATTACAAGTGGGGAAAAAGCAAAAAAACTTTTAGCACAAACCGGAGTAGATGGTCTGATGATAGGCAGACCCGCTATCGGTCGTCCGTGGATATTCAAAGAAATCAAACACTATCTGCTGACCGGTAATACATTACCGCCACCTACAGTTAAAGAAATTGTAGAAAATGCTAAAACTCAGATTAAGCTTACCTTAAAATGGAAAGATAATGAACGGATAACTATACTATTAATGCGTCGCCATTTTTCCAAATATTTTCTGGGTTTGCCTGGTTTCCGCACAATGAAAATCAAGTTGCTCCGCGCTGAAAGTATCAGGGAAATTAATGAAATCCTCAATGAGATAGTTAAAAAATACGGAAATATGTCACCAGACTATTCTGTTGCAGAAAAATAATTTTATACTCATCTATAAACCTGAAAATTTGGTTAAAAATATTAACTGATAGAACTTGCTAAAGCCTGAAAATACCAAAACTAACCAACGAAGCAAGAGTTAAAAATTCAATTTCTATTTCATAAGTTGCAATCCCTCGTTTGCGGATGAATCACCGGGATTATATAATTTCACTTTATTGAAAAGTACTTTTGCCTGGTTATAATTCCCCATAAAATAAGAAGTCCATGCTAACATTAGTAATCCATCGTAGCCGAAAGGATAGAGCTCAACAACTTTTTTAAAGAGGGGATAGGCTTTATCATAATCTTTTCTGCCATAATATACTAATCCCAGCCGGTACATAGCAACAGTATTATTTGGATTTACCTCCAAAATTTTGTCATATAATGCAATCACGTCATCCCACCGTCCCAAGGCAGCTTTAGGCAGTATCAATCCAAAACGGGCTTCTTCCGAATAGGGCTTTAATTCCTGAGCACGCGAATAAAAAATAACAGACTCATCGAACAGGCCGGCATTGTAATGAAGCCAGCCTAACCGTAAATTAATTTCATATGATGACTCATCATATACCTGTTTCAACTCATCCGCTGAAGCGGAAAAATCGCCATTCTTTTCCAATTCATAGCTACGGGAAAATGCCTGCTCCATGGCTTGCTGATTTTCTTGGGCTTCAGACGTAATAGCTGCTACCAGCAAAAATATATAAATCACTTTTGTCCTTAAAAATTCCATGATATTCCACCAGTTAATGTATGTTTTACATAATTATATTTTTCCCCTCCGATTCGGGTACCATTATTATAAACGCGGTATGTCTCTGATATATCCTGAACAATATACCTTAAAACAAACTGATATTTTTTACCTTTTGGAAAATAAAAACTCCCTGAAAATTTATTTTCTGATGTTCCGGGAAAATTAGAAACAACATATCCTGCCGATTCAATAAAATTTTCCATTTCTCCCCTGAGGTAATTCCCGTAAAAATGTACAAGCCCCATCTGCACCCCACCTGAGAAACCAAATGCATTGAACCCAAAACTATTTTCTTTGTCACCCTTATAGTAAACCCGGGGCGTTATATAAAAATTTACATTCGATAACGGATAAAAAGTTAACCATGCAGATGCCTGAATAAAATTCCCATCATTAATATTAGCAAAATTTAATTCTGCTCCCGGGGAAAAATTTCCAAAATGCGACCAGAGAGAAGTAGAAAAAATAAAATCTGAATATTTCAGGAGAGAACCGGAAAATAATCTATTCCCATTATTGCCCAGTCTACCCACAAACAGTTCATAATTTCCCCATATAGCGGAAAGTGACGGTGAAACATAAAGTTTTCTGCCCAATACAAAATGAGGATTCAAAAAGTATTGAAACTGATTTATACTTATCAGATATGTTTTCAGTGATCCCCAGTCAATACGTTCCTCTCGCTTAACCCCGATGTAGGTCAGATTATGATTTAAACTGAATCCTGGAGCTAACCGGTGTGTGAAATCAAACGATTCAAAATGGTAATTTTTCAGATAAAAGGCTTCTCCATAATATCCCTCTGGTTCTACAACTTCATCATGTGGGGCATTTATCAATTCTTCAAAATCAGGATTAAAACAGTATCCGCCTTCTAAGGCCACACTAATTACTTCCCTGTCAGCATACCCTATTTTTTCTTTTACGTGGGGAAGAAAAATTCCTGCAATTTTAGATGCCTCTGTAGCCCGTCCCCCAAAAACAAGGCTGTAATAAAGATATTCCTGCAACCAATCAAAAGACTTGTCATTTTCCCAGGCTTTCAGTAACCACTTTGCGGCAGAACGGTATTTTTTCAAATTATAAAATGCAATTCCGGTACGTACCTGCAAATAAAAAAAGTCGATTCCCTGTTCCCTAGCTCTTTCTGTATAATCAATAAGCTCCTCCCATTTCTTTTGCTGGTAGAGTTCATAAGAGTTAATATCAACCTGAGGATAGGTAAATTTCTGCTGTTCCTGAGCCCGTGAAACTATTATAAAAATCAATAAAACAAAAATTAATCCAATTCGTTTTGACATAACATTTTTATCTTAGTATCATTAAATACAATAAAAATTTCGAAATCACCCTGTTCGTTCACTTTTAATTCACCTTTATATATCCTTATTTCCCGTCCTGTAATTTTTTTTGTAATCCAAACATTCATTTTTACATCTCCGGATGATAAAATATCTCCGGCATCCTTCATCACCAAAATATAATCTGCCTTAAGGAAAATGAACAGAGGAGCTATAAAATCCTGTAAGTATTTTATAATTCCCCGGAAAAGAAAGTTAACAGGAATGGCATCAGAAATTTTACCATCTGGCAGAAATCCCGTAGGTACTTTAAAAAGTACTAAAAAAAACCAGAACAACGGCGAATTCGTTTTTCCCGAAAAATTGGTAAAATAATGCATATCCCCATGATTGTAAAGATAAGCTTTTCCGGCATGTTTTTTACAATTTATATATGTATTATTATAAACATCTGTTTCTACTGTCCAGTTATATTCACCGGCCAATTTTTTCCATTTAGTCCTTTCCGAATCCACCTCCATCGTAACTTTAATTCTCTGGCCAGGGATAAAATGAAGTGCTTTCGCAAGTATTTTATTTTTTGAAGGATTAGCAACAATCTGATCCTTACGGGGAAAAGAAAAACTTCTTAACAAGTAGCCCTTATCTTCTTTCAGCATATAATTTCCAAAAGGATATTCTGAGGTTGTGGATCCGATATAGGGGTTGGATTGAAACTGAAAATGAAGGTGTGGATATGGCGACCGCCCCGAGTTTCCACATCTTCCTATTATTTGTCCTCTTTTAACAGAATACCCTGATTTAACTTCCACCGACCGGTATTTCAAATGACTGAATTTAGAATAAATGTAATCTTCATGCTTTATAACTACCGTATTCCCCCAGTTTTCTTCAGTATTTACATCGCCAATCTTATTATCAGCAACATTATCAACTACCTCCGCCACGGTACCTTCAGCCACGGCAAGCACAGCTTTCCCAAAGCAATAATAATCTTCCTGTAAATCACCGGAATTTTTATATTGCCGACCTTCCCGGTCAGTTATAATAAAATCCCAGGCATGCCGCCAGGCTCCTTTATGGGTATATTCACCGTTATGTCCCTGGCTAACCGTCCATTCCCCGTAAAAAGGCAATGCTGCTGAAACGGGATAAGCCGTTGGAAAACGTTTCGCATTAGCTGAATATAAATAAAGATTTTTCTCCGGCATGCCAAGCTGAACCGGTGTTTCAATTAAATTTACGGACCTTTGTTCCCTAAGTTTCAGAGCATATAAAAACATTAAAACTATCATATTAAAAGGAAGAGAATAAGGAGAAATTTTAAAGGCCAGAAAAAGCTGCTGGGTAGCAGTGGTGATCAGAACAACAGCAGGGAGAAGCAAAATAATCCAACTAAAACTGATCCTTCCCGGAATAAGGTAATACCCTCCCAATGCAATAGCTGTCAGGATATAATTAAATCCGATAAAGGTATAGCCCAATGAATTGAACTCGATACCGACTAAATTATAAAACAAATAAGCCACAGAATAACCTATAACGGAAAGCATAAAACTTATACGCGAATAGATAAGTAATCCTGCAGCAATAATAATACCGGCCAGCATATGGGTCTGAAAAAATATAGCTCCAAGGGAATGAAAATAAATCCGCAGAAATGAAGAATATATATTATTTTCGAGAAAGTCATAAAAATCTACAAAAGCCTTTCCCCCGACAGAATAGAGTTCATTATACACAAAAATACCTCTTTCGCTAAAATTAAGAGCTGATAAGCTATTTGCTGACAAAGCAACTATCCATATTGCAATTAAAAAAGGCACACTAAGGTATGGCAATCCATATTTACCAAGTACTCCCTGAAAAACAACTGTTAAAAAAAAGCATGTTACAGCGGAAACTAAAATAAGAACATACAATTCCAGTGAAGGCTGATAAAACAAACCAACTCCCAGTCCTACCAGCAAAGCATTAAATCCGTATAAACCAGAACGCAACAAAAATCTATTGTATCCTAAGCTCCATGCAAGTATATTCGCAATTATCACTGATGCAAGTCCTCCGATACCGGCTCCATAATCTAAAAAACTTATTACCACCAAAAACACGGCCAGTATTTTGGAAGTTGAAAAAAAAACCTGTGAGTAGCTGTTAAGGATTGAAAATAAAATATCTTTCCCGCGCAAAGTTTTTTGCATCATTAAAATAATTTATTTCTTAAATCTCACTTCAGTATTCTTGAATGTTTCCAAATCTTCTTTCTTTTTAATTATTATTGTTTTGCCTTCCCTGTCTATTAGCAATACATTAGGTCGATAAGTAATAAACTGCATCCATTGTGTTACATTATAAGCTCCTACTCTTTCAATAACCAAATGATCTCCAGCTTTTACATGAGGAAAATTTACAGCATCACGGATTACATCTATATTCATACATAAAGGGCCATAAATAGTAGTATCTTCAAGATATTCGGAAGAAGGCTCACTAGGGAAAATTCCCAGGTTATACCAGAAAGAAGTAAAAAGCAAATTAACTCCAGCATCTATTACCATATTGCGCCGTCCTATAGATGAGCGCTTATTGGCAAGGACAGTTGTAAGCAAATAACCGGCATCATCAATTAATGCACGTCCTGTTTCCATGAACAAAGCCGGCAAATTTTCATGAGGTATATCTGAAGAAATAATTGCATTTGTTATGGCTTCCGCATATTCATCAAAAGAGGGACATGTTTCAGGTCCGGGCATATAGGCACCTTTTAATGTATTTTTAGATGCAAAGCCGCCTCCTAAATCAATATACTTCAACCAATGGTCAAATTTCCTGTTAACAGCGACGAAGAGGTTAGCCAGCTTGGTTGCAGCAATAGCATAAGCCGATGGCGCCATTATATATGTCCCTATGTGAGTATGCAACCCGATAAGCTCTAAATTCTCAGCCAACATGATCCTGTTAATGGCACTCCATGCCTCTCCGTTCTCATAATTAAAACCAAAGCGGTCCCACATTGGATAAATACCCGTATCCATATTCACTCTGATGGCAACCCTGGCCTTCTTGCCCATATCACGAGTTATTTTCATAAGTAAATAAAGCTCGTCAAAATGGTCAATATGTATACAGGCATTATTATCAATGGCTAATTCTATATCAGCGGCCGATTTCTCCGGTCCGTTAAAAAGTATCTTTGAGCCACTAACTCCCAAAGAAAGAGCCTTTTCAAATTCAAAACGTGATACAACTTCCGCCCACGCTCCTTCATCATGAAATATTTCACAAATAGCATCTAAATAATTAGTTTTATATGACCATGCAAATTGTACTTTAGGATAAAGTGTTTCGAACGTGCGTCGTGCCTGGTTATAAGTATCCCTTATGGTCTTTTCAGAAAAAACAAACAGTGGAGAACCATAATCCTCTATTAATTTAGAAATCTTAATACCATCTATTTCAGAAATAATTTTTTGTCTTGCCGGTAACCCGAACTTATTAGGAACACCTGCACTGATTTTACTGATTATTGGTTTTTCGTATTTTAATTTTGTCATATCATTAAATTTCTTTGTTCATTGAAATAACTGCAAATTTTTCCAAATCTACTATCATATCATAAGAATAACGCACAAACATTTTACCAATCTTATAGGATATCATTGGTTTCACTTCCTGTCCCAATGCCAGTTTCACCAAAGCTTCAGGAATATTTTGCCCGGCACCTACAGCCAGGTAAACCCATGCAGGAATCCTGGGATTGATCTCCACAAGGTAATATTCCCCTCCTTCTGTTTTTATTAATTCAAGTTCCATTGCTCCCTTCCATTTCGTCCTACTGATCAGGGAACGAGTCAGGTCCATCATTTTTTCATCAGACAGGGTAATTCCGCCCCATGCCTTTCCTTTGTCAGTAATATACTGCTTTCGCATTGGCACAGCAGCAACAGTATTACCCTTTCCATCTCCCAGAGCCACTACATTAACTTCTGTCCCGCTTACAAATTCCTGAACAATGACCGGCAAGCCCCATTTAGAAGATATTTTCATAAATGCCTGTTTAACTTGCTCTTTGTTATAAGCCTGATAGGCATCATAAAACTGTCCCTTAACCATCACCGGGTAATCAAATTTTTCTTCCATTTCTTTAACTTGTCCCAAGTCCCCTAAATTTATGCTCAAAGGAACTTTTACATCATATTTTTGGCCAAACTCGGGCAACCTGTGCTTTTCCCTCTCCTGAAATTGCATAAGGGTTGGAAGAAACATATGAATTTCCTGATTTTTGAGACGTTGCTCGTTTTTCATGAATGAAAAAAGCTCAGCATCAAAATTGGGAACCAAAACGTCAATTTTTTCCTGGTGGTGTATGTGCTCGATGCGTTCAATCAACTCGTCTGAACCCGAAGAAGGATAAGGTATCTGGAAAATACGATCACATAATCCATCCATATATATTCCAGGTTCAAGATTTTCATATACTAATCCAATGACCCTAACATCAAAATCATTTGATTCCTTAACACTCCTTATTACAGGGACTCCGGGTCCCGGATTATCAGTATTATTTAAACCGGTTACAGCTAATGTAATACTTTTTTTTACCATATAATAACAATTATAATCCGCCCGTAAAATCCACTGCTCATTTTTTAATTATGTAAATATCATTCTGCTGAAATCCTAAGGCACTCTCGTTTATAACTTTACGAATTTTTCCAGCCGAATAATTTTCTATGCCACTAATCAATAACCTTTTGCTAACTGAATTCCGGCAGACTGCTATGGGTTGTTATTTGATAATACTTTAGCAATGTACAAAATTCATAAAGATCTTTTTCAAAGGTCAACTCATCTACATCATATTTTTCAGTAAATGCTTTCTTTATTTCTTCCATCTCTTTATTTTCTGAAAACATATTAATAAGTTCTAAACCTGTAGGGCTCAAGCTAAATGAGTCACCTGTTTTCGAATTAAAAACAAATCCGTTGTCACTGATCTTTACTTCCGGGGCGATTTTCATATGTTAAATATTTTATAATTATTTGAAATTAAACTAATTTACCAACCTCAATATTTTTTATAACAATAAAAATTCTTAAAAATTTAAGTATAAAAATCTTTTAAAATAAAAAGGAATTGAAATACCAATATAATAATAGTATTTCAATTCTGTAACATTATATTAATATATTATAACCTATGGTTATTTATAGCTCTATATTTTCCGTATTGCCGTTTATGGTAACGGTTGCAACATTATCACATTCCCCGTTCCCGTAATCAATTATCTTAAGACCTTCTCCATCAGTGTCAATTTCAATAATTCCACTAACCGGATAAAAACATCCATTTTGATAAATTAAAGGTGAAATTATTGTCATGGTATATTCATTTCCATCAAGGTTCTTTCCTGAACCGGAACCGGTAACCGACCAAACATCATCAGCAAAAATAAAACAAATAGTTTTCCTGATTTTTTCATTCTTTAATTGTTTTTAAATTAATACTGCATTTTTGACACAGTAAACATATAAAACTTGCATATGATTTATTATTTTAACAAATTTTAAGAATTAACATCAATTTTATTCTTTTGAAAACAAAAAATAGTCATGAAAAATACTACAAAAATTTTTTTAAGCCTGTCAATTATAATTTAAACTGCCTGTGAAGAAATTCCATGGCCTCCAGGAGAGTATGAGCAGGAGGGGGAATCATTTAATTGTTCAGTATTTCAATATTGTATAGTATAATTGCCGGCTATAAAGAAATCTCTTCGAATATAGGGTACCTGGATAATTAATAATTCCGTAAAAAATTACCTCCGCTATTGCAGTTCTCTTATCCTGACCTCTGTATCTGTTTGATTTTGCATTAATTTCAATAACTGTCCGGTATCTGTATTGCCATAATGATAAGGATATAATATTTTGGGCTTAAACATTTTTGCTGCATCTGCCGCCATTTCGGGAGTCATTGTGTAAGGCACATTCATCGGCAGAAAAGCAATATCAATATTTTTAAGGTTTGCCATTTCGGGAATATTTTCCGTGTCCCCTGCTACATATACCTTTTTATCCCCTAAATGTAAAACATAGCCATTCCCTTCACCCTTAGGATGATAAGGTGTATCACCGCTTCGCATATGTTTGATATTATAAGCCGGAACAGCGTCTATTTTGATATCGGCATAAGTGCCGGAATCGCCGTTTTTCATAACTTTCCCTTCACCATATTGTTCATAACAAAGTCCGGAAAGAACCAGTTCTGTTGAAGATTTTTTCAGCAAATCGATAGTTTCGGTATCAAAATGATCACCATGGCTATGTGTAACCAGTATTAAGTCACCCTTTGGCATTTGGGAATAATCGGCATAGCGCGGAACCGGATCAATATGAATTATTTTACCGCTAAACTCCATCATCAGTGTGCCATGGCCGATAAAAGTAATTGTCAGTTCGCCTTCCGATGTTTCAAAAACATCTTTTTCAAAATCCCCGGGGAAAAGGATTAAACTAAAAAACAAAACAAATATCTCCCCGATGATTAAAAAATTCATAATGAGTGATTTTAAATTTTAAATAAATTTACTACAATCACTTAATACATGCAAGACAGATTTAAAAGAATTAAAGGACAATTAGAAAGAATTCATCACAGGTATACATTATTCCCCCTGAAGCAATTTTTTTCAAGCTTGTCATGAAAAAATATAACTTCTTTTATTTCAGTCGCTAAAAGTAAATGATGAAAATCAGTTGTATTAATCTAATATTCATTCTGACGATTCTTTCAGTGCAAGTCCCTCAGGTTTCATTTTCCATGTTTTTCCTACCATATCTCCGTCCCACGTATTAGAAACGTTCTCAATATCATAAATTATATCGATCATATTGTCCTCCAGATAAACCGCCTTGCCTTCCGGCACTTTTACTGTTATATGTACTTCCTGATCCCTCCATTTCCTGTTTTCATCCAGTAGAAAATAAGGATCAAAAAATATAGTTGAATCAATTTCCTGATAATTATAGATAATATCTTCCGCTAATTCCCTGGCATCTTCCCGCGTCCTACCCCTTGACATTTTCTTAATTGCAATAAGAAATCTGTCTCCACTTGCTCTCTCAACATCCAATCTTGGTTCACCCGCCAAAACCTCCTCACCATTAACTGATAATACCTTAAAGTTATTTATATTCCAATCTTCCTCAGAATAAGTTTCATAATTTACTTCAGCAAGATTGAGATATAAAGTTATACAGGTATCACACTGAATGGCTCTGCTGGTAACAACCGATGAACGGCTTTTATAATTTCCAACTTGTCCTGCCGAAAGAACCACAAGGAAAATAAGAGCTATCAACCAAATCCCCACCATAGATAATCCAATAGCAGTATTATTTGATTTATACCGGAATACAATTTTTGATCCAATAAATAAAATGGCAAGAAGTGGCATCCCGCCTATAAATCCAATTGCAATAATTCCAGCAGTGACTGTTCCTGGTTCAAGGAAATAGTCAAAAAATGCAGGGAAATGTATGTCGGGTGTCCAGATAAGAGGCCAGCCATGAACAAATGAATGGCCTAATGCCAAAGAAGAAATTAAACCAAGTAAGCCAATAAAACCTGATATTATGAAAGCAATACCGATTACTAAAACTGCAACTTTCAACAACAACTTAAAAATATTATAAGTAACCTCACCAGCTCCCTCTAATGATTTTTTTCCCTTTGCATATGAATCCGATTTTTTGAACTTTTTATAACTCTCCTTTACATCTTTAACTTCTTCGCGAATAGATTTTTCAATATTCTTTATTGTTGCTTCCTGCCCTCTCATTTCAAGTCTTTGGGCAGTTGTTTTTGCTTTTGGTACAGCAATCCATAGTATAATATAAGCGAGCAGTGCTCCTCCTGTTGTTATAAAAAACAAAACAACAAAAATAATCCGCAAAATTACCGGGTCCATCTGAAAATAAGCTCCTAATCCACTGCAAACACCACCGAAAACACGATTATCCGGATCTCTGTAAAATCTTCGTTTTCTCTTATCCGGACCTGTAAAAATTTCATCTTCTTCACCTGCCTCTTCGGCAAAATCTTTTGGAGTACCCATGGTTTTAATAACCTCTTCCACCCATAAGATGGTGATTACATTTTGACTATCAGACATTTTATCTGTAAAAATTTCCGCAATTCTAGCTTCAATATCGGATAGTATCTCGCGCCCCTCATCGTCCTCTCCAAAATGCTTTTTTAAATTTATCAGATATTTTTGGAGAGCTTCGTAGGCATCTTCTTCAATATGAAAGATGGTACCACTGATATTTATTGTATATGTCCTTTTCATTTCTGCAATATTTTAATTTTTTATCAGATTTTATGAATTTTTAGTTTTTATCTTTTCGACTGCATTAACCAGTTCAGACCATGATGTTTCCAGTTCACCCAAAAATTTACGGCCATTTTCAGTTAATTCATAATACTTACGCGGAGGACCCTGTGTTGATTCTTCCCACTTGTAAGCTAAGAGCCCAGCATTTTTAAGTCTGGTAAGTAAAGGATACAAAGTACCTTCCACAACTATCATCTTGGCTTCTTTCAATGCTTTTATTATATCACTCGCATAGAGAGGCTCGCCATCTATTACCAAAAGAATGCAGTATTCCAGCACTCCTTTCCTCATCTGTGCTTTTGTATTTTCCAGTTTCATTCGTTTAAAATTTTGTAATTTTCTGTAAATAAGTTAATTAAAAAATCCATAATCAATTATTTCTTCAAAGATAATTTTATATATAATGTTGTTGGTAATACAAATATATATAAAAAAAATAGTACCATGTGTTGCATGGTACTATTTTTTTTATATTTTTTTACCTAAATATCTAAAACGGTATCATAATAAATTCATATAGTGTAAATTAATATTAGTAAGTACACAAAAAAAATTTAAAATGAACAACGAATTTTTAGTGCGACAATATTAAAACAGAATCATTTAAATGAATATTTTCCACCATTAAGTTCTGACGCGAAATTTCAATAGCCTTTAATAGTGTATTATCGACTCTTTTAATAATCGGATAAAATCCTTCTTCTCCCATAATATTCCTTGCAATATAAGCTTTTAGCTGAGTAGTGATCAAATAATCTGATTTATCAATACCTTCCGGGTCTTTTAATATTCCCTTTTCTTCCACATAATTAATGAATTCATCAAAAATTTCCCGGTTATCTAAATATTCATCTAAATCCTTCCATGATGAAAATCCTGCAAGCTTTGCACGGTGACTATCTGTCCATGCATAAGCGAAAGAATAGATCAATCCTTTTCTGAATATACGGTTATAATATTCAGAATTTGCTGATGTATCAAGCGGAACAAATATATCCGGCATGATACCCCCTCCTCCGTAAACTGTCCGGCCGGCTTTAGTATAATATTTCAGAGAATCATTGAAATGAATACTATCAGCCTCCAACTGCTCCTTATGATCAAAACGGGAATACAAATCGTTAAGATAATCTTCATTGCCATCATCGTATGACTTCTGTATGCATCTGCCACTTGGAGTATAAAAACGGGCTACCGTCAAACGCAGTGCCGACCCGTCCACCAGAGGTATTTGCTCCTGAACAAGACCTTTCCCGAATGAACGCCTTCCGATGATCAGCCCGCGGTCATTATCCTGTAAAGCACCTGCAAAAATTTCACTGGCGGAAGCAGAAAATTCATCTATTAAAATATATATATTCATATCTTTCCAGGTATTTTTACCTGATGCATTATATGTTTTTCGTCGTGAATTCAATCCTTCGGTATACAAAATAGGTTCTCCTTTTTTCAAAAATTCATCAACTATTTGCAACACACTTCCAAGGGAACCTCCGGGATTTTGCCGTAAATCTATTATCACCTTTTCCGCCCCGGAATTTTCAAGTTTATACATCCCCTGCATAAATTCACCATATGTCTTTTCGGAAAAACGGCTAATCTTTATAAACCCTGTTTTATCATCAATCATATAAGCAATACCAATCGAAAATAATGGTATATCATCCCTTGTTATCTCAAATTCCAATTCATTTTTATATCCCTTTCTGAGCACTCCCACTAATACTTTTGTATCTTTTTCGCCTCTGAGCAAGTTCAAAACTGTTTGATTCCGAACATTAACTCCTGCTATAATTGAATCATTGACTCTTAAAATCCTGTCACCCTGCAAAATGCCTACTTTGCTTGAAGGCCCGCCAGAAATTACCTCTATAACACGAACAGTATCATCCTGAACAGAAAACTGCACACCTATGCCTGAAAAATTACCCTGCATTTCCTCATGGACACTTTGCATATATCTGGCAGGTATATAGGCTGTATGAGGATCGAGGTTATCCAATATTTCCGGAATAATTTCTTCAATGATTTCATCCATATTAACGCTGTCGACATACCCATCTTCAATAAGTTGTAAAATAGTAGTAAGTTTATTCGCTTTACTCAGGCCAAGGGGATAATAAACAGGCTGACTTCTATGTTTTATTATATTTCCTATTAATATGCCGGCAATAACAGCCGATATTATTATCAAAGGAATAATTATATACGCTCTTTTATTCATTTAATACTCCTCTATTTTCTGAAATTCAACTTGCTTTATTTCAATATTTGCTCTTTTAAGAAGATTTATTCCGTCTTCAACACGGTAATTCTCCGTAAAAACAACCCTTTTTATGCCTGCCTGGATAATTAATTTAGCGCATTCAAGACAGGGAGAAGAGGTGACATATAAAGTTGCACCTTCACTACTGTTGTTCGACTTTGCCACCTTTGTGATTGCATTGGCTTCAGCATGCAAAACATAAGGTTTTGTCTGGTTATTTTCATTTTCACAAATATTCTCAAATCCTGAAGGTGTGCCATTGTAGCCATCAGAAATAATCATTTTTTCTTTAACAATCAATGCCCCAACTTTCCGGCGTTTACAATATGAATTTTGTGCCCATATCATAGCCATTTTTAAATAACGCTGGTCGAGCAGCATTTGTTTTTCCTCTTTACTCATAATATAACTCATTTTCAAAATAATGAGTTACAAATGTAATACTCATTTAGGACAAATTGTTCATTTTGAAAAAGAGAAAGTATACAAATAAAATTAAATAAATACAGAATCCCGGCAAAACCAGTACGTATTCATGTCAGCCTATTCAAGGATTATATAGATTTTCTCTGCAAAAAAGGGATTCGAAAATTGATATTTCTCCTAAAAGTGAAAAGGAAGGAAAATGTTATAAATAACAAAAGAATGTGAGAATATAAAAATTTAAATATTAAAATGTTAAATCAACATTTAATTAATTATTTCAGAGATTTAATATAAAATTACACTAATCCGAGAGGCTTCAAAATAATAAATCAAAAATTAATTCTTAATGAGAAGCCAGACATCCGAATATTGTGGATAAGCATTACGAATATGGGCTACACGGCTACGGGCTTCACTCTCAATCTTGTAAGAATTTACACAAACCCTGTAATATCCTGTTTCACTATGAAGGATAATAGGTGTAAAGCCCTGATCTAATAATGTTTGCCTGTAATTTTTAGCATTATTCAAATTGCTGAAGGAACCAAGGATCACAAAAAAAGTATTACTTTCATTCTGAACTTTATCTTCCTGAGTTGTAAAACTAACCTGCTCTTTGCGCATAGAAACAGGTTCTTTTTCAACTACCTTTGACTCTTCTTTGATCTCCTCTTCCTTTTCCTCTGTTTCAGTACCGGTAGGTACAGTAAAAACTTTGGATTGAGTTGAAGGGTCAGTAGTATAAGGTGACCGGGTTAACTCTTTTTTCGACTTACATGCAGTGAAAGCCAACCCAAAAACGATTGTTATTAAAAATATACGATTCATTATTTATTATTTTAACATTTTCTTATTTACAAATATATATAATAAGACTTCTCTATTTTCATTTTATAAAGATAAGTTTTTCACAACAAGTTGTTTGCAACTATCAATTAATTTAATAATACAACCATAATTTCAGACATTTAAAAAGAATCAAACAGTCTTCGCTCATCAATAGCAATTCTGTAAGGTATTTATTATCTTTGAATAGTATAATTGTTGAAAACATTTTCAAACTAATAATCATGGAAAGCAGGCAGTTTCAGGATACAAAGACCAGAGAACCAGCTTTTGCAGGTAAATTTTATGCTGCTACAAAAAAAGAACTGACCAGTCAACTTAAAGAACTTTTCTTAAAGGCTAAGGATAACATTGCTAGCGGCAAGCCCCGTGCTATAATAGCACCTCACGCAGGTTATGTATTCAGTGGCTGTGTTGCAGCTTCAGCCTATAACCAAATTCCTGACAATACTAACTACAAAAGAATATTTATACTGGCTTCAAGTCATCAATTTCTTTTTGGAAGTGCAGCCATTTTCGATTCAGGTAATTATAAAACTCCATTGGGCGAAATAGAAGTAGATATTAAACTGGCACGCGAACTTATATCATCGAATAAGATCTTCACACATAATGATAAGGCCCATCAATATGAGCACAGTCTGGAGGTTCAACTCCCTTTTCTTCAATATAAATTGAACAACAATTTTTTACTGGTACCCATAATTTTAGGTACTAATGATCCTGCCGACTGCAAAAAAATTGCCAATGCACTGGAACCATGGTTCACTCCGGAAAACCTTTTTGTTATCAGCAGCGATTTTTCGCATTATCCTTACTATGAAGATGCCAAAGAAAATGATCTGCGTACTGCTGAGGCTATTTGCAGCAATAAGTCACAAAAACTAATAGATACCTTAAAGGAAAATGAAACAAAAAATATCGATCAACTAGTTACTTCTCTTTGCGGATGGACATCAGTGCTGACATTGCTCAACATCACAGAGGATAAAAACTTAATATACCAAAAAATATATTATCAAAATTCGGGAGATACAGAGTATTACGGAGATAAAGACCGTGTGGTAGGCTATTGGGCTATTGTTGTCCTTAACAGGGATATTTCATTTTCACTTACCCGCGAAGAACAGGAACTCTTACTAAAAAAAGCGAGAGAATCTATTACAAATTTTGTAAAAACAGGAACAAGGAAAGTTACCGAACCTACATCAACAGATAATATTTCACCAAAACATGCCGGTGTTTTTGTAAGTATTTATATAAACAAAGAACTGAGAGGTTGTATTGGCAACTTTGCCAAAGATGAAACACTTAATGATATGATACAACGCCTCGCGGTTTCAGCAGCTTGTGATTATCGTTTTGAGGATATCCGTCCTGAAGAACTAGACGATATGGAACTCGAAATATCGGTTTTAACTCCACTGAAAAAAATTGAATCCATAAATGATATCCAACTCGGGAAACACGGCATTTTAATTAAAAAAGGTCCCAGATCAGGCACCTTTCTTCCCCAAGTAGCCATGAAGACCGGATGGGACCTTTATGAATTCCTGGGACATTGTGCCCGTGATAAAGCAGGTCTTGGATGGGATGGATGGAAAGATGCAGAAATATATACTTACGAAGCTTTTGTTTTTAAGGGTTAATTAAGAAAAAACCTCACGAAGCACTTTTAGGGATTTTATCTCTCCCATATTTTCAAAATGAAGCCAGTAGTATTCAACCAACTTATTTATCAGATAACTCCGCATATTTTTTGAAATTTTCAATCCACCTAAATCACTTATTTTCAAATTCGATAAAATACATATCAACTGTGTAGCCTCGGCATTTACGAAAAAATCATGTGCCGGTTCATAAGGTACGATAATTCCCTGATGCAAATCCAAGCAGCTATTCTTACCGGACATTCTCATATCTGGCATAAAACCCAGATATTCAGTTAGCCGTAATAAAAAATATATATGGAAATTAGATACCGTTACCTCTGCAAGATCGAAAAACAAAAATGAATTCTTTATAAAACTATACAAATCAGGTGAGCTTTCCTGCTCATGTAATATTTTATAAAGAATTTCAGAAATAAAAAGCGCCTGGGTAGATTTTAATATATCAAAGGGTATATTTTGATATGCGGGATAATTCTTTATCTCTTTTACACGATGAATCTCACGCGAATCTTTATAATAGGCTACAATATTTACCAAAAACATCGATTGCAAGCCTGGCCTTTTTGTTGTTTTCCCAGTTCGCGGACTATTAATAATATACGCCTGTCGTCCGAAATGTTTTGTATAAATAGTAGCAATTACGCTACTTTCGCCATATTTAAGAACATGCAAAATAACTCCCTCCGTTGTTGCCAGCATTATATTTTCAATTTATAAACAATAACTTCTCAATATGAGTTTCTTCCCCATCTCTTGAAGTACAAAAAACCAAGTAAACCCCTGTTCTTACCCTGTTCCCATTAAGATTCTTACCATCCCAGACCGCCTGTCCGCCCAAAGAAGTAGTCTGAAATACAAGATTACCTGTTATGTCGGTAATTTTTACATCTGTACTTTCCATCAGACCTGTGACTATCACAGGTCCATCCCATGTTTCCCTGACAGGATTCGGATAAACATATACATTGGCAAAAGCATCTCTACCACCAATAGCATCTCCCTGATATGAAACGAGTCCTTCGCTGGTACCTATAAACACTTCACCGGTGATATGGTTAATAGTAATGGCTGTGATATTATTGGAAATAAGCGGACTGTCTTCTTCTGTAAAATGTATTATCTCCTGCTCCCCGTCATCAGAAACAAGGAAAACTCCTGAGCCGCGTGTTCCTATCCATTTCCTGTTAGCCCCGTCAACTACAATTGCAGTAACAGTTTCCGTTTCAAGGAGAGGATGGTACAATCCGTCATTAAGGTCAAGACTCGGCTGTATAGCATAAAATTCATCTTCATCCCAAATTCGCACGGGATTATTATAAACAGCTACACCTTTTGAAGTTCCTAACCATACAGCCCCCTCCTGGTCTTCAGTAATACAATAGATATCATTCATGCGGTTAAAAATTTCCCTAATCCCGTTATTAAAATACGAAGTTACTATTAAGCGTTTCTTCTCTGTACCATTATTATTTACTACATAAGCATCCTGACCGCGGGGCACAACAATCCATTTATCACCGTTTTCAGTAACAATTACCTGACCAATAGATTTTGTTTCAGCAACTTCGGGAAGTGAAAATGATTTCCATTCACCACCGGCTGTAAGTTTCAACAAATTCTTAGAAACCTCAGAATTTGTGATCCAAAGATTTCCTTCCTCATCAAAATCCATGCCGCCAATCCGCACGTATGGTGCATCTGACTGTTCCGGAAGAGCTGTCTGAAGTGGACTGTTATAATTAGTAAATCTGTTAAGTAGTTCACCCCCATAAAATTCAAGTAGACCACCACCCCAACTGCCTGCATAAATATGTTGAGGATCAGCGGGATCAACTGCCAGATTTACTATATCGAAAAATCCATCCATCCCGGGATATTCTTCTTTTGAATACTCTGACCACTGGCCGTTTCGCAACATCCTGAAGCGGGGAGCTTCAAAGAGATTATTCCAGCTATCATTCCTTCCGCCTGCTGCAACCCAAAGATCCTCATTATTCGAAGACAGAAAAAAAACTTTATTATCTTCCGGTCCTTCAGGAGATATCATTTCATAATCCCCATCTAAAATACGAACCATTCCATATCCATAATCAGCAACCCACACAGAACCATCGTCAGTCATTATTACACTTCTGGGATAAACAGGAAAAACCTCATTATCATTGAAAAGATACCTGTTAACTTTCCCAGTCACTATATGATTCCGGTCAACAATAAAGATCTCAGTTCTACCTGCCACAACCATATAATCACCATCTACCTGCACATCATGAATGTAATTTATCTGAGGAATATATCTATCCCACTGACCTCCATTTAACCTGTACATCTCATCCTGATTATACTTATCAGGAGTATAATTAGCTAATAAAAAACCAGCGTGAACTACGAGCTGGCTATACTTGTCTCCAGAATGAGGTATACCAAGCACTTGTTCCCAGTTATTATAATCTAAAAAATTAGGTTCATTCTTTTCTGCCCTTAATAACCCCTGGTCGGTAGCCGCATAAATATATGATTCAAATATTTCTATATCATTTACTCTAAGCGGACTTCCTCCCTCTCCTATATAATAAGTATCTTTTATTTCTTTCTTTTCAAGATTTATTACCACGATACCAAAACCACAAGAAAGAAATGCCTCATTTTCTGAAAAAGAAATATTATAAATATTCTTATCCCCTGTGATTTGCTTTCTTTTTATATCAGAAATATTTATTATTCCCGAATCATAAACCAGATCGATATTACTATTCTTGTATGCCACCACTAGTACTTGGTTATCACTGCTGTAATTAATATTATTTATTCCAAAGTCATTAAGTCCGTTTATCTCTGAAAAAACTTGGATACTGTTATCCTGACAATTGAAATAAAATAAGCCGCCCTCTGTTGCACAATATATCTTTGAACCTGCTTCAACGATTTTAAAGCTTTTAGTAAATGATAAATAATATTTCCAGCTTCCCTGTTGACGCTGGGCGCTAACTCGGCAAAAGCATACAAAAACAACCAAAAACAAAAAAATTTTCCTCATATAACCTATAAAAATATAATTTATAAGTACGGTATTAAATGGTTTAATTCTGAAGTTTGGAAAGATTACAAATTAATTTATATTATTGATTAACAATAATTTGTAAATAATGAACCAGTTTTTGGACAGCCCTTGCACGGTGACTAATCTTATTTTTTTCAGACAGTTCCATTTCCGCAAAAGTTTTATCTGACCCATCAGGCAAAAAAACAGGATCATAACCGAATCCCCCCTCACCATGTTTTTCCCTGGTTATTATTCCGGTCACAGTACCTTCAAACTGCTTTTCTTTCCCCTTAAGAACTAAAGATATTATTGTCCTAAAACGTGCTTTGCGGTTATTTATTTTTTCCATTTGTGCCAATACCTTATCCATATTGGCCTGGGAATTTTTATCTTTTCCTGCATACCGTGCTGAAAAGACACCTGGTGCACCGTTCAGTGCCTCAATTTCCAGACCCGTATCATCGGCAAAACAAGAAAAACCATATTTCTCATAAACATAGAAAGCCTTCTGACTGGCATTACCTTCGAGGGTAGGCTGATCTTCAGGAATATCTTCATTGCAACCAATCTCATTAAGACTGAAAATCTTAAAATGATTTCCCAATAAAGCCTGTAACTCCTTTATTTTGTTTTGATTATTAGTAGCAAATACTAATTCCATCTGATTATCAAATTAATCATATAGTAACAAAATTTTTTCTGTCATCATAAAAAAGTGTTATTATTTTACAAAAACACAGACTATCATTTAACTTTTTTAGTAACAACCTCATTTATAAGCAATACACTTATTACCTAAGTTAAAAAATGAATTTAATCTTATCACATTAAATCCGATTAAGTGCCTGCATAAATTATTAATCCTAATCCTGTTATAAAGAAAAGGAACATTGCTATCAATAACTTATTTACACTTTTGATTCCTTTAAATTCTTTCCAGATGAATACACCCCATAATGCAGCTACCAATGTTGCACCCTGTCCTAATCCGTAAGATATTGCAAATCCAGCCTTTCCGGCAGCTATAATACTGAAAGACATGCCTATTGCCCAGATCACACCACCCATTATTCCGGTTAAATGTTCCTTTAAAGAACCTGAAAAATATTGATTATATGAAACAGCTTCTCCTTCAATAGGCTTTTTCATCAATATAGTATTAAAAAGAAAATTACTTATTAAAACACCCAGCGAAAAAACCACAACAGCGGTATAAGGAGTTAAAAATCCATCTTCCGGATTTTCAAAATTTAGTGCCATTGAACGGGCCACAAAACGATAAAACAAAGACATTAAAATACCTCCTGCTATTGAAAGGAGTAATCCCTTAGCAGGCACCTTATTTGCACTGGAAGCTTTTCTTTTATATGCTACAGCATCGATAATTATAGCAAGGGTCACCAATGCCACACCTGTAAAAAGCCAGGCAGGATTTCCATGGGGTGTGGCAACATAATTTATTAACACACCCAGCACCAGAGCTAAACCTATGCCGACGGGAAAAGCAACTGACATCCCTGCTATAGCCATTGCAGCCACAATTAAAATATTTGCCGCATTAAAAATAATTCCTCCAGTAAAGGCATAAAATACGTTCCCCCAATTTGCCTGTGACAAATCTTTAATAAATGATCTTCCTCCCTCTCCAAAAGAGCCTAATGTAAATGCAAAAAGTAATGATAATAAAACTACGCCCAAAACGTAATCCCAGTAAAAAAGTTCAAAACGCCAGCTTTTCTGTGCCAATTTTTGGGTATTGGCCCAAGAACCCCAACAGATCATAGTTACAAGACATAAAATAACTGCTACATAGTAAGACGAAACGATATACATAGTATTTAAATTTAATTTAATATGATTTTTTTTACAAAATATATTACTGCTCCTGCACTTCTGTCCGGCAAGGCATTGATATTTGCGCACCGATACGTGTAACTGAAATAGCAGCAGCCCTGCATGCAAAATTTGTCGCATTTAATATATCTTTCCCTTCAGTAAGAGCAACAGCAAGTGCACCATTAAAAGTATCACCTGCGGCTGTTGTATCCACTACATCAACTTTAGGAGTGGGCACTATTTCACATATTTTATCAGTCATCACTAAAGCTCCTTTATCCCCCAATGTGATGATTACATTCTTTACCCCTTTCCCCAATAAACAACTAGCAGCTTCTTTGGTCGTTTCTATATCATTAATTTTTATACCTGTTAAAATTTCCGCCTCGGTTTCATTTGGTGTGATTATATAAAGTTTACTCATGAGCTCCTCATTTAGTACACTTGCCGGAGCAGGATTAAGAATGATTTTTTTTTCCAGTTTGCTACCTTTATTAACAATATGCTCAATCGTTTGCATAGGAATCTCAAGTTGAATTAAAATGAACTCGTTAGTATCAAACAGTGCAGAAGCTTTTTCAATATCATCCGTACTTAATTTATAATTTGAACCGGGTGCCACTACTATGGAATTCTCTCCCTGTTTGTCCACTGCAATTATAGCTATCCCACTAGGTATATTATCATCAATTTCCACAAAACTTGTTTCAATCCCTTCTTCCTTTAAAGATTGTAAGCATCTTTCACCAAAAATATCGTTTCCGATTTTCCCAATAAAGCTCACATTCCCCCCAAGTCTGGAAGCAGCAACTGCCTGATTGGCTCCTTTACCTCCGGTATTCATAAAAAAATCTTTACCCAATACAGTTTCACCGGGAACCGGAATTTTTTCTGTTCTAACTACCATATCAGTATTCAAGCTTCCAATTACAAGTATATTTTGTTGATTCATAATTTGATTTGTGCTTTTATTATTACTTATGTTTTAAGGGAGCATGCATCATTAAGCTTTCTATTTCAAAAGCAACAGAATCCGGCGACATTTTTTGTACAATATATTTGTGTTTGCCATTTGGATCATTTTCCCAACTATTGCTACCATCAGGACTAGTCACACAGTAACCCTTTTTAAATGTATAGTAAGGCTTGAATCCTCTTGCAGCAACTAATAATGCTGTCTGGTCCCAACTCATTCTACCATTTTTATCATTAGGTCTTTTGGGAATACTTATTGCATAAGCCATTCTGATTGGACTATCTTTAGGACCCTCTTTTATTAAGCGCAATCCGGTCAAAACCTGCAATCCTATCTCAAAACCACTAAAAATAATCGGAGTAGGCCAATTGTCAATTGCGTATTTGGAGGCCAAAGGGTCTCTTATTACATTCGTTTCTTTCCCTGATGGAAATTTTCCCGCCATAGCAACCCAATGTTTTACTTTTTTAGCCACTAATCCTTGCCCTGAGAGGGGAGATATTGAATCCGGTTCAGATAATAAAAGATTTTTTAAATTGGTCATGAATCCTACAGTCACGATAGTGACAGATGTATCAGGTTGTTGTGATAAAACCTCTCTATATATCTTAACTGCATCTGGCGCCTCCGCTGTACTATCATAATGATGAGGATAATATTTTATTAAAGAGTCCGGCCAATGTAGTTCTCTTGAATTCTGATTGACTCCAGGTGTTTTCGGAGAGCCTATTGGAAGATCAGGCCGGCCAAAAAATGTATTTATCACTTCTATACTTGGCACAACCAACGGACTTAAATTAGAAGCTATAGTTGCCAATATTTTTATTTCCCCACTGTCTGCCAAAGCATGAAGCATACCCAAGGCACCAACATCATCATAATCTCCACCGATATCAGTATCAAAAATAATATTGGGAACATCAGTTTCATTATTAGTATTTTCTAATTTATTATTTGTACCACTACAACCAATAAATATGTAAGAAGCAAAAAAAAATAAAATAATAAAGCTTAAAATGTAATTCGGCTTTCTATTCCACATAAATTATTATACTAAAAATTAATAACAAATGTAATATTATCTAATCTGAGATTTTTTTGAATAAATCCTTGTAAATGGCATCACGGTTCAACGATTCTGCCATACGTATGAAATGTCTTGACCGATCAACGCTAAAAGTTACCTGATCAGTCAATACCGGACTGTGCACCAAGTTAGTATGTATCCATGACGAATTTACCAGCCATGCTACTGCGGTAACATCCCAGATAACTTTTGAATACGCATCACGGCCTTTGCTGTATTCCACCACGATGTTATACAGGTAATCTGACAATTCGTTTTTCCCTTCAAAATAATATTTCAATTCCGGAATGGTAGTATGAAAATGAGATACTACAGGCCGGCAAGGCATTATTACCAAAGGCACTCCCGAATTAAGAATTACTCTTGCTGCTAGAACATCCTGCATAAGATTAAATTCTCTTTGGTGTGGCCAATTCAATCCGTTACCCCCTAACCATACTATTACAATATTTTCAATAATTTTAGGCTCTATTAAAATAGCAGAAGCAATATTTGTAATACAGCCCACTGGTACAACATAAAGCGGATCTTCCGGACTGCTTTTCATAGCCTTTTTTACAAGATCCATTGCCGCAGGACTGCGTACAGGTTTTGCTATATCTTCAAGATAACGGTCAGAACCCCGAAATGCGAAATCGTCCGGTGATTTATCCAACATTTTTAATAACCTTAAAATTTCCTGATAGCTTTTTTCCATTCCATCAGCAGGACCCTCTGAGCGTGCATTATGAAATGGTGCTGCATAAATAGCTTCGAGTTGTATTTTTTCTTTGGACAGATATGCATAGGCCAGAGCAAACTGGTCATCCACCTCGTTGTAAGTATCAGTATCCAAAACCATTCGTACTTTGCCTGTAGGTGGTTTTAATTGATTTATACGAAAAGTTTCATCCAATTCCGGAAAAGTTTGACCATGATTAACCATACACAGAAATAATAGCATAGTTAACAAATATAATTTATTCATACATACATCATTTAATTAAACTTTAAAATAAAATTTGCAATTTAAAATAGTTCACACTATTTAAAAAATAATTTGAGAATCTCTTAATTTAATTTAGTAATTTATTTTTATTATTACCTATAGTCTTTTTACATATAAATAGTACGCTCCGCAAATAGATTCTTTTTTATCATCCATGAACCATGTTTGAATAGTATTTTCCCCTTTTTCCAATTTAAATTTAAAAGTTACAGATTTGTGTGATTCATCAACTGATATGGATTGTTCTTTATCACCAATTTTTATTTTAGCGAAATATATTGGTAATGACACCCCTTCTATAAGCACACCGTCAGTTACCTTTTTTGCAGGTAAACCCTCCCGCAAAGTAAATCCGGCTTCACGAGGCCAGCGCCGTAGCTCAAATTCATACTCACCTGGTTGGTCAACAAATACATGCCAAACACCATTCTTTTTAACTCCCATCCTGACCTGTTTTTGCAGATCAACAAATACATTAAGCCATTCACAAGAAGTTAGCAAACTGGGATTTTCTTTGTCATTCCCGATTACAACCCGTTGAACTTCCATAACATCACCTTTAACACTATCCCACCAATTATTTAAATGCTTTCTCATTTGTTTTACTATCTCGGGATGATCAGAAGCTATATCAGTGTCCTGATGTGGATCAGAGGAGATATCATATAGCTCACGGTTTTCAAGAAATCGCCAGTTTCTCCAAAGAACGCCAGCTCCATCTTTATGTGGTATTGCGGGATTATCAGTTGTATAATTAACTTTAAAAGTCGGCATTCTGCTATAATTGATCACAAGCATTCGATCCTTTAACTGTCTTTTCTTCCCATTAATAAGCGGTAACAAATTTACCCCATCAAGATTCTTTGGTATTTGATTTTTATTTATTCCGGCCATTGATGCTAAAGTCGGCAATAAGTCCTGAACTTGGCATAACTCGTCTATAGTAGCAGGCTGTTTACATAGACCAGGGGGCGTCTTTATAAATAAAGGTACCCGGTGACCACCTTCCCATAATTGTGTTTTTCTGCCTTTCATGCCAGCATTATAATAATCAGCTCCAAAAGTACTTCCATTATCCGTAAAAAAAATCAGAATTGTTTTTTCAAGCAGATTATTATCCTCTAAAAATTGATACAGTTTTCCAATATTTTCATCGATATTACTCCCCATGGCCAGGAAACTCACCAGTTCCTTTTTTCTTGGTTCAGTAATGTCCTTAAACATTTCAGGATGTTCCCCGATTGATTTTCGTATTGATTCACGATATTTATCCGGAACAAAATGAGGTGAATGAGCTGCATTTAATGGAATATAGGTAAAAAAAGGCTTATCTGTTTTTGAATTATTTCTCATCCACTTTATAGCCTCATTAAAAAAAACATCAGTACAATAACCTTTGTGTTTTTCACGCTTACCATTATGCATATATGTATCATCAAAATAATCATTATTCCAATAATCCGGAACACTGTTAATATGGGAGGATGGAAACCACAACGTCTCGTCAAATCCTCTATCTTGCGGACGATAAGGATAATTATCCCCCAAATGCCATTTCCCGAAAATCCCCGTCCTATAACCGGCTGCTTTAAACATATCAGCCATTGTAGGCAAATTAGCCTTAAGAAGTGCACGGCCACTACTTACATTTACAGCGCCATTTCGAAAAGCATCAAATCCGGTTAACAACTCTCCCCGGGTTGGCGTACACATAGGAGCTACATGAAAATCTGTAAACCTGATCCCCTCACTCGCGAGTCGGTCTATATTAGGAGTACGAACTATTGGATTACCATTACATGAAAATTCTCCATACCCCTGGTCATCTGTCAACACAATTAAAACATTAGGTTTTTGAGCGTAAGCCAAAATACTTGCCAAACTAAACCATATAATTATTAAATGTTTCATTGTTATTAATTTTAGTATCCCGGATTTTGTTCCAATAGACGATTTGCCTCAATTGCATACTGTGGAAAAGGAAACTTTTTATGGAAATCTTGTGCATTTTCTACTCCTCTTTTTTGAGCATATTCAATAAATTTCCCCATGCGCAACAAGTCACGTCTCCTATGGCCCTCATACCAAAATTCCCATCTTCTTTCATCAATAATATGATCTCTTAATTCATCTTTAGTGGTAATGATTTACCCTGTTTACTATGTGGTAATAAAATTTAATCCTTCAAATGTAGTACATAATTCTGAAAATAAGTTGATTTTTTATTCCAGTATTTATCAATCCCTCTATCCTGATATATATTATTCTAATTATAAATGTTTGTTTGAATAGTATAATATAAAACTCTTCATTCTTAGCGTCTTTGACTAAATCAAAACTTGTTACAGTCGAAAATTTATATTAAAATCCCGGTGATAATTAACTAATTATGCAATAAAAACAATGAAAATGCACTCATATAATATTAACTTTGGCTCATAATTAAAAAACAATAAAAACAAATCATGAAAAATAGGCAGAGACAATCGGCTAATGAATGGCTACTATATATTTCCCTCATTATTACATTTAAATTATTTAAATTAAATTTGTAATAAAAATATATAATTCTTAAATGGATTATTTCAGGAATTGTCGGGAGGTACCAGTGATAGACCATAATAAAATGAAATACAGATGAAACTCAAATAAGGGTGTAATTAAATTTTAGTGGTACCCTCATAAAAGAGAATGAAACGAGCATATGAGATAAAAATTTAAAAAACCTTAACTGATTAACAAATTGATTTATAAACATTTAATTTAATTATATTCAGATGAATTATAATAGAAGAGAATTTATTCAGAAGTCTGCTGCAGCTTTAAGTGCAGTAGGTATTGCAGGATTACCGGTTGCGTGTGGTAATAAACAAAAAAATATTTTTAAATATGCACTATGCAATGAAGTGCTTAAAGAATATAGCTGGCCCGAGCAATGCGACATCATTGGAGAAGCAGGATATGATGGAGTTGAAATAGCTTCTTTTACATTAGTTGAAAAAGGAGTGCAGGAAATCACCAGTGAGAAGCGTAAACAAATGGTTCAGAACATGAAAAATGCCGGTATTAAGTGTGCAGGACTACATTGGTTGTTAACACCCCCACCGGAAGGGCTTCATTTTACGACACTTGACGATCAAATTCGCAATAAATCAATTGATTACCTAAATAAATTAATTGATTTCTGCGGTGATCTGAACGGTGAAGTTATGGTATTCGGTTCTCCCGCCCAGAGAGGTACAACCAGCGGATTATCAATCAAAGAATCTACAAACTACTTTGCAGATGGACTGGCAAAGGTGGCTGATCATGCAAAAGAAAGAGATGTCAAAATACTGATAGAGCCATTATCAAAAAACCAGACTGAAGTCGTCAATACTGTAAAAGAAGCAGTTGAGGTAGTGAAAAAAATTAACCACCCTGCAATTAGCTCAATGTTCGATTTTCATAATACACTCGATGAAACCGAGCCAAAAACCGAGTTAATCGAAAAATATTATGAATATATCCATCATATTCATGTCCAGAATATGAATGGCTCTGTAGTAATGCATGACGACATTCCGGTTGAACTTATTTCAGTTATCAAAAAACTTAAAGAATTAAAATATAATAAATGGGTTTCGGTAGAAGTTTTTGATTTTTCTCCTGGAGGAAAATTTATTGCTGAAGAGAGCATGAAAACTTTCAAAGAAATAGAAAAAAGGTTATAAATAAAATACCTCTTATACTATTCACAAGTACATTTTTGGATACAATCGATTATCTGGCTTAAAATTTCATGCTTTAAATAATAATACGTGTTTTTCCCTTCACGTTTTGAACACAATACACCTTTATCCTTTAAAATCCCTAAATGATGTGAAGTTGTTGATTGTTCAATATTAAGTAATTCATGAATTTCTGAAACGGTTAACTTTTTGCCACCTTCCAAATACTTTAGAATAGCAATGCGCATTGGATGAGCCATTGCCTTCAGCATATTCGCCGCAATTTCCAAGCTGCTATTATCCAACTTATTAATTTCCGCCATCATACATTAATTTATAATAATACAAATATATAAATATTTAAAAATTATATTATGGATTAATTTAGTTAAAAAAATTCAGTATAAAACAAGTCTTTTTTCAACTAAATATCCTATGTTCGCTATTTAGTTTATACAGAACAACGTAAATGACAAAAATAAAAAAAATAAAATCTACTATAGATGCGGAATTAAAATCATTTGAAACATATTTTAAAAATGCATTAAAAAGTGATGTTCCCCTTTTGGGAACTATATTAAATTTTCTCTACCGGACAAAAGGTAAACAGCTTAGGCCTATGTTCGTTTTTCTATCTGCAAAATTACATGGTCATCCAAATGAATTTTCCCAATTAGCTGCCTGCTCGGTAGAACTTCTGCATTCAGCAACGCTTATACACGATGATGTTGTTGACGAATCGTATGAACGCAGAGGCGCTTTTTCCATAAATGCTCTTTGGAAAAACAAATTAGCTGTGTTAGTAGGAGATTATATCCTGGCCAAAGGATTGCTACTGCAACTGAAAAATAAAAAATATGATTTTCTCACACTGATCTCGCGAGCCGTACAGGATATGAGTGAAGGAGAAATATTACAGATAAAAAAAAGTCGCAAACTCGACATCGATGAAGAAACTTACTTTCAAATAATCAGAAAAAAAACAGCGTCATTAATAGCAGTAAGTATGGCTATCGGAGCCGCCTCAGTAACTGATAATAAAAAAATCATTGAAAAAATGTATAGTATCGGACAGGATGCAGGGATAGCCTTTCAAATTAAAGATGACATCTTCGATTATAAAAAAAAGGGATTAATCGGTAAGCCCATAGGAAACGATATTAAAGAAAAAAAAATAACTCTTCCTCTAATTTATATCCTTAACAACTCTGATTCACATGAGAAAAAACGTATACTGAGACTTATTAAACGAAAAAATAACAACTCTGTAATAGTCAAACAACTAATAAAGCTGGTATCCGAAAATGGAGGTCTTGAATATGCCACCAATAAAATGAATTATTTCAAAGAAAAAGCTATTAATGCCTTAAAGGAATTTCCTGAAGAAGAATCAAGGGATTCATTAATTGACCTGATGGATTATATTACTACCCGGAATAAATAATCTGATAATAAGTCTCATGATCAACCGTGCACCAGAGTTGATGAAGTATCATTTGAAAGTCAGCTTTTAATAAGCAGTACAAGCTCATAGAATTAACTCAACAAATATTAAAAATCCTTTTGCTTTGAATCAATGATTATTGTTACCGGACCATCATTAGTTAATGTAACTTTCATCATAGCACCAAAAATTCCCGTACCAACCTTTTTACCTATTTCATTTTCAATTTTTTGTACAAATTTTTTATACATAGGTATAGCAAAATCCGGTTTAGATGCTCTGATGTATGAGGGTCTGTTACCTTTTTTTGTATTAGCATGAAGGGTAAACTGACTAACAACGATAATATCACCCAATACATCCACCACCGACAGGTTCATTATTCCTTTATCGTCATTAAATATCCGCAATCGTAAAATTTTATTTACAAGCCAGTCAATATCCTGATCATTATCACTATCTTCTATTCCTACTAAAACCAACAAGCCCTTATCAATCGATGAAACCACTTCATCATCTACTATAACTTTCGCTTCTGATACTTTTTGTACTACTACCCTCATTTCATACTAAAATTTAATATTGAACTCAGTAAAAAACTAAAATTCTTATTAATAAACCTTTATTTCTTCTATAACCAGTTTAAAAACAGATCAAAAATTTTTAATAACTTCTCTAAAAAGAGCACATGGCACTTTTTTCAAACTAAACCAAACTCATACTCCTCAAAATTAATTCTGTTTACACAAATACAAAAAAAAATTGAAACCTAAAAATCATTGTTGTCAGGGACAAATTATCAACTCTTACTATTTTTATACTCTTAATTGATTAAATATATTATTTTCAATCGTATTATAATTTGAACTGAAGACCGGTTAATATAAATTTATTTGTTGCTCCGGCATTAATGCCAAAGCTAAGAATACTGTATCAAACAAGGGCTTTAACCCAAAAACTATTTTTTCTCCGGAAAGTAATACTTAAAAATATAAAATGTAAAATTATAAATATGCGTTAGCTCAACATTTTTGACTATATATTGTTAAGTTAATTAAATTCTAAGAAAAATGACCTAATCCCGAAAAAAGTTCAAGGGTAAATAATAACTGTTGTTCACAAATTACAAATGAATTAAATACATTACTTTTATATTATTATGAATCAGCGTCAAAAAATATAAACAGATGAAAAAATATCTTTTACTAATACCATTTTTTATAGCTGTAGCCTGTGTTTCACAACGCGAAGTTGATTCAGAAAAGGTAACATTAAGAACTGCCCCTGATAATCCGAAACGAAACATTGAAATTACTTTTCTGAAAGGTAAATCGTTCAATCATCCCAGTTTTGCTATCTGGACTGAAGACATTGAAGGCAATTACATCGAAACATTATATGTTACAAACTACGTAGCCAAAGGAAAATTCGCCTACGGAGAAATAAAGCCCAGAAGATGGAAAAATGAGCCAGGTGAAGTCCGCCGTCCCGCTACCTTACCTTACTGGTCGCATAAACGAGGCATAAAAGCTCCAGACGGACTATATATCCCTTCACCTGAAACAGCCGTACCGGATGCCCTGACATCAGCAACTCCAACTTCAAATTTTAATCTGCAAACTGCCACCAGTTATTCTGGAAATAAAAAATTCAAAATTCTTATGGAGATAAATCAGGCCTGGGACTCAAACCGTTACTGGAGCAACAATAAATTCCCGGAGAATAATAATTATTACGGGTCTCTGCAACCGGCTATAGTATATTCTGTTACAGTTGACCCCGCTGAAACCGAAAAGGAATACCATTTAAATCCTATTGGCCACAGTCATCCTACAGGAAAAACAGGCGAATTATTCACTGATCTTACCACCCTTACTACAGCAAAAGATATTGCCAACAAAATTATTATCAGATTATAAAATTTTAAATATATGAAATTCATTAAAGTATTCTTCTTATTAATACTGCCACTGCCGATTATTGCACAAGAGGCCTCATTGAGAGGCCGTGTTGTGGAAGCAGTTAACAATGAACCCCTTCCCTTTGTCAATATAGTTGTTACGGGAACAGTAACAGGCACTATAACGGATCTGGACGGTTATTTCACTCTTAACGGACTTGAACCGGGGTTTATACGTATTGAGGCTTCTTTTATAGGCTATAAAACAGTGCTTTCCCCTGAAATAGAAGTTAGTGTGGCAAATACTAATTTCATTGAAATACAGATGGAAGAAAAAAGTGAGCAAATAGAAGAAGTTACAGTTACTGCCTCTCCTTTTAGGAAAACAATAGAAAGCCCTGTCTCTCTTAAAAACATAGGAATCGGTGAAATTGAAAAAAGTCCGGGTGCTAACCGTGATATTTCTAAAGTCATTCAATCCTTCCCTGGAGTTCAATCTACTCCTGCATTTCGCAATGATATCATTATCCGGGGAGGCGGGCCTTCGGAGAGCCGTTTTTATCTGGATGGCGTAGAGGTACCATTTATTAATCATTTTGCTACACAGGGAGCTTCAGGTGGACCTGTTGGTATAATAAATGCCGACTTCATAAGAGAAGTTAATTATTACTCCGGAGCCTTCCCTGCTAACCGGGGAAATGCATTAAGCGGGGTGCTGGAATTTTTCCAGGTGGACGGTAATGATGAAAAATTAAAATTTCAGGGAACTTTAGGTGCCTCAGAAGTCGCCGCCACGCTTGACGGACCGGTAGGTGACAAAACAACATATACATTCTCTGTCCGGCGTTCTTATCTGCAATTCCTGTTCAGCGTTTTAGAACTTCCATTCCTCCCTAATTTTACCGATATGCAATTTAAAGTGCGTTCACGTCTGGATAAAAAAAATGAACTCACTTTCATTGGTCTCGGAGCTCTGGATATAAATAAATTAAACTTAGGAATTGAAAATCCTGATGAACAGCAAAGATTTATATTAAGCCAGTTACCCGTCAATGAACAATGGAACTATACTCTTGGAGCTATTTATAAACATTTCAGAGAAAAAAGTTATCAAACACTGATTATAAGCCGCAGTCATCTTAATAATGGGGCTTATAAATATTTAAACAATGATGACAGTTCCGAAGATAATAAAATACTGGATTATTCTTCCGAAGAAATTGAAAACAAATTACGCTTTGAAAATACTACAAGAACTAAAGGTTATAAATTTAATGCAGGATTAAATCTTGATATTGTCACCTATAAAAATACTACACAACAAGAAAGATTTTACAATGACGAAGTGCTTAATATCAATTATAATACCTCTCTGAACATAGTTAAATGGGGAATCTTTGCCCAAGCCAGTAAAAATTTATTATCCGAAAGATTATCCCTTTCTTTGGGAATAAGAGCAGATGCCAACAATTTTTCAGAAACCATGAATAATCTGACGGATCAATTCTCTCCACGTTTTTCTGCTTCTTATAGTTTAACTGATAAATGGAATCTGAATTTTAACACCGGCAGGTATTACCAACTGCCTCCATATACTTCGCTGGGTTATAAACAAGACGGAATATTCATAAACAAACAAAACGATCTTAAGTATATTTCGGTCGATCAGCTTATCGGGGGACTGGAATACAAGCCGTCTAACAATATAATTTATTCACTGGAAGGATTTTGGAAAGGCTATGGCGACTATCCATTTTCAGTTAAGGATAAAATTAGTCTTGCCAATAAGGGCGCAGATTTCGGCGTTGTGGGCGATGAAGAAGTGATTTCAAAGTCAGAAGGCCGTGCTTATGGCGCTGAATTTCAAACCAGGATCAACACATCTGACGGCTTTAACTTTAATCTATCCTATACCCTTGTACGGAGTGAATTCCTGGATCCGGCAGGCGAATACATTCCTACTAACTGGGATTCAAAACATCTTCTTAACCTCACAACCACCAAAGAACTAAATAAAGGATGGCGTGCCGGAGCCAGATGGAGATTTGTAGGTGGCTTACCTTACACGCCCTATGATATATCGAGAAGTTCCCTTGTATCAGCATGGAATGCTTCAGGAGGTCCGTATCTGGATTACGACCAGCTAAACTCAAAAAGATTCAAGCCCTTTCATCAGCTCGATGTACGAATTGATAAAGCTTATTACCTTGATAATCTTACTGCAAAATTTTATGTCGATATTCAAAATATATATAATTATCAGGCAGAACAAAACGACATAATTGTCCGCGAAAAAGATACAAACGGCCAGTACATACTAACTGATAACGGAACACGCTACGAATTAAAACGGGTTGAAAATACTACAGGGACAGTACTTCCTACCATCGGAATCATTCTGGAATTCTAAAATCCTAAAAAAAATTACACTTATTACCTATAAAATATGCTACCATAAAAAAATTAAAAATAAAGAATCATTGTTATCCGGGTAAATTATTAACTCTTGTTTTTAAAAAAACTCTTAATTCACTAACTATTTTGTTTTCAATAGTATTATAATTTGGACTGAAGCCCGTTTAATATAAATTTATTTGTTACCCCGGCATTAATGCCGGGGCTAAAAATACTTCATCAAATAAGGGCTTTAGCCCAATAATTATTTTTTACCCGGACAGTAATGATAAAGAATTACATCTGCCTAATCTTATTTCAGAGTATTTTTTATATTTATCCCCTCTAAATAAATATATCATATTGTCCATGCTTTGCATACATATTAATAATAACGATCCCTTTTTTTGCCTTGCTGCTGAGGAATATTTACTGAAAAATTTTTCTGAAGAAATTTTTTTAATTTGGCAAAGCACTGACACTGTTGTTGTTGGAAAACATCAAAATACGCTTGCAGAGATAAACTATCCCTTTGTTATAAAAAACAATATCAAAGTTGCCCGCAGGATTTCCGGCGGAGGTGCTGTTTTTCACGATTCCGGCAATGTTAATTTCACTTTCATAAAAAATATAAAAGACCCTGCAGAAATAAATTTCAATATTTTTACCAGACCTGTTATTGACTCACTATCAAAACTAAATATTAAAGTTACACCCTCAGGGCATAACGACCTTCTGATCAATGAAAAAAAAATTTCCGGAAATGCTGAGCATATACATAAAAACCGAGTTCTGCACCATGGTACCCTGCTCTTTAATTCAAACCTAAAAAATCTCGGACATGCACTTAATGTTCCTGTAAAGGTCAAATATCAGGATAAAGCAGTAAAATCACGCCCCGGCAATGTATCCAATATTGCTCCTTTTCTCGATAACAATTGGTCGGTGAATGAT
The DNA here is from genome assembly GCA_964611525.1 of uncultured Prolixibacteraceae bacterium. Lineage (GTDB taxonomy): Bacteria > Bacteroidota > Bacteroidia > Bacteroidales > Prolixibacteraceae > JAAYJR01. The sequence goes on from CAZTAL010000131.1 coordinate 94,150, forward strand.
TTCACTACATTCATGATTAATGATCAGCTAAAAAAACCTGAATCCTCGTTATATAAATTAACCTTAAAAGATCATAATGAAATACAAAGGCTTGCAAAAGAAAAATTTATGACATGGAACTGGAACTATGGTTATTCTCCAAAATATTCCTTCAATAATATAACTGACATTGACAGGAAACGGCTGATAATAAAATTAAAAACAGAAAAAGGATCAATAACTGAAATTACGGTTTCCGGAAATTTCTTCAGCGATGAGGAATCTTCTTTATTAATAACCATTCTCAAAAAGAAGAGGCATAATTATGAAGATATCCGTCAATCGCTGGAATTAATAAAACACAATGTCAGTGATGAGTTAGTATTCGCATTTTTTTAGTCCCCACTACTTAGGTAAAGGGTATCCTTCAATATCCTTAAGGTTTTCAGCTATTGCCGAATCCGGATATTCATAATCAACAAGCTCATTTCCCAGAAACTTTTCATATCCTGCCAAATCCATAAGGCCGTGCCCGCTGAAATTAAATAATATAACCTTCTCTTTACCTTGCTCTTTCGCTTGCTTAGCTTCCCGGATAACAGAAGCAATAGCATGGTTTGTTTCGGGTGCCGGAATTATCCCTTCGGTTTTAGAAAAAAGCAATCCTGCTTCGAAACACTCGGTTTGATGAAGAGACTGAGCTTCCATTAATCCTTCTTTTAAAGCAGCACTCACGAGAGGAGCCATGCCGTGATATCTCAACCCTCCTGCATGTATAGGTGCAGGAATGAATGAGTGGCCAAGACTGTACATTGGCAGAAGAGGTGTCATTTTAGCCACATCTCCATGATCATAAACAAAAGGAGCTTTGGTGAGCGTCGGACAACTAGAGGGTTCAACTCCTATTATCTTTATATCAGCTCCATGCATCTTTTCATACATAAAAGGAAACGACGTTCCGGCAAAATTACTACCACCACCACAACATCCTATTACAACATCAGGATTTTTAATGCCCACTTTAGCAAGCTGCTTTTTAGCTTCAAGTCCTATAACAGTCTGATGAAGCATCACATGGTTCAAAACAGATCCTAAAGAATAACGGGTTTGACCGGCAGGATCAGTTACCGCAGCTTCAATTGCTTCAGAAATAGCTATTCCCAAACTACCCGGAGTATCCGGAAATTTTTCAAGAATATTACGGCCCGCCTGCGTTTCTTCGCTCGGACTGGCAATACATGTTGCACCCCATGTATTCATCATCATTTTACGAAATGGCTTCTGATCGAAACTCACACGTACCATAAATACTTTACATTCAAGCCCTAACATTGCACACGCAAACGCAAGTGCACTACCCCACTGACCAGCACCGGTTTCTGTAGTTAAACTCTTAATACCAAACTCCTTATTATACCATGCTTGTGCTACCGCGGTATTAGGTTTGTGACTTCCGGGAGGCGATACACCCTCATTCTTATAATAAATTTTTGCGGGAGTACCAATGGCCTCTTCCAGAGCGTAGGCACGTACCAGTGGACTTGGACGCCATCTTACCAATAACTCTCTTATCCCTTCCGGAATATCAATCCATCTCTCCTGGCTAACTTCCTGTTCAATCAGATTCATTGGAAAAACAGGTGCCAGCATTTCCGGTGTAATTGGATTACCATCAGGTCCCAGAGGAGGATTAAGAGGATGCGGCAGATCAGGCGCCAAATTGTACCATTGCTTAGGCATTTCCGATTCTTCAAGAAAAATTTTCTTTTGTTTTGTCATAATTCAATTATTTTTGATTAATGTTCTTAAAAAAGAAAGGGATTTGCTGCGTAAACAACAAATCCCTTTCCTGGTCTTTATATTCAATAACAGATGTTTACGCAGACTTAATAAAGTTATGCCACCACCAGTTACAGTTATATAAAGAAGTTAAACTCATAATATATTCACAAAATCGTCTCAAAACTAATTATTATTTTTGTTTAAACAAATATTTATTCTTATAAAATTAATTTTTATACCCACTACTTAATATTTTACCTAAAAATCTAAAATTAAAATCTATTACAGTTCTACATTGCACGCCACTTTTAGAAATGCTCATTGCAAAATTTTTTATTACGCTTCCCAATATTAACGCACACTTTAGAACTTCATGACAATCCCACTTTAGATATTTAGGTTTTATATAATTTGCCGGTAATATGGTTTTTAATTACTTTTGCAATCCATAAAAATTTAAATGGTCCCATAGTTCAACGGATAGAATAGTAGTTTCCTAAACTATAGATCCTGGTTCGATTCCAGGTGGGACTACAAAGAAATATTATAAGTATATGTAATTAAACGCTTTAAACACTTTCATTTATCATTTTGGCCGACCATTGGCCGACCGATTAAATTTAAGTTACTTTTCATATAAAAAAATATTACTAACTTTGATATGTTATTCGTTGCCAGAATAACAACATTTGAATTAAGAGGGTTGGTAAAATTTACCGCCCTCTTTTTTTTGATAGCTCAATTGCTATTAGTGTGTATATTATTATCTGTGCCGGTAAAATGGCTGAATTTGTGCCAATTATATTTTTTATTTCAATTGATTTATTTGTAGTTCTTTCGCGCCTCACTTTTAAGTTTGCCCCAGTCAAATTTTTCACCGTCCTTTGTGCTTAATGTAATATTAAGATCGAGAGCATCGGTGATTTTAAAGAGACGTTTGATTCCAATTCCGTGATCTAAATTGAAAATATGAGATAAGTTTGATTGCTCTATTCGTGTTTTTTGATATAATTCATCAAGTGTAATATTT
>CAZTAL010000132.1:0-16881 GCA_964611525.1 uncultured Prolixibacteraceae bacterium
CTGCGCCACACCCCGAATAATTTTGCGGGTATAAAAGTAGGAAAAAAATTTTGGAACAAAACGAATATATGCTACTACAATTGATGTTTTTAAAAAAAATTATATTGATTGTGATCAGAAAAAATAAATAAGGCGAATGGAAAAATAATTACATCATTTCACCTTACACTTATCCCCACTAAAACAGGATGGGAGTTCTTACATGTTTGCAGCAGGCTTTTCATGCCACTGCGTTTTCCAGCCTTCTAATTTTTGGCTGATTAAATTACCAATATTAATTTAAAAGTAAATTGCTATATCAGGAAAGGTATATGATCAATATTTTTTTTCTGATTATTAATTTTAAACCTGAATATATAAAATGGAATCGACATAAAATTCTACAGTGTATGTTAACATTGGAAAGTACAATATAAAATTTTCAAAGCATAGCTATTGCTACGGTGAAAAACTGCTAAACGAGTCATGCACTATCGTTCAAACGGTGAAAAATATTATAAATGACGAGTTCTGTCTCATACCGTTAAAATAAACAATAATAATGAGATGAAATGAACATGTCATATAGTTATGCGTTAGGTAAAACTGTAATAAAATTTTTTTAGATTTGAAGACAATAAACTTTGAATATATATAGCCATGTTTAAACCAATTAATTTAGACGACGACAAAAAAAATAATGAGAACCAGGCCGGTGTTGCTGAACGCGTGAATTGCCTGATCATAGGATCTGGTCCGGCGGGATTCACAGCAGCTATCTATGCAGCAAGAGCTAATCTTAACCCCGTGTTATACGAAGGACTTGAGCCTGGGGGACAACTTACTACCACTACCGATGTTGAAAATTATCCCGGATACCCTGAAGGTGTTACAGGACCGGTGATGATGGAGGACTTTAAAAAGCAGGCAGAACGCTTTGGCACTGATATCCGCTGGGGAATAGCCACAAAATCAGACTTTTCCGGCGATATCCATAAAATATGGATTGACGATAAAAAGCTCATTGAAGCTGAATCTGTCATTATTGCCACCGGAGCTACTGCAAAGTACCTCGGCCTTGAAGATGAAAAAATCTATGCAGGCGGAGGGGTGTCAGCCTGCGCTACATGCGACGGATTTTTCTATCGCGGGAAAGACGTAGCTGTTGTGGGTGGCGGTGATACAGCATGTGAAGAAGCTCTGTACCTTTCAGGATTATGCAATAAGGTATATATGATAGTGCGCAGGAATGTTTTTCGTGCTTCTAAAATCATGGCTGAAAGAGTTAAGAAAACACCAAATATTGAAATTCTCTGGAAACATCAGACCAAAGGATTATTTGGTGATGGGGTAGTGGAGGGGGCAACCCTCGTTAAAAACAAGGGAGAAAAAAATGAACAAGAAGTAAAGATTAAGATTGACGGCTTCTTTCTTGCTATAGGTCATAAACCTAATTCAGATATTTTTCAAAAATATCTTGAAACCGACAAGACAGGGTACATTATAACTATCCCCGGAACCACAAAAACAAATGTAAATGGTGTATTTGCCTGTGGTGATGTACAAGATCCAAGATACAGACAGGCGGTTACTGCAGCAGGATCAGGTTGCATGGCTGCTATAGATGCAGAACGGTATCTTCTTGAAAAAAATTCATAATTACATATCCACATCAACCTTGGCAAACTCGGTTTTGGAATATTTTCCTTCTTCCAGTTTTTTACGGACATGCTGAAAAGCTTTTACAGTGTAATTTACATCATCAAGTGAATGCATAGCTGTAGGTATAAGCCGTAATATGATTTCCCCTCTGGGAATCACCGGATACACTACTATCGAGCAAAATACCCCGTAATTTTCACGTAGATCGAAGACCATATTTGTTGTTTCAGCTTCACCCCCCTTCATATATACGGGTGTTACCGGTGAATTGGTATTACCCAGATCAAAACCTGCATCTTTTAAACCACTTTGCAATGCTTTTACCACCTCCCACAATCTATCTCTAATCTCCGGAACCGAACGCAGCATTTCCAGCCTTTTCAAAGCCCCAACAACCATTGCCATAGGTAATGATTTTGCAAAGGTCTGAGAGCGCATGTTATAACGAAGATAAAAACAAACATCGGTATCAGAGGCTACAAATGCGCCTATACCTGCCATGGCTTTTGCAAATGTAGCAAAGTGCAGATCTACCTTATCCGATACACCAAAAAATTCGGGTGTCCCTGCTCCTGTTTTTCCCATCGTACCAAAACCATGAGCATCATCAACCAATAATCTGAACTGGAATTCTTCTTTCAGCCTGACAATCTCGTCAAGTTTTCCAAGATCACCCGACATGCCAAAAACACCTTCAGTTATGACCAGGATACCTCCCCCTTGTTTCTCAGCCAAAATAGTTGCTCTTTCAAGCTGCTTGCGAAGCTTCTCTATATTATTATGAAGGTAAACAAATCTTTTTCCCATATGAAGCCGGAGTCCATCGAGAATGCATGCATGTGACTCGGAATCGTATACCACTATATCATTCCTTCCCGAAACCGCATCTATGATTGATACCATTCCCTGATAGCCATAATTGAGCAAGAAAGCATCTTCCTTACCAACAAAGGCTGCCAGCTCTCTTTCCAACTGTTCATGCATAGATGTATGGCCTGACATCATCCGGGCACCCATTGGATAAGCCAAACCATATTTAGCTGCGGCTTCGGCATCAACTTCTCTTACATCGGGGTGATTTCCAAGCCCAAGATAATTATTTAAACTCCATGTTAAAACATTCTTACCCCTGAATTGCATATGAGCATTAATTTCTCCTTCAAGTTTCGGGAATGCAAAATAACCATGTGCCCTCTTCATATGTTTCCCGAGATCTCCCTGATTTTCTCTTATCCTTTGAAATATATCCACTTTTGTTTGATTTAAAGATTTAAAGTACAAATGTAAACTTTTTTAAAACTTTAGCAAATGTGTTAAATTCATATAATGAAGTTTAAAAGTATTCAAAAAAAGTATATTTTTGCGCTATGTTTATAAATATGAAAAGAAAAATAAAAAAATTCGGTACAGGTTTAATAGTTTTATTGATCTTGGCCGCATGCGGAGATTACAACAAAATTCTTAAAAGTACTGATTACGAATTTAAATATAAAAAAGCCGTAGAGTATTACGAGGCGGGAGAATTTGCTAAAGCCGGCGGACTTTTTGAGGAATTAGTAAATATTTACAGGGGGACGAGCAGGGCCGACCAGATATACTATTATTATGCAAAAAGCATGATGGGACAAAAAGATTATTTAATGGCAAATCATTATTTTAAGACCTTGTTAAAAGAATTCCCCGGCAGTCAATACTATGAAGAAGCACAATTCATGGTGGGATATTGCTCTTACCTGTTGTCACCAAAGCCGCGCCTCGATCAAACCGTGACACGCGAAGCTATCGAGTCGCTGCAATTATATATAAATCTTTATCCTTACAGTGACAGAGTCGATGAAGCCAACAGACTGATTGATGAACTTCAATCCAAATTGGTATATAAATCATATTTAAATGCCAAGCTTTATTATGACCTGGATAATTATAAAGCAGCTTCGATAGCTATTAGTAATAGCCTGCAAGAATATCCTGATTCTGAATACCGGGAAAAATTGATGTATATGTTGCTTAAATCAAAATACCTGTTGGCAATAAACAGTATTGAAGAGAAAAAAGAAGAGCGTCTTTCAAGTGCTCTGGATGAGTATTTTTCATTTGTGGATGAATATCCTGACAGTGACTATAGAAAAGAAGTTGACAAATTTTATGATACTATTGCTGATCTGCTGGATTACAATGCTCAGCAAGAAACAAATATAAATTAAAATATGGATTACAAGAAAACAAAAGCAGCCCAGACAACTATTCCCCGCGATCTGGAGGTATTGACCCAGGAAACGGGTAATATTTATGAAACAGTTATGATATTGGCAAAAAGGGCTAACCAGATCTCATCTGAATTAAAGGAAGAACTTAACCAGAAGCTTCAGGAATTTGCTTCATTTACGGATAATCTGGAAGAAATATTCGAGAACAGGGAACAAATTGAAATTTCAAAATTTTATGAACGTCTTCCGAAACCTACTCTTATTGCTTACCAGGAATTGGAGGCAGGACAAATTTACCATCGCAATCCTTCCCGGGAAAGTAAACAGAGTATATAAACATTAAAAGCCTATGAGGCTCGAACGGAAAAAAATTATACTCGGAATAACAGGAAGCATAGCTGCATATAAAGCTGTTGTACTTTTACGCCTTCTAATAAAAGAAGGCGCTGAAGTCCAAATAGTAATAACCCCTTCAGGAAAAAAATTCATTACCCCGATTACTTTGGCAGCCATTTCAGGTAAACCTGTTATCAGTCAGTTTTTCGGCTCGGATGACGGAACATGGCACAGCCATATAGACTTGGGATTATGGGCAGACGTAATGATTATTGCTCCTGCAACAGCAAACACTATTGGTAAAATGGCAGGGGGAATTGCCGATAATATACTGATAACAACATATATTTCAGCTAAATGTCCGGTCTTAATAGCCCCGGCCATGGATTCAGGCATGTTCATCCATCCTTCCATCACTCAAAATATCGCTACACTTAAAAAGTTTGGTAACATCATTATTGATCCAGTTGAAGGGCAGCTTGCGAGCGGACTCAAAGGCAAAGGCCGGATGCAGGAGCCGGAAATTATACTTGAAGAATTAATTAAATTCTTCGAACGAAAAAAAAAACTCCTGAATAAAAAGTTCCTTGTTTCAGCAGGCCCGACCTATGAAAAAATAGATCCTGTACGTTTTATAGGTAATTACTCTTCAGGTAAAATGGGATTTGCCATAGCTGAAGAGCTGACCGAAAAAGGGGCTGAAGTTATTTTGGTATCCGGACCTGTTTCAATCACAACTCAAAATAAAAAAATAAGAGTCATACGTGTTGAATCAGCTATGGAAATGTATCAATCGTGTATTAAATATTTTCCTGAGTGTAATGGAGCTGTCATGACCGCTGCGGTTGCTGATTTTTCTCCGGAAAAATATGAATCACAAAAAAAGAAGCGCGGATCAAAGACTTTTACACTCAATCTGGTTCCGACTAAAGATATTGCTGCCGCCCTTGGGGAGATAAAAACAAATAACCAGATCCTCGTTGGATTTGCATTGGAAAACAATAATGAGATAGAAAATGCCAAAAAGAAAATCATTAAGAAAAAGCTGGATTTCATTGTGCTTAACTCCCTAAAAGAAGAAGGAGCCGGATTCGGTAAAGATACCAACAAAATAACTATCATAGATAAATACAATAATCGGGAAGCTTTTGAGTTAAAAAGTAAAAGGGAGGTAGCAGAGGATATTGTGAAAAAAATGATTTCACTTATTCGATGATGCCCCTTTCTTAGACATGATTTTTTTTATATTTTTATCTCTTTGAAGTATGTATTTATGAAGAAAGCTATAATAATACTAATAACATTATTTTCGTCTACAGCGCTTTTCTCCCAGGAACTCAGGTGCAATGTTACCGTTTCTGCACAAAGGATACAGGGAGCTAACCAGCAACTTTTCCGGACAATGCAGGGTGATATATATGAATTCATAAACAATAGGAAATGGACAGACCATATTTACACATATGACGAAAAGATCAGGTGTAATATATTAATAAGATTAGATGAACAGATATCTTCCGATGAGTTTAAAGGATCCATACAGGTTCAGTTAATCCGTCCGATCTTCAACTCCAGTTACGAATCCACTGTTCTTAATATCAAAGATAATGATTTTCATTGCCGTTATGTAGAATTTCAGCCTTTAGAATTTAATGAAACATCAAACAGGAACAATCTCACTAACATTCTTGCTTTTTATGCTTATGTGATATTAGGATTCGATTATGATACTTTCTCGCCAGAGGGAGGAACACCCTTTTTTGAAAAGGCACAGGCTATAGTCAATAACTCACAAAATGCGCGGGAAAAAGGATGGAAAGCGTTTGAAAGTGAAAGAAACCGCTATTGGCTGATTGAAAATATACTGAATAAATCATACTCCGACTTTCGTTCATGCATGTATACTTATCACAGGAAAGGACTTGACCTGATGTCGCAAAGGACTGAAGAGGGAAGGAGTAACATTACCGAGTCATTACGCAATATTCAAAAAGTATTCAGAAGAAGACCTTCACTTTATATTCTTCAAATATTTTTTGATGCTAAAGCGGATGAAATAGTGAATATTTTCTCGAAATCATTTCCCGATGAAAGAAACCGGGTCATGACTATATTAAATGAAGTAGATCCTTCTAACGGAAATAAATACCAGAAAATTGCCGAAAACGAAGGGTTTTAATCCTGCAAACCATGTTGACCAAACTGACTATTTCCAATTATGCATTGATAGACAATCTTTCCGTTGAGTTTCATCAGGGATTAAATTCCGTAACAGGGGAAACCGGAGCCGGTAAATCTATTATTATAGGGGCGTTGGGACTGATTCTGGGCAACCGCGCTGATATGTCAGTTCTAAACCATGATGAAAAATGCATCGTAGAAGGAATATTCAATATCGGACAATATAATATTATTACATTCTTCGATAAAAATGATCTTGATTATGATGATAACACTATACTCCGCAGGGAAATAACACCTTCGGGAAAATCAAGGTCCTTTATTAACGATACACCTGTCAATCTGAAACTATTGCGTGAAATCGGATTAAAATTGATCGACATCCACTCGCAACATCAAAACCTTGAGCTGGCAAATCAAAAATTCCAACTTGAATTAATTGATCTTGTTTCAGGTTCAGATAAAATATTAATAGAATACAGGTTGTTATACTCTGATTTCATCTCTTTGCAAAAAGAACTGAAAGAGCTGATAGAAAAATCGGAAAAGGCCTCATCAGATCTCGATTATTATCAGTACCAGTATAATCAATTGGAAGATGCAAGGTTACAGGAAGATGAACAGGAAAAACTGGAGGCTGAACTAGAAAAACTCACCCATGCAGAAGAAATAAAAAGTACTCTTGAAGAAGTTCAGTCTTTACTTGATAATGAACAATTTTCAGTTATACAGAACCTGAAAGATAGTTATAAGAGACTGGTAAATATTCAAAGCTACATTAAAGAGGTTCCTGAACTGGCGGAAAGGCTGGAAAGCTGTCAGCTCGAACTTAAGGATATACTGGACGAAACAGAAGGATTAGCTGAAAAAATTGAACATGATCCTGCACGTACAGAACAGGTTAATGAACGGCTTAACCTTATTTACGGCCTCGAGCAAAAACACCAAAAAGCCTCCGTTAAAGAACTTATAGATCTAAAAAATTCCTTCGATGAAAAAATAAACCGGATTACAGGATATGACAGTGAAATAAATGAGTTGAAACAAAAGCTGGAAAATACACGGCAAATGCTTGATGCTAAAAGTCATGAACTGACCCTTGCAAGGAAAAAGTCATTTAAACATATTGAATCTTCGGTAATAAAGGATTTGAAACAGTTAGGCATGTCAAAGTCCAGATTCATTATTCAACATCAAAGCTTAAAGGATTTCACCCCAACCGGTAAAGATTCGGTTGCTTTTCTTTTTAGTGCCAATGTGGATATCGCTCCCGCCGAGATTTCAAAGATTGCATCAGGGGGAGAAATGTCACGATTAATGCTTGCTATTAAAAACCTTCTGCGTACTTCTAAAGCACTGCCATCTGTTATTTTTGATGAAATAGATTCAGGAATTTCAGGTGAAATTGCCCTAAAGATGGGAGCTATTTTAAAAGATTTTTCATCCTCAACACAAATAATAAATATAACTCATTTGCCCCAGGTAGCAGCCCGGGGAGATGCACATTTTGTGGTTTATAAATTTGAAAGGGACGGGAAAACCAGCATATCCATCAAACAACTCAGTAAAACCGAAAGGATAGAAGAGCTGGCTAAAATGGTTGGCGGGAAAAATGTTACCGACACTACCCGCAAAACCGCACGGGAGCTTCTTATACGCTGATCTTTCATTACCCCGGCATTAATGCCGGGGCTAAGAATATTGCATCATAAAAATCCGAAATTAATGCGTCCGATAATACAGTATTGAGCAATATTATTCTTTAACTTAGAATTAATGGCTGGGCTAAGCTCAATAACAATTTTTTTTCCGGACAGTAGCTATTATTGTACATTTTCAAAAACAAGCCATCCATTATCATCGGGATCATCTGAACCAAGCCTTAAATGGTAGGTGAACAAACTTTTTTCACAACATGCATTTTCCTCTGTCAGACCATTAAGTCTGACAGAATAATTTTTTTTAATCCATTCTAAATCCCGGCAGATTTATCAGAAGCGAAAATCAGTTTATGGGTCTTCATAGCTTCTTTAATACTGGTAAGAGGCATTTCTTTCCCTTCATCAATTGCCTTGAAGAATGTTTCAAACTGAACCTGGTATGGGTGATCTGAAACATCACCGGAGTCAAGCAGCTTCATTGAAAGTTCGCTCCATCTGTTTTTATCAAGACCGTTCAATTTTGTTGAATAAAACTTATTATCCAGCAAACTCCCCTCACTACCAACCAGATGGAAATGAAAATAATAGGGCTGCAGGCAATCGATAACCGATGCTACCTTTCCTACTGTCCCATTTTTAAATTTTACAATTGAAACTGAACTGGTAGGATACTCATATTTGGCAAAATCTTTATTTTCAGAATAAGTAGCATAACTATTTACACTTTCGAAATCATCGCCCATGCATAATAAAAGAGCATCCATGGCATGACAACCAGCTGAAAGAAGGCTGCTGCCTGCCATATCCTTCTTTGTATTCCAGCGGAACTGTCCGTACCAGGGACCTATACCATGGTAATAATCAACTTCACCATAATGTATTTTCCCTAATAATCCTTCATCGATAACTGATTTGATTGTGAGAAGCTGGCTTGAAAAACGACATTCAAAACAGACACACGTTTTAACACCGGCCTTTTTAACGGCATCTTCAACAGCAAGGCAGTCATCCCATGTCAGCGCAAGAGGCTTTTCTATTATCATGTGCTTACCTGCCTGTGCTGACATAATTGCCTGTTTGGCATGTTCAGTCGGATAACTGCAGATAGATACTATATGTAATTCAGGATCCGCAAGCATTTTTTCCAGATCGGTATAACATTTAATATTTCCGCCGTGTTTGGCACTGATCTCTGATGAATCTAAATTACGGGATGAACAAATGGCGATTACCTGAGCATAAGAAGTGTTATTGATTGCTTCAATATGTGCTCCTGCTGCCCAGCTATAACCAATGATTCCTACATTAAATTTTTTCATAGATAATATTTTATGTTTATTTTATCTCATAGAACTTATCATTTTGATTCTAACTATTTATAAATAAGTCTCGCCTAAAAAGGCTCTTCGCGCCCTTTTCAGACAAATTTGTAAAAATTATCAAACTGATTTTTAACTATATACAAAAGACTTAAAAAATTATAAACAAAAATTTTAGTTTTTATACTAAACTCATAAATACTATTTCACGATTCCTTTAATCATAAATTATTTCAATTTTTTCCCTAAAAATGAAGTTAGTGGACTTTTTGACCAGTCATAAATCATTTATTTCAGAAATCATAAATTATTGCATCATTTTATGTCTAAGATAAAAATAAATGTTATTAGTTCAAAGGATCAAAATGATATTATTGGTTTAAAGCTCCCGTTTTACTGCTGATATAAAAAAAAAATATTTTCAGAAAGGTCTCATCTGCCTTAACTAATTCAAGATCAGGAAATTGATTTTTCAACGACATATAAACGGGTAGGGGAGTGATAGCCCATCCTACTATTCCGAGTTTTTTAAGATCAATTCCGGGGGCATATTTTGCGACAATATCTTTATATGTTGTGAAGCTCATTCCCGGACATTCCGGTTCTGCCGATTCACGGTATTCAATCATTAGTTTTATAAAGACATATTTTTTCTTGCCACCGGCATATGTATATCTAGTGTTTCTTCCAGTACACCTATTTTTTCCTTTAAGGAATAAGGAGTATACACATAATCCTGTTCAAACTGAAAACCTAGTCGTGAATCCCTGGTTGCAGCAAGTAATGATAGTTTTGTACGGTCAATTTCCTCGCGAAGAATCAGTTCCATCTTATCGAGTATTAACTCAAAGTTTGCTCTATCATTTTCCTTTGATAAATGTAGCCGTAGATCTTCAAATTCAAGTATAGAGAAATCACTCTGCATCATTCGCTGCATCTGCTCTGCAACAATAACTTCACGCACAGCTTGCTTACGTTTATCTGCCGTACTATTTACAGCGGCGGACCTATAATGCTTCAGTCCAGCCTCCATCTCATCTATCGCCTTTTTAAGATACTTTTATACGGCTATTTTATTCTTATTTTTATGAAATATTTATAAATTCTCAAACCATCAAATTTTGTATAAATGGTTTTTATGCATAAAGTTAGATTAATATAGCAATATAAGCGTATAAAAATTTTATCTTAAAATAATCCGATTTTAACATGTTGCCTATATTCCAAAAAATAGAAGCAAATATCAACCATTCTTTTTATGTTGAACACATGAAATTTAAATATTTCCCGAATCCTCTCTGAAATTTTTTTTCACTAAATTTTTTTTAGAGTGAACAACCTTAAATTAGCATCAGCTATTAATGGATACTTTTGAATTATTAATTTAATTTATTATAAAATGAAAATATATAAATACCTGAAAAAAGAAATTTTAAAAAGCCCTGTATTTGAAATAATGCTTTCCTGTACTATTCTTTGGCTGGCATTATTGTATTTTCATCTTGCCGATTTTGTCCATAAAATAGGGATTGCGATAGGCCAGGCTTTTGCCAACTATTTTTCCTGAAAAATACATTGCACGATACACCACCCTGGAATATAGTTATACAGCATAAGAAAAACTAAATTCCAAATCAACAAAAAACAAATTTTCTTTTTATTTAGATAATTAATTTTTAACTTGCAGCACAGAACAGCACAGCATTAATGAATTATTATTTTATTATTGATGAGTTCAGTATAATAATTAATTTATAAGGTCTTAAAGTATTTTATAACTGATTGAATACCAGCTCAATAAATTTAAGTAATTTGTCAAAAATGGGCGCGAAGCGCCTTTTTAGGCCGGCCTCATTGATGATTTGTTATTTGCAGTGATGCATGTGTTTATTATTAACATTTAAATAAATAAAAATGACAAACAGATTAATTGGAAGGTTACCTAAAGTTGGAATACGCCCTGTAATCGACGGGCGGGAAAAAGGAGTTCGTGAATCTCTGGAGGTACAAACTATGGATTTGGCTAAAGCAGCAGCAAGGTTAATTGAACAAAACCTGAGATTTTCCGGAGGCGAAAATGTTGAATGCGTAATTGCCGATTCAACAATTGGCGGTGTTGCTGAAGCGGCTATGTGTGCCGATAAATTTGAACGTGAAGGGGTAGGGGTGTCCTTAACCGTAACTCCTGCATGGTGTTACGGTACAGAAGTGATGGATGCTGATCCCTGGATCCCTAAAGCAATATGGGGATTCAACGGCACCGAAAGGCCGGGGGCAGTATATCTGGCTGCCGCTCTGGCAGGATACACTCAAAAAGGATTACCTGCCTTTGGAATATATGGCCGAGATGTTCAGGATGCCGGTGATACTGATATTCCGGAAGATGTTAAAATAAAGATAATCCGTTTTGCAAAAGCAGCTCTTGCAGCAGCTCAAATGAAAGGAAAATCTTATCTGTCGCTCGGATATACTTCCATGGGAATTGCCGGTTCTATGGTAAATGCCGATTTTTTTCAGGAATACCTTGGAATGCGTACAGAATTTGTTGATATGTCAGAAATAAAACGGCGCATAGATGAGGAAATTTTCGACAAAGAAGAATATGAAAAAGCACTGGCATGGACTAAAGAGAACTGTATAGAAGGAGAAGACCGCAATCCAGTTGAGATTCAGTCTGACCGTGAAAGCAAAGATAAAGAATGGGAAACAGTAGTAAAAATGACATTGATCATGCGTGATCTCATGATTGGCAATCCGAAACTTAAAGATGCCGGTTTTGGCGAAGAATCACTCGGTAGGAATGCTATTACAGGAGGGTTCCAGGGACAGCGGCAATGGACTGACTACCTGCCTAACGGAGATTTTTCTGAGGTGATGCTAAATACTTCTTTTGACTGGAATGGGATACGGGAAGCTTTTGTTTTTGCAACCGAAAATGACAGCCTCAACGCTGTCGTTATGTTATTAGGCCACCTTCTCTCCAATACGGCACAAATATTCTCTGATGTGCGTACTTATTGGAGTCCCGAGGCTGTTTTACGTGTTACAGGTAAATCTTTGACAGGGATAGCTAAAGATGGACTTATACACCTGCTGAACTCAGGAGCAACTACGCTTGACGCTACGGGACAACAAATGGATGCAGAAGGAAATGCATTAATGAAACCTTACTGGGATGTAACTGAAGAAGATGTGAAACGATGTCTGGAAAATACAAGATTTTGTCCGGCTAATCGTGAATATTTCCGAGGCGGCGGTTTTTCCAGCCAGTTCAAAACTTCAGCAAAAATGCCGGTTACCATGTCTCGTATAAATCTGGCAAAGGGACTAGGACCATTTCTTCAGATCGCGGAAGGTTATAGTGTTGATCTGGACGAGGACATACATAAAGTTCTTAACGAACGCACCGATCCCACCTGGCCAACTACCTGGTTTGTGCCAAAACTTACAGGTAAAGGGGCATTTAAAGATGTTTATTCTGTTATGGCTAACTGGGGTGCAAATCACGGAGCTATCAGTTACGGACATATTGGCGCCGATCTCATTACTCTGGCTTCTATTTTAAGAATACCTGTGAGTATGCATAACGTTGATGAGTATGAGATATTCAGACCAAGTGCATGGAGTGCGTTCGGAGAAGACAAGGAGGGTTCGGATTATCGTGCTTGCGTAAACTTTGGGCCGTTATATAAATAATCCTTCATTAAAAAAGTAAAGCATGAGAAGAATGTTATAATTCTGATCTGTTAACGAAAATCAGTTTATTAAATTTTGATAATTTGTCTGAAAAGGGCGCTTAGCGCCTTTTTCAGACTTCACTCATATATTAGTTTATACAAAATTTATTACAGAATAATACCGAAAATAAAGTGTCAACTATTAAATTTGACATATCGAAACCAGCGGGTCAGACAAAAACTCAACATTTGGTACATAGTATCACTGAGGCAATAAGTAACGGATTACTCAAAAAAGGGGACGGATTGCTGTCTGTAAACCAGATGAGCTTTAAAACCGGATATTCAAGAGATACGGTCTTTAAGGCATATAATATCCTTAAAGAAAGAAATATCATTGAGTCTGCACCTCAAAAAGGTTACTTTGTGGCAAGTGAACACTTCAAAATTTTTATGCTACTCGATGATTTCAGTGCTTTTAAAGAGCAGTTGTATAAATCTTTCCGGAAAAACCTGTCTGAGACTTACTCTGTCGACCTGCTATTTCACCATTATAACAGCGAGATATTCGATCAACTTATCCTCAACAGTCTGGGACGATACAGCATGTATATAACAATGAATATCGATAATAAGGGTATTGCTCCGGTTCTGAATAAAATTGACCCTAATAAACTTCTGATATTAGATATGGGCAAACCCTATAATAAAAATTTTAATTTTTTAATACAGGATTTTAACAAAGCAGTAAGAGACTGTCTTGAAAAAGGCATTGGCCGACTAAAAAAATATGATGAACTAATAATGGTTTACAACAATAAGGAAACTCCTCATCCTTATGAAACAGTACCGGCTGTAAAAAATTTCTGTAAGAAACATAAGGTAAAATTCAGAACCGTTAAAAATGCAAATCAATATAAAATAACAAAAGGACAGGCATGGTTTGTAATCCGTGATGCTGATCTGGTAGAAGTGATCAAACACTGCCGGAAAAAAAATCTTAAACTGGGAACGGACATAGGTATACTTTCATATAATGATACACCTATGAAACAAATAGTGGGGGGAGGCATCTCCGTTATTTCAGTGGATTTTGAGTTAATGGGAAAACTAGCCGCCAATTTTGTAACAGATAAGCAAAAAATATTCAAAATCCTGAAAACTTCATTAATTCTCAGGGAGTCATTCTAAGAAAGAAAGAATCCATTTTGGGGGAAGTCGTTCAGGAAGAAGGATTTTTTTTAATAAAAGCTAAAATAATTTTTAAAATTCTTTTCAATCATTATTTTCGCCCTGCTGAATTGTAACTTAACTGAACAAACATAAAAAATAATTATCCATTGTCTTCTTTCTGAAGCAAATGAAAATTAATAGCATAGTAAAACTTCAACCCATTATTTAAAATTTTAATCTGACAGTCGTTATAAAATATTAACAAATGAGAAATATCCTGATTACATTATTTTGGCTGACTGCATCATTGGCCTTTGCACAACAAAAGGAAATGACCCTGGAAGATGCTATATTGGGACGATATACTTATCTTAGTCCTCAAATACTGAACGACCTTTCATGGAAAGATAATTCAACTTTTTCGTATCTGAAAAACGACACGCTTTGGACAGAGAATGTTAATAAAAATGTCAATGTAAAACTTTTATCCCTCTCTGAACTAAATACCATTTTAAAGTTAAAAAAAGATAAAGCTTTACAAAGTTTCCCCGGATACTCATGGTTCGATAATGAACACCTGCAGTTTCACAATAGTAACAATTATTTTATTCTGAACACTAATAAGAATAGTATAAAATTTCAGGTTACATTACCTGAAAATGCAGAATATATTATTTTCAGCAAGCAGGGCATGTTCTTTTCCTACACTGTAGATAATGATCTGTATTTAACTGATATTAAAACAGGTAAATCGATCAGGGTTACTCACGACGGAGGCGATGGTATTGTAAACGGCAAGACCGTTCATCGTACAGAATTTGGCATTTCAAAAGGTATTTTTAACTCGCCGAAAGGTAATTTTGTTGCCTTTTACAGAAAAAATGAGACTATGGTAGCTGATTACCCACTGGTTAATTATAGTAAACGTATGGCAGAGTATAATCCTGTAAAATATCCTATGGCCGGGATGAAGAGTCACCATGTAAAAGTAGGAGTTTATAATATTGCTACAGAAAAAACTATTTTTCTTAAAACAGGTGGGCCGGCTGATCATTATCTTACAAATATATCATGGTCACCTGATGAAAGATTTATCATTATTGCAGAACTGAATCGCGATCAGGATCATATGCAGCTCAATTGTTACGATATAGCTTCAGGAGAAAAAGTCAATACTATATTAGAGGAAAAAGATGATAAATATGTTGAGCCCTTGCATCCTGTAATTTTTTCAAAAGTCAGCAAAAACGAATTTTATTACCTGAGTCGCAAGGACGGCTGGTTCCATATATATAAATACACAAATGATGGTAAATTGAAAAAACAGATTACAAAAGGGGAATGGGAAGTTAGCCGGATCATAGGATTTGATCCCTGTGAAAAATATATTTTTTTTGAAGCTAATAAAGAAAATTATTTGGAAATCAATATTTACCGTGTTGAAATTAAATCGGGAAACATTGAAAAAATAACAAATATAGCAGGTATTCATCATGGTATACTGAGTCCGGAAGGAGATTTTCTTTTAGACAACCTAAATGCTCCGGATATACCATCACAACAAAATCTGATTTATAAAGATGGCAATATACTTCGTACTATTCATAAAGCCGCTGATCCACTTAGCAATTATAGTCTCGGGGAAAACAAACTGGTAACTATAAAGTTGGCAGATGGTAAAACAGAACTTACAGGCCGGCTGATATTACCGAAAGGTTTTGATCCTTCATTAAAATACCCGTTAATCGTTTATGTTTATGGAGGACCTCATTCACAATTAGTTAATAAAAGTTGGCTCAATAATGCCCGATGGTGGCAATATTTTATGGCTTCAAAAGGATTTATTGCTTTTACCATGGACAACAGGGGGACCAATAACAGGGGCAAGGACTTTGAAGCAACTACGTTCCGGCTTCTCGGGATTATTGAAACTAAGGATCAGATGAAGGGAATTGAATACCTGAAATCACTCCCCTTCGTGGACAAAGAACGTATCGGAGTCCACGGCTGGAGCTATGGTGGTTTTATGACACTTAACCTGATGCTTCGCCACCCGGAAACTTTCAAAGTGGGAGTTGCCGGAGGTCCTGTAGTCGACTGGAGTTTATACGAGGCGATGTATGGTGAGCGATATATGGATACACCGGAAAATAATCCCGTAGGTTACGCCGAAACTAACATGACTAACTATGTTTTAAATCTTGATGGAAAGCTCATGCTCATTCATGGAACGCAGGACGATGTAGTTGTTATGCAACACAGCATGAAATTCATACGCGAATGCGTGAAGCAGGGCAAGCAGGTAGATTTCTTTACTTATCCCACTCATCCGCATAATGTCAGGGGAAAAGACCGTCTGCATCTGATGGAAAAAGTAAGTAGTTATTTTATGGAAAATTTATAAATGTTTACCTAAAAAGTCATTGAGCGACCATCCATGTAATTTCAAATTATTGAGTCTGGTTAAAAAGGTATCAGGCAGCTGTTTATCTTCCCTCCTCATTAAGCAGGGCTGTTTTTCTTTTCAGGTATTTCAAAATAAAATAAAATACCAGCGCAATTATGGCAGCATAAAACCAAAAATTAGGTTCAATTACCAGTCGCCCGGCATTAATACTGTGACCGGTAAAATCGAAAATAAAAAAGGTAACAAAGATACCCGCAATGCCATTCTTTTCATTTTTCA
>CAZTAL010000133.1:0-10820 GCA_964611525.1 uncultured Prolixibacteraceae bacterium
GAGGTCTCTGGCGGATTCGAACCGCCGTCTACGGTTTTGCAGACCGCCGCCTAACCACTCGGCCAAGAGACCGTTTATTATAAAGGAGTGCAAATGTAACAAAAATTGCATTTATTCCAATACGATTCCTCTCAACATTTATCAAATTTGGCTTTTATCAGGTTGCTATACGGAATTTCATTTACAAAAAATTGAATCAAGTTGATTTTGAAGAAAATTTTTGAAATTGTAAAAAACCGGAAAATAATTTACAGACATTACAAGTGATCTGCCAATCCTTTTATATTTTTGCAGATATTGAAAATTAGTATGTAATAAATAAAAAAATGACTGTCAACAAAGAAGATAAGGAACCGACAAAAAGATTGAATTTTATTTATCAGCAGATTGATGAAGATCTGAAAAAAGGTATTAATAATGGCAGGGTGCATACACGTTTCCCTCCTGAGCCTAACGGCTATCTTCACATTGGTCATGCTAAATCCATCTGTCTGAATTTTGGCATTGCAGAAAAATACGGAGGCAAATGCAACCTCAGGTTCGATGATACCAATCCTACCAAAGAAGAGATGGAATACGTCAAATCAATTAAGGAGGATGTCCGTTGGCTTGGATTTGACTGGGAAGATCGTCTTTATTATGCTTCCGATTATTTCGACAAGCTTTATGAATTTGCAATTAAGCTCATTAAAAAAGGAAAAGCATACGTTGATGATCAGGATGCAGATACTATCAGCAATCAGAAAGGCACACCAACGAGACCCGGATATCAAAGTCCCTGCCGTGAGAGGTCGGTAGAGGAAAATCTTCGTCTGTTTGAGAAAATGACAGCAGGTGAGTTTCCGGAGGGTTCTCATGTTTTACGGGCAAAAATTGATATGGCATCGCCGAATATGCATATGCGCGATCCTATTATTTACCGGATAATGAAAGCCTCCCATCACCGCACAGGCGATAAATGGTGTATATATCCCATGTATGATTTTGCTCACGGTCAATGCGATTACTGGGAAGGAATAACCCACTCAATATGTACTCTTGAGTTCGAAGTGCACCGTCCTCTTTACGACTGGTTTATTGATCAACTAATGGAATCTGATTACCGTCCCCGGCAAATAGAGTTTGCCCGCCTGAATCTTACTTATACCATTATGAGCAAACGCCGTCTGCTGGAGCTTGTCAAGGAAGGTAACGTTGACGGATGGGACGATCCGCGGATGCCCACCATTTCGGGTCTTCGCAGGAGGGGCTATACTCCTGAATCGATACGTAATTTTTCTGAAAGAATAGGTGTAACAAAGGTCGACGGAATGATAGATGTTTCTCTTTTGGAGTATAGCG
Source organism: uncultured Prolixibacteraceae bacterium (assembly GCA_964611525.1). Classification (GTDB taxonomy): domain Bacteria; phylum Bacteroidota; class Bacteroidia; order Bacteroidales; family Prolixibacteraceae; genus JAAYJR01. The sequence goes on from CAZTAL010000133.1 coordinate 1,342, forward strand.
TTAGAGAGCATCTTAACAAAACCGCACAACGGATTATGGGTGTTTTGGATCCGCTCAGGGTGGTAATAACCAATTATCCCGAAGACCAGACCGAGGAGCTGGAAGCTGTTAATAACCCGGAAGACCCAAACATGGGAACGCGTAAAGTGACTTTTTCAAAAGAGATTTATATTGAGCGGGGTGATTTTATGGAAGACCCGCCACGTAAATTTTTTCGCCTTGCTCCGGGGCGTGAAGTGAGACTTCGCTATGCTTATTTTATAAAATGTACTGATGTAATAAAGGATGAAAAAGGGGAGATCACCGAACTTCATTGTACATATGATCCTGCCTCCAGAGGAGGTAATTCGCCTGATGGACGTAAGGTGAAAGCTACTCTTCACTGGGTTTCGGCAAAGCATGCCATGAAAGCCGAAGTGAGATTATACGACCGCCTGTTTAACGAAGAAAATCCTGGAGGACATAAAGACATTGATTTTAAAAAGTTCCTGAATCCTGAGTCTTTAAAAGTTTTGACAAACTGTTATATAGAGCCATTTGTAACAAATGCAAAACCCCTGGATCATTTTCAATTTGAGAGGAATGGATATTTCAATGTAGATTATGACTCTGCGCCGGATAAGCTTTTATTCAACCGGACAGTTCAGCTCCGTGACTCTTGGTTTAAGATACAAAATAGGAAATAACAGAGTATATTAATTCTATGGGAATATTTATTGCAATAGCTATTATATTACTTTGGCTGGGACATTTACTGTATCTTTTGTTTTTTGTGCAGCCTGATTTTGCTTCACCCCTTTTTTATATTTATATATTAATCCAGGGTTATTTATATACGGGATTATTTATTACAGCCCATGATGCTATGCATGGTAGTGTATCCCATAATCACAGGCTGAATGATTTTATAGGCTATTTGGCAACAACCCTTTTTGCTTTCCTGTCATACAGGGTGCTGATGAAAGAACATTATAAACATCACCGATTCCCTGCTACTGAAAAAGATCCGGATTTTTCTACAAAAAGTAATAATTTCTTTTTATGGTGGTTTTCTTTTATGAAAAACTATACCAGATGGTGGCAAATTCTGCTCATGGCAGTTACATTTAATTTGCTTTTATTGCGGTTTACTGAGGCCAAGCTGATAGCTTTTTGGGTGGTGCCGGCATTTTTGGGTACTTTCCAGCTATTCTTTTTCGGAACATGGCTACCTCATAAGCGGCCCATAACAGAGGATATGAAACCTCATAATGCCCGAACGTTGAAAAAGAATCATTTTGTTGCTATGCTGTCATGCTATTTCTTTGGCTATCACCGGGAGCATCATGAATCACCCACGACCCCCTGGTGGAAACTGTATAAATTGAAACGAGCATGAATTTTTTTATCAATAACTGAATTAATGAAAGAGTAAATACTTTTTGTAAATTATCAATTTGAAAGTAAGTATAATGCAGTGTGTACACTTTATTGAGAGAATCATTTATAATTTTTCATAATAATTAGGCTTTAATTAAAAAAAGGGATTCTCCAAAAAACAAATGAATTTTGAAAAATCCCTGATACCTTTATTTATTTCCGGGTGGAAGATGGGACTTGAACCCACGGCCTCTGGAACCACAATCCAGCGTTCTAACCAACTGAACTACATCCACCATTTATTTAGAGGTTGCAAATATAATATTTTATTCTTTTTGTTTAAAAAAATATATTTAACTTCTGCTTTTGATGTTAATTTTGATTCGCCAAAAAAAGAACGTGATTAATAAATGAATCCGTTCTAAAAAGAAATTTAGCTGATACTTCGTTTATTTAATATAAATTTGTATGGTTGATTAGCATCTTTTTATAAAAATAGTTCAGTGTATTATTTATTGTTATTTTGCTTTTTACACTCAACTCAAAAATAATTAAAAAATTTTATGCGGATGCAACGAATTATATTATTTGCAGCATTAATATTATCCTTAAGTTATGCCTACGGTCAAGGATACACCAATGCTGCAGGTATCAGGGCTTCCTGGCTTTCGCCGGGACTTGAATACCGTTTCTATCCAAGTGACATGAATTCATATAAGGTTCTTTTAGCTACACGTGATCACGGAATTCAGCTACATGGTCTTGTTGAGTTCTATCAGTACGATTTATTTTCTTTTTCTCATCAGATTATATTTCTTTACGGTCTCGGTATACATGCCGGTTATGAGAGTTGGGATGTACTCAGGGCACAAGATAATGAATTATATTATGATACCCGTCATGCAATACTTGCCGGATTAGATGGATTGGCAGGACTGGAATATGTTTTTTATGAGGTTCCGTTGATGGCAGGTTTGGAAGTAAAACCTTATTTTGACGTGTTTGGCAGACATGGTTTTGATGTTAAGCTTTTCGATTTTGCCCTTACTGTTAAATACCTTTTTTAAAATTGAAATTATTTCCGGTTATGGATACAACTGAAATTCTTATAAAAATTCGAAAGATAGTACGCTCCTTAAATATTGAATCAAAAAAGATACAAAAAGAATATGGAGTAAGTATACCACAGGTTCTTTGTCTTAATTTTTTGCACAATTCTGATAATTACCAAGCAACACAAGCCGAAATAAGAAAATTTTTGAATCTGAATCCAAGTACCATAAGCGGAATTATTAACCGGCTTGAAAATAAAGGACTCGTTGCACGTTTGCCAAGATCAGGAGATAAAAGAAAGGTAACTATCTTTATTACGTCGAAAGGCGACAGGTTAATAAAAAGAATTCCTTCACTGCTTGATGACCGGTTGTCGAATAAGCTTGTAAAATTTGATGATAAAACACTGCAGCATTTACTTGAAAGTCTTGAATTATTAGTGAACATTCTTGAAATTAATGATCTGGACGCATTCTCCCCCATAATCGATAGTGAAGAACTTGCTAACAATTCCCTCCAATCCTGATAATATTTTCTGTATAAACTAAATTGTATTATTAATACGTTAAACCCATAAGTGAAAAACTTCGTATTTTTATTATAATTTATTCATTTTAAATTTGTTATATAGTTAACAACTATTTTACATATACCCTTTGTCGTTGGCTGAACCAAATAATTTCACTATTTTTGTTCGCACAGAAACAATTATTAACAAATAGGATTTTAACCATACTAAAATAGTATAAAACGAGCATGAATTTTTTAATCAAAAAATACACACAAGGATATAATTAAAAAAAATTATGTGAGAACGTAACGGTTCCATAGATTCTTAAATTTTTAATTAGCTTATTTTGTGATAATAAAAAATTTTAAACATATGAAAATTTTTAATGATACTCAACAAGAGATTGCCAGGAAGATCAGACCTGAAAGTAATATTTCTAATTGGAAAGACTGGAAATGGCAGATTAAACATTCAATTAAATCAATTGAAAAGTTTGAATTTCTTACAGGTATAAAGTTTACTGAAGATGAGAAGGTTGAGCTTGAAAAAACACTTCAGCGTTTTCCTTTGTCTATAACTCCTTACTATCTTTCTTTAATCGATACGGATAATTATCAGTATGATCCGGTCTTTAAACAATCTTTTGCAGATGTAAATGAGTTAACAGTATTGAAAACTGACATGAGAGATCCTTTATCAGAAGATACTGATAGTCCGGTCGAAGGCATTACACACCGGTATCCAGACAGGGTATTATTTCATGTAAGTAATATTTGTTCTATGTATTGTCGTCATTGTACGCGCAAAAGGAAAGTAGGGGATGTGGATTCGATACCTTCTAAGAACCAGTTGAAGAAAGGTATAGAATATATCAGGAATACACCTCGGGTTCGTGATGTTTTACTTTCGGGAGGTGATCCTTTTATGTTGTCTGACAGTTATCTGGATTGGTTGCTTTCCGAGATCACAGCTATCCCGCATGTTGAAGTCGTGCGAATTGGCACCCGTATGCCTGTTGTATTGCCATACAGGATTACCAATGACCTGGTGGATGTTTTGAAAAAATACCAGCCTCTCTGGATTAATACCCATTTTAATCATCCAAGGGAAATTACATCTTCTTCGAAACAAGCTCTTGCAAAGCTTGCTGATGCGGGATTCCCTCTTGGTAATCAATCGGTTCTTCTGGCTGATGTAAATGACTGTCCGCGAATAATGAAAAATTTAGTTCATAAGCTGGTTCAAAACCGTGTGCGGCCTTATTATTTATATCAGTGCGATCTGTCTGAGGGATTGGCACATTTCAGAACTCCTGTCGGAAAAGGTATTGAAATAATGGAAAGTCTCATAGGTCATACTTCCGGATTTGCTGTTCCAACTTATGTAGTTGATGCACCGGGCGGGGGCGGAAAAATTCCTTTAATGCCAAATTATATAATTTCATGGTCAACTAATAAAGTGATACTCAGAAACTATGAAGGGGTAATCACTACATATACAGAACCGGAAAGTTATGAATCCAGATTTTGTGACCGTGACTGTGAAAATTGTAATCTGGATTTAAAACTGGATGAACCTGATGAGCATAAGGCAATTGGAATAGAGAAGTTATTATCGGATTTTGATAAAACCATCTCTTTAGTTCCTGATAATAATGAACGAATTAATAGAAGAGATTAACATGCTGGATAAGATTGAAAAAATTGGTAAATCACTAATACAACATGGAAAATTTAACAATAGAATATATCTTCTGAAACTTGATCGTGAGGATGACGGAGAAATTATCTCTACCCTTGAACAACTTGCATTCCATAAGGGATATAGTAAAATTTTTTGCAAAATACACCCTGGCGTGTTGCCTTCTTTTCTTATTAATGGATACGCCATAGAGGCTTTTATACCGCGATTTTTTGAGGGAAAGACTGATTGTCTGATAGTTTCCAAATTTTTTGACGAGGAAAGAGGAAGACCTCCGGTAGAGGAGCTAAAACTTTTTTCAGAGTGGCTTAAAAAGGGTGAAAACAGCGACCCAAAGAGTATAATAAATAATTCACTTCAGTATAAATTATGTAATTTGGGAATTAATGATGTAATTTCAATTACGGAACTTTTTAAAAAAGTGTTTGAAACATATCCTTTTCCTGTACATGATCCTGATTATATACTCAAAACCATGCGAGAGGCTAAGGCAAAATATTTTGGTATACGTGACGGGGATAAACTAATAGCAGTTTCAACGGCGGAGGTAGATATAAAAAGTGAAAATGCTGAGATGACAGATTTCGCAGTTCTGCCGGAATACAGGGGGGCAGGGATTGCTTACCGTTTGTTACATGTAATGGAAGAGGATATCAAGGCTGATGATATAAAAACTGTTTATACTATTGCCCGTCTCAGGGAACCAGGTATGAACATAACCTTCATCAGGGCAGGATATAAATATAGCGGAACCTTGGTAAACAATACCAATATAGGAGGAGAGATTGATAGTATGAATATTTTTTATAAACATCTATAATATGCATTTAGGTAAACTTTGCAAGTATGCAGGAGAATGTACAGTATATCAAAATAAAAATAATAAGATCAGAAAGCCTGTTTTCCTTATCAGGAATGTTTTTTGTAACAGGGGGCCGAAGGGCTGGTATAACTGTAAGAGATTTCTGGCTTATGAGGAGGGAAAGGAAGTTGACGATGATATGACGCCATATGGTTAACAATGAAGCATAAATCCACTATGACAAATACATACGAAAAAACCGACAGAAAAATTATTAAGTATTTGGAAAAAAATGGTCCAAGCTTTCTCGGTGAAGTTGTAAAAGAACTTAAATTGTCTTATTCCAGAGGTTTGAAAAGAACCAATCATTTGTTGTCCGAAGGCATCATTAAACACTCTGAGCCACCTATCCAGTATGAATTAAATTCAGAACAAAAATAGTTTTATGCATTGGATTGATTATCTGATTTTTGGGATATACCTTAGCGGTATGCTCGGAATAGGTTTTTATTTTATGCGTAAAAACCGTTCAGCTGACGATTACTTTGTGGGCGGAAGAAAAATGAGTTCATTTCATATTGGCCTATCAGTGGTGGCGACTGACGTAGGTGGTGGTTTCTCTATTGGTCTGGGTGGATTAGGATTTATTATGGGACTTTCAGGCACATGGTTGCTTTTTACAGGACTTATTGGAGCGTGGTTGAGTGCAGTGCTTCTTATTCCTAAGGTATCTAATCTTGCAACTAAGCATAATTTTCTGTCTTTTCCTCAATTTTTAAAATATTTATATAACGGAAAGGTGGCTGTAATTGCCGGAGTAATATCGGCTATCGGATATTTGGGTTTCACAAGTTCACAAATTTTGGCAGGGGCAAAACTGGCTTCAGCTACTTTTCCAAGTATTTCCATGCAAACAGCTCTCGTTATCATGGGAGTTATCGCCGTAGTATATACTTCGCTGGGAGGAATCAAAGCAGTTATATATACCGATACATTTCAGTGGATGCTTCTTATGACCGGCCTGGTAGTAGTTGGACTACCTGTTTGTTATTTTGGAGTTGGCGGTTATCAGGTTTTGCAGGATACTCTGCCTGATAATTTTTTTATTTTATCGGCTGTTAGCTGGCAGCAAATTATAAATTGGTTTATAACCATTGTTCCTATCTGGTTTATTGGCATGACTCTCTATCAACGGATATATGCTGCCGGTGATAAAAAAACTGCTCAGAGAGCTTGGTTTATAGCAGGTTTATTCGAGTATCCATTGATGGCTTTTTCAGGGGTTATTCTCGGACTTTTTGCCAGGGCAGCATATGAAAACGGAATGATAGGAGGTGCTGTTGACGGGACTTTCGATCCTGAAATGGGATTACCTATATTGTTACGTACGATATTGCCGGTAGGACTTACAGGTCTTATTTTATCTGCATATTTTTCTGCTATTATGTCTACGGCAGATAGTTGCCTTATGGCTTCCTCGGGAAATCTTATAACAGATATTTTCAATAAACACAAATCGGGAAAGATAATGTTGCTATCACAGGGCACCACACTTATACTGGGTGTTATCGCTTTATTTGTGGCATGGAAAGTTCCGAATGTATTGCAATTGATGCTCCACTCTTATTCCTTTATGGTTTCGGGATTATTTATACCTGTGCTTGCAGGAATATTTTTAAAAAGAAGAAGCATAGCCGGTGCCTTTTGGTCAATGATCGCGGGAGGCACTGTTACTTTGTTTCTTATACTTAGTGGTTTTGATCTTCCGCTGGGACTTGACGCTAACATTTATGGTATTTCATTTGCTGCACTTATTTATATATTATTTCATTTACGAAAGATATATCTTAGTAACTGACATAAAAGGTTATTTTATGGCCTCTGTTTTTTCATGAAAATAATTCAATATCTTTGGCGTTTTAGTGAATATATAATTTAAAAATGAGCCGGAAATATTGTTTAATTATTTTGTTTATTTTTTCCGTATCTGCAGTTAGGTCTCAGATAGGTGGTGAGACCACTTATCAATTTTTGGAATTGCCCAATTCGGCTCGCATTGCAGCATTGGGAGGTACTCAGGTTGCTCTTTCGGATACTCTGGATCTAAATCTTCCATTTCATAATCCTGCTTTATTACATGAGGGAATGAGTAACACCTTTGTGGTAAACTACATTAACTATTTTGCTGATATTAACTATGGTTACGCATCCTATGCAAGGCATTATAAAAATATAGGAAATTGTGCACTTGGAATGCACTATATAAATTACGGTGATTTTAAAGAAGCTACCGGTACGGGAGAACTTACCGGCAGGCACTTTAAAGCTGCAGAATATGCACTGAATATGATTTATTCTAATTATTTCAAACGTTTGAGCTATGGAATAAATATTAAACCCGTATTCTCTGTGTTTGAAAGTTACAGTTCGTTTGGGATGGCAGTAGATATGGGTGTCAGTTTTTGTAGTAAGGATAGCCTGACTCATATTGCACTGACAGCCCGTAATATGGGAGGACAGTTAACTACTTATTATGAGGATGGTAATCGCGAACCTGTGCCTTTTAATTTACAGGCAGGTATTAGCAAGCGGCTTAAATATGCGCCTCTTAGATTGTTGTTGACCTTGCAGCATTTGAATCATTGGGATTTGGCATATTACGACGAGGAGAAAGATTTTACGGTTGAAAATCTGTATGAACGCGAGGAAAGCATTGCAAAACAAATTATGCGTCACGCAGTCCTGGGAGTTGAAATTATTCCCTCCGATAATTTTACCATTCGTGCCGGATATAATTACCAGCGTCGTCAGGAACTCAAGTTTGAGGACAAACTTGCAACTGTGGGTTTCTCATTGGGTTTCGGAATCAAAGTAAACAGATTCAGGTTTGATTTTGCCACTTCCCGCTTCCATCTGGCAGGCTCTTCAAATCTTTTTTCACTGGCCGTCAATCTAAATGATGCATATTAATAAAAACTTTAGCCTGATTTGAAAAATCCTCTATCTTTGTAGAAAATCCCTTAATAAATGAACCGGAAAAAAATTATAATAGCCATTGACGGGCATTCTTCATGTGGTAAAAGTACCCTTGCTAAATCCATGGCCTGCAAACTAAAGTATATTTACATTGACAGCGGAGCTATGTACCGGGCTGTAACTTTATTTTGTCTGAGGAAGGGATGGATTGTTGACGGTATGATGGATAAGGGAAAAATTATTTCGAGTCTGAAGGATATAAATATTACTTTTCAATGGGATGGAGATACAGAAAAAAATGTTACTTTTTTAAATGGCGAAAATGTTGAAACAGAGATACGCCAGTTGGAAGTATCACGGAATGTAAGTCCCGTGAGCACTATTCCTGAAGTACGGCATGAAATGGTGAAACAACAACGTGAGAATGCTATAAATAAGGGAGTCGTAATGGACGGACGGGATATAGCAACCGTTGTTTTCCCTGAAGCTGAGCTTAAGATATTCATGACTGCTTCTACACGGATTCGTGCAGAAAGACGCTTTTTAGAACTCAAGGGAAAAGGTGAAGAGGTGGATTATAACGAAATTTTGAAGAATGTGATAGAACGGGACAAAATAGATTCGGAGCGGGAGGTTAGTCCACTTAGAAAAGCAGATGATGCCATTGTACTGGATAATAGTCATCTCACACGCGAAGAACAGTTGGAATGGGCCTTGAAGAAAGTAAGTGAGATTCTAAACGGGTGAAAGAATGGGAACACTGATTTTTGCAGATTAGATATGATAGTGGAACACGGATTTTCGTAGATAGAACTAATTAGCGCCTGTACATAAAGTAAAGAGTCTGGAGTAGAAAGTTCGTTGATAGACCTACAAATGTGAGTTTACTATTTGTAAATAACCATTTTTAGGGCAAGCCTTCCTGAATAAATCATGAGGACAAAGCATAACGCAGTCAGCGGACTTTATAGGCGGACTCTAATTAATATTGATTTATGCAGATAAGGGTTGAAATAGATAATAATGCCGGATTTTGTTTTGGGGTGATAAAAGCCATTAAGATGGCGGAAGAAGAAC
>CAZTAL010000134.1:0-33960 GCA_964611525.1 uncultured Prolixibacteraceae bacterium
CATATTCACCTTTTTTACTGTGATTTGACTGGAAACCGATTTTACCTTTCAAATGTTTATCTTTCATGCTTTCAACTGTATCTGTATTGGCAACAGTAGTTACCTGATCATCGACTGAAACGGTGATCTTTTTCCGGTCGCATTTTATTTCCATTGTATGCCAGATTCCCGTAGTTTCATCGGGTCGGTTACTCACTGCTACATGGCCATAGATCGATCCTGTACAATGCAGATCGTCCCTGTATGGAGTCCATGGAGCAAGAAGTTGGACTTCAAAGCCTGTTCCCGACCGATTATCCGGATCGCAACGGATGAATACCCCGCTGTTGCCTACTTCTGATAAAAGATATTCAAATTTTAAAATGAAGTTCCCGTAATCATTTTGAGTAAAAAGATCACTACCATTCCGACAAGTAGTTATGATAACACCATCAGTAACATTAAAAGCAGGTACCCCTTTCAACATTATCCAGTTACAAAGATCATTTCCGTTAAATAGGGAACTAAAATGGTTATTGTCCTGTGTAAAACCAGACAAGAAAGTCCCAATAAAAGTGAAAAGTATAAATATTCGTTTCATTTGGTTTGTATTTCGATTATTAATAAACAGGAAGAGACCAGGGATCCCTGTATTTCCTTGATAACAGGAAGTTTGCCGCAGAGTCATTCACAAATTGTTCTTTTTGGCTATCCCATGTCAATTTTCGTTTCAGCCGGAAAGAAATTGATGCAAGATGCATTGGAAGGGTCATTTCACGTACATATTTGAGATTACTTTCAGGTTGATTCCTTGTTTTTACTGAATCAAGGAAATTGCGCTGATGGCCGGGAGACCGGGTTAATGTCTCAGGTACATCTTCAATATCATCGGTAGTCTCTTCCCCAACAGTAATAATCCGGTTATTATAATCGCATGTTAATGTTCCATGTTCTCCTTCAAAATGAGCCCCGATATGCATTTTATCAGCACCAGGGACTTTTGGTGGTTCGGTTGTCCAGTAAACATTCAGATCTTTGAACTTAAAATCTACCTCGATCCATTTTGGTGTATCTGCTATCCCGTCATGGGGAATTTCACCTCTGGTATCAATGCTGTAAAGTCCTTTGGGATGAACCGACATATACATTATGTCGGCAATATGACACCAGAAGTCAGCAAAAACACCGCCGGAATAATCATAAAAGTGGCGGAAGGTGTGATGGCAGCGTACAGGAGTATATTCTGAGTATGGTGCAGGTCCAAGCCACATCAGCCAATCAAGAGTTTTAGGAGGAGTTTCATTGGGCGGAAATCCAAGTCCTGGTGATCCCCCCGTTTTCCACAATCGTACCGTATGTATATTTCCTAATATCCCCGACTGGATAATTTCAGCAACACGATGGTAGTTTTCTCCTGCATGGATCTGCGTACCCAGTTGAAAAATACGTTTATGATATTCAAGGGCATTTTTCATCATTACCCCTTCTTTCATAGAATAAGAAAGTGGTTTTTCGCCGTAAACATCTTTTCCCGATTCGAAAGCCTTTATGGCAATAAGAGCATGCCAGTGATCGGGAGTGGCACAAGTAACTACATCAATATCCTGTCTGTCGATAACATGCCTGAAATCGGCATAAACATCTGGTTTTGCATCCGGATTAAAACCGGAAAGTTTTTTGTGTGCTTCTGCTAATCTGACTTGATCAACATCGCACAATGCCACCGTTTCTACATCAGGAAACGCTGAAAACCACTTCATATGCGAGGTCCCCATACCTCCAACCCCAATATGAGCAACTCTTATTTTATCACTCGGTGCTATATCCCATCCCCTGTTAAATAGTAGAGGAGTGCCCACTATTCCTATAAATGAATTCTTTACAAACTTACGGCGATTAATTTTTGATTCCATAGTTTTTTTATCTTATTGAATATTTCAGATTATCATCACAATATAAAGAGTTTATTTAATTTTTGGGTTTATCCGGAAAATGAGTAGGTAAATATAAAAAATAAACTGGTATAACAATATATTTGAAAGTTAAACCAAATTTTTCAAACTCATTTTATTTGGAAGAACTGTTTGTTCATAATGTTTATTTTTTCAAAATATAATACAAAAAATAATAAACACAAAATTCTGAAAATAATAAAATAGCCATTATATTTATATCCCAAAAACAGACTTATGATTACTCTGCTGGTTTCATTTCTCATACTTTTAGGTGGCTATTTCTTTTATTCCAAGTTTATAGAAAGGGTCTTCGGCGCTGATTCTTCACGCAAAACCCCTGCAATAACCATGGAGGATGATGTTGATTATATTCCCATGCCCTCGTGGAAAGTTTTCCTGATCCAGTTTTTGAATATAGCAGGGCTTGGACCTATTTTCGGGGCAGTTGCCGGTGCAATGTGGGGACCGGTAGCATATCTCTGGATCGTTTTGGGATCGGTATTTGCCGGCGCTGTTCATGATTATTTTTCAGGAATGCTGTCGATAAAGCATAACGGACTTAGCATTACCGAGCTTGTAGGTATCTATATGGGGAAAGCTACCAAACAATTCATGCGCGGCTTTACAGTATTTCTAATGGTAATTGTAGGCGCGGTCTTTATTATGGGACCGGCAAGGATACTGGCAGGATTAACACCCGCTTATGCTACCATGACTTTCTGGGTATGGATTGTTTTTTTATATTATGTTCTCTCGACTTTACTTCCTATAAATAAACTAATCGGAAGGGTATATCCTATTTTCGGATTTGCTTTGCTATTTATGGCTGCAGGACTCATCATTGCTCTTTTTGTAAAAGGTTATCATGTTCCGGAGCTGACTTTTGAAAGTTTAAAAAATTTTCACAGTGAACCGGGAAAATTCCCTGTTTTTCCTATGATGTTCATAACTATTGCCTGCGGTGCAGTTTCAGGATTTCATTCCACACAGTCGCCCTTGATGGCCCGGTGTATAACAAATGAAAAATTGGGAAGAAGGGTATTTTATGGCTCAATGATCTCTGAAGCTATAGTTGCCATGATTTGGGCAACTATAAGCATGAGTTTTTTTGGCGGTATTCGTGAACTTAATGTGATAATGAATGAACAACAGGGAAATGCTGCATGGATAGTAAATGAAATATCAAATTCTCTTATGGGCAAATTTGGAGCTCTGCTTGCCATTCTCGGTGTAGTTGCAGCTCCTATCACTACAGGTGACACAGCTTTTCGCAGCGCCCGTCTTATAGTAGCCGACTTTCTGAACCTGAAACAGGGGCCGATTAAAAACAGGTTGCTTATAAGCATTCCTCTGTTTGCTTTTGGCTTCTTTCTTACCCAGATTGATTTCAGCATTATCTGGCGTTATTTTGCCTGGTCCAATCAAACCCTGGCTACGATTGTCCTGTGGACAATCACTGTCTTTCTTGTAAATAACAAAAAGAACTACTGGATTACCCTGATTCCCGCCCTTTTCATGACAATGGTTGTTTCTTCTTACTTGTTTATTGCACCGGAGGGATTTGCATTGTCTGACAGTATCTCATATATTGCAGGTGCAATTATCACTATTCTGTCATTAGTTTCATTTATTTTTTATAACAGAAGTGTAAATAAAACAACATTATGAAACGACGCGATTTTGTAAAAACTACAGCAGCCGGATCGGCATTTATATTAACATCAGGTGGTTATGCCTTCAGAAGGGAGATATCTGGTAAGAATCAACAATTCTGTTTTCAGTCGGAACGGCAAATTCCTGTAATACAAGAAGTTGATATAGCCATTGTCGGTGGTTCTCTTGCTGCTGTTGCTGCAGCTGTTGAAGCATCCCTGGCAGGCGCGAAAGTCTTCCTGGCGGCACAGGAACCTTATCTGGGAGAAGATATTTGCGGAACATACAGGCTATGGACAAGTGATCGGAGTATTTTAAATACTGATCTGGGAAATAGAATATTTGGCAAGGGATTGCCAACGCCGATGCATATAAAGCATGTACTCGACAGTGAATTGATTAACAATAACATAGATTTTCTGTTTTCGAGCTATGTTACTGATATATTATCCGGTGAAAACGGACAACCGGCCGGAGTGGTAATTGCTAACCGGTCGGGCAGGCAGGCTATAATTGCCAAAATAATTATTGATGCTACTCCCCGTGCCTTGGCAGCGCGCTTTGCAGGAGCGGAATTCAACCCCTACCCTGCTGGAAAACATACTTTTAAGTTTACGGTTGTAGGAAATGATCTTAAAGAAACACCCGGACTTTCCGCAAAAATTTATGAAGAGCCAGTGCAGGTTAAATATGCTTCATCGGGAAAATCATCCGGAACTGCCTTTTCTGAAACTGATATCCGCTATAAAGCCGTTGAATATACCTTTGAGGTTGATATGAAAGACGGAAGCTATGCCTCGTTTGCCGAAGCAGAACAGATTGCAAGGGATTTGACATGGGATGCAAATCAGGTGGAATCGGCAGATCTGCTTTTCCAAAATCCGCCTGATAAACTGAAGGGACAAAAAAATTATGATGATATTGATGTTGATCTTGAAAAGATTAGCTTAGAAGTATTTCAGCCTAAGGGAATTAACAACCTTTTTGTACTGAGCGGGAGTGCTGACCTGAGTATAGAGGCTGCTGAAAATATGCTCGGACCCGGCAAACTCATCCGTATAGGAGAACGAACAGGTAAATATGCAGCTAAGGTAGCTGAAAAAATGCCAACTCCCCCAAAGCCTTTTGTTAAAGGAGAGAAAAATGATAATCCTCATTTGGGAGATATTGGTGAAATAATGAATGAAATAAGACCTTCGCTTCATATAGATGATATTTCTTCTGAAGAAACGACTTTACCCGTGCTTGATCACTATGATGTTGTGGTTATGGGAGGTGGTACTGCAGGGGCTCCTGCTGCTGTGGGGGCGTCGAAGCATGACGTAAAAATACTTGTTCTGGAGTATCTGCACGGACTTGGAGGAATGGGAACGATGGGAATGATAGGCAAATATTATCATGGCTACAGGAAGGGATATACTAATATTGTAGATTTTGGTGTTAAAAATATGGGGCCTGATAATCCCCGTAAAAAGAAGTCGCTGGCTGAATGGGTTTTTGATTGGAAAACTGAATATTTCAGGAAGGAAATAAGGAATGCAGGAGGCGATATATGGTTTGGTGTACTGGGGATCGGCGCTTACGTGGAAAACGGGACAGTGAAAGGTGTGGTTGTTGCTACTCCCGAAGGTAGAGGTGTTATTCTTGCCGATACGGTTATTGATTCAACGGGAAGCGCGGATATTGCCATTGCTGCCGGTGCGGGATACAGTTATACCGACGGACTCTCACTGGCTGTGCAGGGGGCGGGACTGCCTTTTAAAAATCCCGGTGATCATTATAATAATACCGACTGGACTTTTATCAATGATTCCGACATCCTTGATGTATGGCGTGCTTTTGTTGTTGCTAAAGATAAATTTGAAAATCAATATGACATTGGCAAAATACCACAGACACGGGAACGAAGACGGGTTATCGGTGATTTTACGGTAGGTGTGCTGGATGTTTATAACAATCGTACTTATCCTGATATAATTTCTGCTCACTTTAGCTCGTTTGATACTCATGGTTTTACGGAAGCTCCGTTTTTTTCGCTGAAACCTCCCGAACATAGCGGCATAGATGTACTTGCATTTGTTCCGTTGAGAGCATTGCTGCCAAAAGGACTGGAAGGGATTACCGTTACCGGACTGGGAGCCAGTGCGCACAGGGATGCCATGCCGGTGATCAGAATGCAGCCATGCCTGCAAAATCAGGGTTATGCTATTGGAATAGCTGCATCAATGGCAGTTAAGAATAACACAAAAATCAGATATATAAATATTAAAGAACTTCAGAAAGAACTGGTAAGAATTGAAAATCTGCCTGAACATGTATTAACTGACACAGATAATTATCCTCCTTCTTATGAAAAGATACAGGAGGCAGTTAGGACAGTAAAAGATGATCTTAAAGGACTTGAAATTGTTCTCTGGGACAAAGAAAGAGGGATTATGGCATTGACTGACCGGTATTATATGACAAAAAACAAAGAAGATAAGCTGGTGTATGCCCGTATACTGGGAATGCTGGGTAAATCTGCAGGCTGGGAGGAATTGGTCGATGCCATAGATAGTTACGACGATTGGGATGAGGGATGGAATTTTACAGGTATGGGACAGTTCGGCCGGAGTATCAGTTATCTGGACAGCTTAATTATTGCTGCCGGAAGAACTAAGAAAATCGAAGTGTTACCTTCCATAATACGACTGGCTGAGAAACTTACACCTCAAAGTCATTTTTCTCATTTCAGGGCTGTTGCTATTGCTTTGGAGACCATCGGTGATCAGAAAGGAGCCGAACCGCTTTGGAGTATACTTCAAATGAGGGATATGAGAGGGCATGCCATGACAGATATCAAAAAAGCAAAAGAGCTTGAACCAAATGACAAGACAGATGTCAGTACAAGAAATAAATCCTTACGGGAACTGATATTGGGCAGGGCATTGTTTAAATGCGGCGATTTTGAAGGTGTGGGCAATCAGATATTAAATGAATATTCAAAAGATCTGCGCGGTCATTATTACCGTCATGCTAGCGGGGTGTTACGACTATTCTCAGACCAGAAGGAACCTAAAATCGAGTTGTAATTTATACTGTTTCGCTCCGATTTTCAATTATATACAAAAAACATAAAAATTTTAGTCATTATACTGAACCCAAATATGTTAGCTGATTATTTAACTTTCCGGTCTGTCAACGTATAGCTGGGAAGTCCCTACTTTCAAGACTATTACATCTTCACCACGATCAATAAAACCGCTTTCGGCAACAGCATCGTAAACTTCATTATCAATAATGACTTTTCCACCCGGTCGCAGTACAGTATGAGCTTTCCCTGTTTTTCCTTTAAGAGCTACAAAGGATGATTCTACATTCAGATAGCCTTCATTTATATTTTGGACTGTATTTAAAGCGAAATTTCTGAAGGGACCTGATTTTGCCGTAAATACTTTATTACCGACATAAAGAGCAAAAATAAATCCTCCGAAAATTCCCAAAACTACCGTCATTAAAGCAATGCCGAATCCTTTGAGTTCAACATTTCTGAAATCAAAATTTACATTCTCAACCAGACTTAGAACAAGTCCTGTAAAAACGAAAAGCACACCGAGAATACCTGCAACTCCGAATCCCGGGATAAGAAATATTTCCACAGCCACCAGAATTATTCCTATGACAAACACAATTATTTCCCAGTTAGCTGCAAGTCCTTCGAGGTACAAAGGAGCAAAATAAAGAATAGCTGCAAGAACAGCCACTCCAATAGGAAAACCTATCCCCGGAGTTTGCATTTCAAAATATATGCCGCCGATTATAGCCATTATAAGGATACCTGAAACAACAGGATGTACAAGGAATCCGATGATCTTTTCAATCCATGTCGGTTTATATTCCACTATTTCATAATCTTCAACCCCTGCCTTCTCCATTACTTCGGGAATATTATCCGCTATCCCCTCACAAAAACCATATAGCATTGCCTCACCAGATGTAAATGCCAACACTTTGCCTGTATCGATAATCCCTTCTATAAATACTGAGGGGTCCACCATGGCTTCAGCTATCTTTGGATCACGGCGCCATCTGTATATGGTATCATTGCCCGCAATAACAGTATCCTTGCCGTGAGCTTCAGCAGTAGCCCTCATTGTGGAGCGCATATAACTTTGATACTTGTCAGGCATTGCCTGTCCTGTCTGGTTAACAACGGTAGCCGCCCCGATACTTCCTCCCTGCCTCATATATATACTGTCGCATGCGATGGATATTAACGCCCCGGCTGAAGCGGCATTATTATCTATAAAGACTAATACGGGTATAGTACTCTGTAAAATTTTTGTACGTATGGAATCGGCATCTACTACGGTTCCCCCATAAGTATTCATATGAATAAGAAAAATGTCCGCTCCCAGCGAATCGGCTGCTTCAAAAGCTTGTTGGGTCTGACGCCATGTAGCTTTGGTTATTTCCTGTTTAATATTGTATTTGTATACCAATAATTTATCGTTACCATATGCAACTGTAACCAACAAAGACAGGAAAAATAAAATAGCAGTAAATGTTAATATTCGTTTCATGATTAATTTACCGGTGGCAGCTTATTAGACAATTCTAAAAATTTATTCATTCCCTCTTTTTTTTTCTCATCGAGGATAAAATTAATATTTTTTGAAAAATAATCATTTATATTCACATCGGGATAATTAGCCTGTTCCTGTTTTACAATTTCTGAAATATTTTTGATACCCAAATCAAGTGCAAGGTTAAATTTTTTTTTAAACTGTTCTGAAACATTTTTATTGGCAGCCCAAACGGCAAAAACGAAGGGCAATTTAGTGAAGTTTATCCATTCTTCACTTAAATCCAATGTATAGCAATACTTTTTTTCCATCGTAAAAACCCTGTCCCCTATAACAACTCCCGCGTTATTACCTCTGATCAGATCATTTTCAAAACCTGCAGAGGTATGCTTAAAATTAAAATTTTTTTTCCAGAAAAAATGTGAAAGCACACGGGCAAGAATTACGGATGTACGTGACTGATAATCAAGAAGAATAGTGTCTATTTCGTTAAATGGTACATTGGAAGCTAATACAACCGTACGAACATTCCCGTGTGCCCCGATGCAAAAATCACCTATTAACTGGTAATGCTGCAAATCAGCAAGTGCCCCAACAGGGATTAATCCCACATCAGTATGATTCCTAATGAGTTTAGCTGCAACGTCAGATGGAATATCAACACTTACATCTATCTGGTCGGCAATAAACGACTTTTTAAGTCCGTATAAAAAAGGTTTACTATTTAAATATGAAACAACCGAAACTCTCGTTTTCTGCATTCTGTAAAAGTTGAAACACTGATATGCAGTGTAAATTCAAGCTGCAAAGTTAGAATTAATAACTATAATTTTACGAAACAAGCATGTGCTTTTTTATCAAAATTATAATTTTAGGAAAAATTTTAATCCGGCTAATTTGCTAACTTTGCAAAGTTTTTAAAATTAACAAAATGCATTTAAACTCTTTAACAGCCATTTCTCCTGTTGATGGGAGATATAATAGTAAAGTTGAGAATCTCTGGAGATATTTCAGTGAATATGCCCTTATAAGATACAGGGTATTTGTTGAAATTGAATATTTTATTGACTTGTGTGAATTACCTTTACCTCAACTTAAAGAAATTTCTCCGGAAAAATGCAATGAATTGCGAATTATCCATCAGAATTTTTCGTTTGAAAATGCTGCGCGGGTAAAAGAAATAGAAAAGGTGACGAATCATGATGTTAAGGCTGTTGAATATTTTTTAAAAGAGGAATTAGAACATCGCGGTCTTGGTAAGTACAAGGAATATATTCATTTTGGCTTAACTTCACAGGATGCTAATAACACTGCGCTTCCAAAATTGATCCATGATGCTCTTAATAATGAATATTTTCCTTTGATGCAAGAGCTGACAGTAAAACTGGAAGATTTGTCCGGGAAATGGAAAGATGTTACAATGCTGGCAAAAACACATGGTCAGGCAGCTTCACCTACTAAACTGGGAAAGGAATTACGTGTCTTTCTCGAGCGTATACAAGTGCAAATGGAACAATTGTACAATATATCCTGCTATGCTAAATTTGGGGGAGCTACAGGGAATTTTAATGCTCATTATGTTGCTTATCCGGAAATTGACTGGCAGGATTTTGCAAATAAATTTTGCTGGGAGAAGCTGGGATTAAAACGGTCCCAATATACCACCCAGATTGCTCATTATGATGATTACAGCGCTGTTTTTGATACCCTGAAACGTATTAATAATATATTACTCGACCTCGATCGTGATATGTGGAGTTATATATCAATGGATTATTTCAAACAAAAGATTAAAAAGGGAGAAATTGGGTCATCTACTATGCCTCATAAGGTAAATCCTATTGATTTTGAAAATTCCGAGGGTAATATCGGTATTGCCAATGCGGGCTTTGAGCAACTTTCATCAAAGCTGCCGGTATCCCGCTTGCAACGGGATCTGACAGATTCTACGGTAACAAGGTTTATAGGAGTACCTTTTGGTCATACCATAATTGCTATTAAATCATTGTTAAAAGGTCTGGATAAATTATTGCTCAATAATGAATCAATAAGAAAAGACCTTGAAGAAAACTGGGCAGTTATAGCAGAAGCCATACAAACTATTTTACGGCGTGAATTCTATCCTAATCCCTATGAAGCATTGAAGGACCTGACCCGTAATAACAAAGTGATAGACAAACGGACGATGCATAGTTTTATCGATAGCCTTAACGTTGATAAAAAAGTAAAACAGGAACTTAAAAAAATTACTCCGCATAATTATACGGGAGTTTTTTGATTTATTATTCTGGGATGTGAATGAACCCTTGGGGTGGAATCCTATTAGGTTTTTACCCTACGGGTATAAATATAGTTTTCCACCTTAAGAATAAAATATTAAATTGGATTTTACCCTTAGGGTAGAAAAATTAATGGTAAAAAAATCAATTATAGAAGAATGAAGGACTTTCTTAAACTGCTGCAACGTTTTATTCCACCATACAAATGGAAACTTATATGGAATATTATTTTTAATTTTTTTAGTGCAGTATTCGGTGCATTTTCTTTTCTGCTTTTGATTCCTTCACTTAAAATATTATTTGGCACACAGGAACTGGTTACTATAAAACCTGAAATAGATTTCAGTATTTCATCTTTTACTGAATATGTTAATTATCTTATCAGTCAAGCCATTATAGATAATAGCCATGAATATGCCCTGATCTTTATCGGTGTTTTCATTATAATAACTGTATTTCTAAAAGTTGGTTTTTACTATCTGGCTAATTATATGATTGTTCTTATAAGGAACGGAGTAGTACGCGATATACGTTCAAAAATTTACCGCAAGATAATGAAACTACGGCTGGGCTTTTTTACAGATGAACGAAAAGGGGATATCATGTCACGTATGACAGGTGATGTGGCAGAAGTGGAGAATTCTATAATGAATTCCCTCGATATGATGATTAAAAATCCCATTTTAATAATTGTATCTGTTGCGGTAATGGTCTATATGAGCTGGAGTCTCTCACTTTTTGTCTTTTTGACCTTCCCTTTAGCCGGTTGTATAATCGGGCGTATTGGAAAAAGCCTTAAAAAAGAAAGCCGGAAAGGTCAGCATAAAATGGGGACAATTTTATCTATCATCGAAGAGGATCTTTCTGGTCTCCGTATAATTAAGGCTTTTAACGCTCAAAAGAGAGCAACTGAAAGATTTGAAGAAGAAAATGATAATTATTATCACATTATGAACCAGTTAATGTGGAAGAGGTTTCTTGCCCATCCTGTAAGCGAATTTCTCGGTACTACTATAATTATTATTGTTTTATGGTATGGGGGACAACTTGTCCTGAAAAACCAGAGCTCTTTGGGTGCGGCTGGATTTATCGGCTATCTGGTTTTTTTCTACAACATTATTAATCCTGCCAAAGCTTTTTCTACCGCCCTTTATAGTGTGGAAAAAGGATTGGCATCAATGGAGCGCATTGATAAAATTTTAAATACCAATCAACAAATAACCGAAAAGCCTGATGCAAAACCAATAAAAGAATTTCATTCTAAAATTGCTTATGAAAATATATCATTTACTTATGATTCTGTTCCAGTATTAAAAAATATCTCATTGGAGATAGACAAAGGGAAGACAGTTGCTTTTGTCGGCCGCTCCGGTAGCGGTAAAACCACACTGGTTGATCTTTTGCCAAGATTCTGGGATGTTACAAACGGCCGGATAAGTATTGATGGGATTAATCTTCAAGACTTAAAAGTCAAAGACTTACGAAATCTCATAGGATATGTAAACCAGGAACCGATTCTTTTTAATGATTCTTTTTTAAAAAATATTGCATTCGGTATTGATTATGCCACGGAGGATGATGTGATAAAGGCTGCCAAAATTGCTAATGCCCATGATTTCATTATGGTGACAGAAAAAGGTTATTATACTACGATCGGTGACAGAGGCGATAAGCTCTCGGGTGGACAGAAACAGCGATTGTCAATTGCCCGTGCAGTGATGAAAAATCCTCCTATATTAATACTTGATGAAGCAACTTCCTCCCTGGATACTGAATCTGAAAGAATGGTACAAGAAGCACTTTTAAATCTTATGAAGAACAGGACTTCTTTAGTTATTGCCCACAGACTTTCAACTATAAAGCATGCTGATCTTATATGTGTTGTTGACAAGGGAAGAATTGTGGAAAAAGGAACTCACGAGGAGCTTATGAGACTAAGTGGAAAATATAAGAAACTACACAAGTTACAAATGTATTAGCACGGGAGGAGAGACTCGAACTCCCGACACCTGGTTTTGGAGACCAGTGCTCTGCCAACTGAGCTACACCCGTGTTTTAAATGCGACTGCAAATATAATAATTCATTTCAGAATATCTAATTCTTTTAAACAGTCAAATTTGTATTAAATTTAACTCATCATACAAATAATTCAGAATATATATCCCTTTTTGTCCTGCTTTCAACGTATAATCATATATTTTTAAAAAAAGTTATCAACAGCCATTAAACAAAAAAAATCCAACAGTTGTGGAGTGGATATTGTGCGGAGAGAGAGGGATTCGAACCCCCGGTACCTCGCGGTACAACGGTTTTCAAGACCGCCGCATTCGACCACTCTGCCATCTCTCCCGGAGCGACAAAAGTAGATTTTTTTTCCCTATTGAAAGAATTTTTTAAAAAAAAATCTGAAAATGCTGAAAAAAAAGGGGTTTCAGTGTTGTTTTTTTAAAAGTTATTTCAGAATTTAGCTGAAACTTAGTAAGTTCTATGCAACTACTGATATTACAGGTTATTTGGAAATAATAATATCGCATAAATGATTTATATGATAAAATAATTATTTATCTAATTTACTTTTATTCAATTATTTAGTTTCACTTTAAAATTTTCAACTCATGAACAAAGCACAATTAATTGATGCAATGGCCGCAGGAGCTGGCCTTACAAAA
Organism: uncultured Prolixibacteraceae bacterium; assembly: GCA_964611525.1. GTDB lineage: Bacteria > Bacteroidota > Bacteroidia > Bacteroidales > Prolixibacteraceae > JAAYJR01. The sequence continues at coordinate 13,102 of CAZTAL010000134.1, forward strand.
GCTGATGCTAAAAAAGCTCTTGATTCTTTTATCAGTGCAACAACTGATGCTCTTCAGGGAGGAGACAGGGTTGCATTAATAGGATTTGGTACTTTTTCAGTGACTGAACGCGGTGCCCGCACCGGCAGAAATCCGCAAACAGGAAAAGAAATTCAAATTCCTGCTAAGAAAGTCGTTAAATTCAAAGCTGGTGCTGATTTGGCTGATGCCGTTTCATAACAGAATTTGGAATACTGGATGAATTAATAGGGAAGCAATTACAGCTTCCCTTTTTGTTAATGAGTGTATTGTGAAAAAAATTTTGGTTACCATCAAAACTGAATTTCCGGGTGCGAAAGAACACTATTCAGAGTTATAGATTATTTGAGTGTGGCCTCTTATGTAACTTCTTTTTTTCTCAAGTTTTTTTTTGGGGGGTGATATTGGCAGATAATGAGGGACTAATTAATATTGTTAATAAAAAGTTACGAAAGGTATGAAAGATAAATTAATTAAATATTTATCCGGATTTGTAACTCCTGCCCGTCTCGAATTATTTGAGGAAGTGCTTCATAAACGTATATCTCATATTAGTGTGGTTCTCGAAGATATATACCAATTTTAAAATGCAAGCGCCGTATTGCGTACATGTGATTGTTTAGGTATTCAGAATGTACATGTAATTGAAAACAGAAATTCGCTTCGGGTTAGCAGTCAGGTTTCTTTGGAAGCATCTAAATGGCTTACTATTCATAAATATAATGAAGCTGCTGGTAATACACTAGAAGCCGTCAGATTATTAAAGCGCGATGGATACAGGATAGTCGCCATAATACCCGGAAAGAAAGGCAGACTTTTAAAAGATTTTGATATATCATTGGGAAAGGCAGCGATAGTTTTTGGTTCTGAATTGACAGGTATTTCTGAAAGTTGTAAGATCAAACAGATTCATGGGGTTAAAGCATTTTTTAATGTAAACCCTTTCTGAGGAATTCCAGAAATTTATCTGTTTCGTATGTGACACCCATAGTATATTTTGTTCCTCCGGGTTTTATGATTACATGAAATGGAATTGTATTAGTTGAATATTTTGAAATTTGTATATCCAGGTTTTTTTTACCTAAAGTTTTTTTAACCTTCCCGTCAGATTGCGAGATTACCCATTCCTCTTCCGGCAGTGTTCTTCTGTCATCAGTATATAATGCTGTAATAACATATTCTTCCGATAATATTTTTAAAACGCGTGGATCAGCCCAAACTGTGTTTTCCATTTTTTTACAGTTAGAACATGCATGACCTTTAAAAACTAAAAAAACAGGTTTATTCAACTTCTGAGCACATTCTACCCCTTGTTCATAATCGAAATACCCTTTTAATCCGTGAGGCAGATGCAAATTTTCTGCATATTTCGGAATTTCACATAATCCATTTTCCGGTGCAAAGTCTTTCGATGATTCTCCCCTGCCCCGGAATGCCATTTGTTTTAAGTTTTGAGGGGGCAGTAATGCCGAAATGGATGTCAAAGGAGCACCGGATAATCCTGTGAAAAGATAAATAACAAAAGTAAAAGTTGCTATAGACAAAAATAACCTTCCTGTTCCAATAAATTTCATTTCACTGTCGTGTGCGAACCTGATTTTACCCAGAAAATAAATACCAAGTAAGAAGAATATTACAATCCAGACAGAAAGGTATATTTCCCGGCTGATAAAATTAAATCCGTATACCTGATCAATGTTACTAACAAATTTTAATGAAAAAGCTAAAAGAATAAACGCAAAAACTACTTTAACAACATTCATCCAACTACCCGATTTAGGGAGTTTACTGAGGGCAGAAGGGAAAATAGCAAGTAATGTAAAAGGTGTTGCGAAAGCAAAGCCAAAAAAGAACATGCCTATCATAGGCTGATAACCACCTTCCTGAACCGCTTCAATTATGAGTGCCCCGATGAAAGGGCCTGTGCAGGAAAAAGAAACAATGACGGTTGTCAGTGCCATAAAAAAGGCCCCTGTAGATCCCCCTCTTTCAGCTTTCGAGTCAGTTTTATTAACAAGACTTCCGGGCAATATTATTTCGAAAGCACCGAAAAATGAAATGGCAAAAACAAGAAACAAGATAAAAAACAGTAAGTTAGGTATCCAGTGCGTACTCAGAATATTGGCTGCATTAGGACCAAACAGACCAACAGAAAACAATCCGCCCAGAACAGTATAAATGAGAACAATAGAAAAACCAAAAAATAATCCGTTGCGAATAGCCTTTCCCTTGTTTTCACTTTGCCGCATAAAAAATGAAACTGTCATAGGTATCATTGGAAAGACACAAGGTGTCAATATTGCAGCCAATCCGGCAAGTACAGAAATTAAAATAAATAACCACAAAGTCTGCCCTGATTTTTTCCACGAAGGTGAATGTGGTATATTTTCAGAGCTGGTGACAGAATCCACACTCAGTCCTCTGGATTCTTTGTTTTCATTGAATTTAAAGGAAAATTCAGCTTCAGCGGGAGACAGACATGTCGCGTCGTCACAACCCATAAATAAAACATATCCATTAATTTCCAAAGGATTGTCGGTTTTTAACCTTGCCTTCTGTGTCAATATAACCCTATCGCTGAAATAGCTTAGGTCCATCAGGAAAGTGCTGTCAAATTTTTGAACGGGTTGGGGTTGTTTCCTTAGTTTATCCGTAATTTCAAATAAAGAGGAATCTTCATAAACAACCTGGGTAGAAATCGGGCCTCCTTCTGGAAGGTCAGTATCATATAAGTGCCAACCATCTTTAATTTCTGCAATGAAATGCATCTGAACCTCTTTACCGTCCTGATTTAAGTCGAATGACCATTTTATGGGTTCTATAATTTGTGCTTTTACAATAAATACGGTGGGGAAAAATATAAAAATTATTGCAAGTTTTTTAACCAGTAGTTTTATTAACAGTGTTTTAACGATATTCTTCATAGAAGTAAACTATAATTACATCATTTATCGGTCAATATTGATTCGAATAGAATAAAAAATATTTGTATGTCTTATCTACAATCATTATCTGGGTCGAAAAAACATTTTATTTTTCAGTGAGACCTTTACAAATTTAATTTAATGGTTCAAAATTAATAAAGTACAATATTATAAAATGATTTCTTCCATATTTTCATCGAAAAAATGGTATTCAAGTAAGGTAAAAGAGTTATTGGAATACACCCTGACCCATTTAAAAAATTTTAAGAACCACTTATTACGCAAATTTTTTATTCCCTTGGTAAGGTATGCGGCAATATAAGGATGAACCTGAAGTAATAAGCGTTTTTTATTAAGGTCTTTAAGAATATAGTTTACTTTAGTATCCAGATCGTCGGCAAATAAAATAGACGGCATTATTTTCCCTGTTCCTGAGCATGTTGGGCATTTTTCAGTTGTATCAATAATTTCTTCCGGCCGGACCCTTTGTCGGGTAATTTGCATCAGACAAAATTTACTCAAGGGTAAAATATTATGCTTTGTCCGGTCACTTGCCATAACTTCTTTCATGTGATCATATACTTTTTGTCTGTTGCTCTGCTCATGCATATCAATAAAATCAATAACGATAATACCACCCATATCCCTCAGTCTCAGTTGCCTTGCTATTTCTTCACAGGCTGCAAGATTTACATCCAGTGCATTGGCCTCCTGATTCATACCCGTTTTTGCACGGTTTCCACTATTGACATCAATTACATGAAAAGCTTCTGTATGCTCAACAATCAGATAGGCACCGTTTTTAAAAGTAACTGTTTTCCCAAATGAAGCTTTGATTTGTTTTTCGACACCGTAATGTTCAAATATAGGGCGCCGGCCCTTGTATAGCTTAACAATTTTCTTTTTATCGGGCTGTATACTTCCAATGTAATCCGATATTTCACTGCATACCCCCTGGTCATTAATAATAATACTATTAAAATTAGAAGTATATATATCCCTAAGTAATGCTGTGGTTCTGTCAATTTCTCCAATTATCAGAGAAGGTGCTGAGGCACGTTTTAACTTATGAAAAGAACTTTCCCATTTATCAACCAAATGACGCAATTCCTGGTCAAGGTCGGCTACTTTCTTGCCTTCGCCCGCTGTGCGCACAATTACGCCATATTTACGGGGCTTTATGCTCTGAACAAGTTTTTTTAAACGGTTCTTTTCTTCACTGGATTTAATCTTTTGAGAAACAGATACCTTCTCACTGAAAGGAATTAATACAAGATATCTGCCTGCTATTGAAATTTCTGAAGTAAGACGGGGACCCTTAGTCGATATCGGCTCTTTTGAAACCTGGACTAAAATTTTTTGTCCTACTTTTACTAAGTCAGTGATTCTTCCTTCCTTTTTAATATCAGGTTCAGAATGTATTTTGGCAAGTGAAGTAATCTTATTTTTACGGGAAGAAACAGCGCGTAAAAATTTATTCATGGTTAAAAATTGCGGCCCCATATCAAGATAATGTAAGAATGCGTCTTTTTCATATCCTACATCAATAAAAGCCGCATTTAAACTGGGCATTATTTTTTTTACTTTACCCAGGTATATATCACCTACTGCAAATTTAGCCCCGCTTTTTTCTCTGGTTAATTCAACAAGTTTTTTATTTTCCTGTAATGCAATGACTATTTCGGAAGGAGTGACATCAATTATTAAATCATTACTCACAACCTAAATATTATACTGTTAAATACTTGATAAAAATACTTTAACAAGATTGTCCCAAATAAACTTTATATTTATATTCAGAGTAAAATAAAAAATTCATACTTAATTAATAAAATTGCTTTTATTACTCTAAAAATATAAACTTTTGAAAGTTGCCACTAAAAAGACAACCTTGTTAACAAAAAAGTATAAGTTCTTACTTATATCTTATTTCCTTTTTTTGTGCCGGTTTTTGCGTAATCTTTTTTTCCGCTTGTGCGTGGCCATTTTGTGTCTTTTTCTTTTTTTTCCGCTTGGCATAACTTAATTACTTAACATTATTTTTGACTATAGACACAAAAGTTTTTGCAGGTTTAAAGGAGGGAATGTAATGTGCAGGAATAATTATTGTTGTATTTTTTGAAATATTCCGTGCAGTTTTTTCTGCCCTCTTTTTTACTACGAAGCTCCCAAAACCTCTTAGATAAACATTTTCTCCACTTTCCAGTGAATTTTTGACTGTTCCCATAAAAGCTTCCACTGTTTTTTGAACAGTTACCTTTTCAATTCCTGTGTTTTTAGAAATTTCATTTACAATATCTGCTTTTGTCATTTCTTAAAATATTTAGTTTTCAATAAATTAATCGGATTATTTAGGAGGGCAAAAATATAAAAATTTAGATAATAAAGAACATTTTGCACAAATAATTTTCTGTTTTAACAAAATATAATACTTGTGAATAATAAATATTCCTTTTTTAGTAATATAAAATGGTGAATTAAATTTAAAATTGTAATTTTAAATCGTTAACCTAAAAATAAATTAATATGTCTATTAACAAAGTTATTTTAGTTGGAAATGTCGGGAAAGATCCCGAAATCAGACACCTTGATTCAGGAGTCGTACGTGCAAGTTTTCCCATGGCCACATCAGAATCATATACGGCTAAAAATGGGGATAAAGTGACATCTACAGAGTGGCATAATGTTGTTTTATGGCGTGGTTTGGCTCAAGTAGCCGAAAAGTATGTAACCAAGGGCCGTCAGTTATACATCGAAGGACGGATTAAAACTCGTTCTTATGATGACAGGGATGGAAATAAACGTTACATTACGGAAATAGTAGGAGACGTAATGCAAATGCTCGGTACACGTCGTGATAATCAGCAGGATGATAATCAGGGGTCACAATATATTGAAAATCAGACAGAAGAAGAAGACTTTTCCGAATCCACTGAACCTGATGCAGAAAATCAAGAAGGAGACGACCTCCCCTTCTGAAAAAGCAAGGGGTATATCAAAATAATTAGTTGACAAACTAAAGGGTATTTTGTTATACCCCTTTTTTATGTAACTTGAAAATTTAAAGCTTGTCTTTGTGCATGGTCTTGCGTAGTCTTGAATGAAAGATTTATGTGGTAAAAAATTGATGTATCATTTAAATATCGGGATTAAAGTTACTTTTTATAGGAGGGATCCAGTTCATGTAAATTTTTAGCTTAGTTTTTTTTAGATTTAGCTTACTACGAGACAGGTTTAAAAATGAAAGATTAGGTTTTGGTGAAAATATATGGTCACAATTAAAAATGAGGATAATGAAGTACATAATGCTAATTATTATATTGATCCCTTTATTATTCAATTGCCGTAATAAATCAACCCCCAAACCCCGTGGCTTTTTTCGCATTGGCTTTCCTGATAAAACATACCAGACAGTTAATAAGGATTTACCGTATAAATTTCAAATACCGTCATATGCAGAGATAGAATTTGATCCGGAAAACCCGGGAAAACAAAACTGGATAAATATTTCAATCCCGAAAAATAAAGCAGATATTCATATTTCATATTATAGTATGAATAATGATAGTGTATTCGAACCAACTATGCTGGCCATGTTTATAGAGGAAAGCAGAAAACTGGCATATAAACATTCTATAAGAGCAAGCGGAATCGAAGAACAAATGTTTCTGAATCCTGAAAAAAATGTATTTGGAACAGTTTACAAAATCAAAGGAAATGCTGCCTCCCCTATGCAATTTTATTTAACTGACAGCATAAATCATTTTTTACGTGGTGCATTGTATATACGGGCAACTCCTGATATTGATTCCCTTAAGCCGGTAATAGGTTTTCTTGAAAAGGATGTTATCAGGATAATAGAAACTACAAGCTGGAATTAATGCCTCTTTCACTCATCAAAAAAGCAAATACTGGCACTATAGGTATATGGGAACTTTCAGAATCAAGCGCTGAACTTCTTAAAATATACAATTTTTCAACCGGAGAAAAGGATGTTTTTAATAAACTGAATATTGAAAAAAGAAAAAAGGAATATTTAGCTGTAAGATTATTATTAAAAAAAATGACCGGCAGCAAAAATGAAATTATATATAACAATAATGGTAAGCCGCACCTTAAAAATAAAACTTTGAAAATCAGTATTTCACATTCTGATAAATTAGCAGCTATTTTGCTATCAAATAGGAATGCAGGGATAGACGTAGAAGACACTAACAGGAAAATAGAAAATATTGCTTCCCGTTTTCTTACAAAAACAGAACTGGAAAATACTTTAAAAGCAGATAATCCCCGTAGGATGCAGATTATATATTGGAGTGCAAGGGAAGCTGCATACAAATTCAATTCTGAACTAAATATTAATTTTAAAACTCATTTGAAAATATTTCCTTTTGAATTTAATAAAGAAGGTGGAAAATTTAAGGGAGAGATATACAGGTCAGGCATAGTGTCTCCTGTTTTTTTTGAATATTTTTTGTATAAAAACAATGTGATTGTTTATTGCGTTGAAAATAATATTACTTAGTGTCTTTTCATAAAGTAAAGATTATGGAATAGAAAGATCGCTAACAAGGTTTGCTATGTGAAATAATGGCTTTGCGATTTAACAGGGCGAGCGAAGATCGAAAAATGTGAGTTTACTAATCGTAAATGAACATTTTGAGGACAAAACATAACGCAGTCAGCGGACTTTATAGAGGAACCCTATCTAGTTTTGGGGCAATCTTAAAACATCCTTGCCAAATTTTATAGTTTCCGAGAAAAGTCTGTCAACCGCTCCGGAAAACAATTCACAGGCAATGACATGGTCACCTGCTTCAGGAAAAGCCACTTTCACTTTTTTATTTTCAGGTGTTGAAAGCTGCTTGAACATTTTAAGCATAGCATCAACTTTAACCATATCATCCTGATTTTCATTGTCTTTATAATAATATCCAAGAAATACCGGTGCGGTGACTTGGTTAAAGGTTTCTTTATTCATTGTTGCATCAACCAGTTGCTGCAGGTAAACAAGTGATTCAAGACGGTATTTGCAATACCAGTATTGACATTCCTTCGATGTTGAATCCGGATTGGCAACACGGTATTTCCCGTCATATACCGACCTTGCCACTTGCAATCCCCATGGTTTGGAAAGTAAGAATGCGGAGTTATTGTTAATTTTGATATTAGGCGAAAATAACATAAGTCCGTCGACATATTCAGGAAAATCAGCAGCCAGTTTTAAAGCAAGAGTTCCCCCTGTGGAGGTGCTCATTATTATAACTTTTTTTCCAATACTCCGGGCAGTCATGAGGGCCTCTTTTGCGGATGTCCAGAGCCGGTCAGGGGTCATGTCGATTAAAGGATCGTTAGTATCCAAGCCATGAGCAGCAAGTCTCGGCAGATATGCATTACAGCCAAAATGCCTGGCAAATTCAACATTTACAGGATAACCTTCATACCATGAGGCAGAAAAACCATGTAAATATAAAAGGCAATAGCCGGTGCGTTCATGTACTGAGTCATTAGCCCAAATGATGCGTGATTCATTATCAGGACGTACATTCATTGAGGCTTCTTTTTCATTTATATAAGATTCAATTGTACTTATACTCGCTGGTAAGGAAGGAAGGTTTTTATTTATTTCGGGTTTTGGCGGCTTCGGTCCTAAAAGACAAACTGCAATAATTATAAGGACTAATAATAATAAATAGCGTTTAAATTTTTTCATTCGTTTATAAATTTATAACGTCGTTGATTACCTGATAGAATAAAATAATAATCATCCAAATATGCATAAAATTTCTGTCTAGGATATTCTGTTTGTAATTTTTTTTATTATTACTGTCCATAGAAAAAATAGTATTTGAGCTAAAGCCATTGTTTGATATTGTATTCATAGCCATTGCATTAATATCGGGGGAAACAAATAAATTTATATTAACCAGGCTTCGGCATGAATTATAATACATTTGAAAATAAGATATTTAATCAGATTGGAGTATAAAAAAATAAGAGTTGATAATTTACACGGACAACAATGTTATTCTATATAAGAATATGTTCCGGATATTCGATTTCCGACAGGAACAATCCATGGGCGGGAGCTGAGGGACCGGCAGCAGAACGGTTTCTGCTTTCAATGATTGTACGGAAATCATCAATGTCGATTTTTCCCCTGCCAACAAGAACAAGGGTGCCCACAATAGCTCGTACCATATTTCTCAAAAAACGGTCAGCTTTAATAGTGAACACAAGGGAATTGTCTTTTTTATGCCACTCTGCAGTAAAAATTTTGCATAAATTTGTTTTGACATCAGTATGTAATTTACTGAAACTAGTGAAATCACTGTAATATTTTAATAGAGAAGCTGCTGCGTTCATTTTATTTATATTAAGCTTACGAGGAAAATAATATGCTGTTTCGGTTTGGAACGGATCTTTAAGTTGAGTCAAATAATAGTTGTAAGTTCGTGAAAGAGCGCTGAACCGGGCGTGAGCATCAGGTGGTACTCTGCGGATGAGATGAACAGAAATATCTGAAAGCAAAAAGCAGTTTAGGCGAAAAACAAGTTTGTCTGTATCAATGTCTTTACTGTTTGAGTTAAAATGAAATACAAAAAAGGAAGCATGTACCCCCGTATCGGTACGACCTGCACCTACAGCAGTAATTTTTTCCCTCATTATTGTAGAAAGAGCTTTTTCAATTACCTCCTGCACTGTAACTGCATTAGGCTGAATTTGCCATCCATGATAACGGGTACCTCTAAAACTTATTTTTACAAAATATCGTTCCACAGGACCAAAAATAAGCTTTTTTTTAATTCTGAAAAATTGACAGTTTCTAATCCACTCACTGTCAATATTATTTATAATATAGAGCTTTTTACTGACAATCAGTCAATTATAAATAACATTCTGACATTTTTATTAAGTTGGTATTTTGTTTGCTGCTATAATTTACAGAAATAATAAAATTGTTGAACTAAAAAATAAAGGAGGGTTAAGTCATGACACTAGCAAGAAGAACAGAAAATTTTTTACCGTCATTTTTTGATAGGTTTTTTAGAAATGATCTTATGGACTGGAACCTTTCAAATTTTTCCAGTACCGACACTTCTCTGCCCGCTGTAAATGTCAAAGAAACAGATGATGATTACATTATTGAAGTAGCTGCTCCGGGTATGAATAAAAAAGATTTTAAAGTCAATTTTCAAAACAATGTTCTGACTATTTCTTCAGAAAAAAGGGAAGAAAAAGATGATTCAGATGATAATTATACACGGAGGGAATTTTGCTATCAGTCATTCCAGCGTTCTTTCACTGTTCCTAATAGTGACGTTGACAGTGATAAAATTAATGCCAGCTATAACGATGGGATATTAAGTATTAAACTTCCAAAACGGGAAGAAATTAAGCCAAAGCCGGCAAGAGAAATTAAAATTTCATAAAAGAAAAAATTAGGCAGGAAAAAGTCCTGCCTTTTTTTTGGTGTGCCGTGCATGGTTGATAACTTAGTGGTGAAAGTCCACTTTTCTTTTTATTTTATGTTAATATTCAGAGTTAATATATTTTAACATAACAAAAGGCTTATTATATTTGCAATCTTATAATTTCGTGCTCTCAATAATAAGACAAAAATAGCATACAAATATGAATCAGACAGTTGACATTAAAGAATTGAATGAACGGATAAAAAAAGAAAGTTCGTTTGTTGATATGATAAGCATGGAGATGAACAAGGTAATCATCGGTCAGAAACATTTAACCGAATCCTTGTTGATCGGACTTCTGGCTAACGGCCATATTTTGCTGGAAGGTGTTCCGGGGCTTGCAAAAACATTAGCTATAAAATCATTGGCTAACACTATCAATGCAAAATTTGCACGTATTCAGTTTACTCCGGATTTACTTCCGGCCGACTTGATCGGGACGATGATTTACAGTCAGAGAAAGGAAGAATTTTCTATTAAGAAAGGTCCTATTTTTGCTAATTTCATTTTGGCAGATGAAATCAACCGCGCACCGGCAAAAGTTCAATCAGCCTTGCTGGAGGCAATGCAGGAGCGGCAGATTACTATCAGTGACCATACATTCATACTGGAAGAACCATTCCTGGTTATGGCCACACAGAATCCGATAGAGCAGGAAGGTACTTATCCTCTTCCTGAGGCACAAGTAGACCGGTTTATGTTGAAAGTGGTGATCAATTATCCGAATAAGACTGAAGAAAAAGAGATCATAAATCAAAATTTGCTTAAACAATTCCCTGAAACTTCCAAAATACTTGATTCGGAAGATATTGTCAAAGCACGTGATGTAGTCAGGGATGTGTATATAGATGAAAAAATACAAAAATATATTGTTGATATAGTTTTTTCCACCCGAAATCCCGAAGAATATGAACTAAGTAAATATAAGGAAATGATCTCTTACGGCTCATCTCCGCGTGCGGGTATCTTTCTGGCCCAGGCATCCAAGGCTTTTGCCTTCATAAAAAGAAGGGGATATGTTATCCCTGAAGATGTCCGTGCTGTATGTCCCGATGTTATGCGCCACAGGATAGGATTGAGCTATGAAGCGGAAGCTAATAATATTACATCCGAGGATATTATTACAGATATTCTGAATACTGTAGAAGTGCCATAGAAAGAAGAAGACCCCGGAATTTACGAAGTCATCTTGCAGATATGTAATTATCCGGTGGCGAACAGGTGTTTGTATTATTAATTTTTTACAGATATTGTGGAAACAAGTGAACTATTAAAGAAGGTAAGAAAGATAGAAATTAAGACACGTGGTTTATCCAGGAATATTTTCGCTGGTGAATACCATAGTGCTTTCAAAGGTATGGGAATGGCATTCTCTGAAGTTAGGGAATACCAGTTTGGCGATGATATTCGCAATATCGACTGGAATGTCACTGCCAGATACAGTCATCCTTATATTAAGATTTTTGAGGAAGAGAGAGAGCTTACCGTTATGTTACTTATTGATGTAAGCGGCTCACGTGAATTCGGGACATTTGAAAAAATGAAGAAGAATGTTATTACTGAAATATCAGCTATTCTATCATTTTCAGCTATTCAAAATAATGATAAAACGGGAGTCATTTTTTTTTCGGACACGATTGAAAAATTTATTCCCCCTAAAAAAGGAAGGAGTCACACGCTTCGTATTATACGCGAACTGATAGATTTTATACCTGAAAATAAAGGAACTGATATTACAGGGGCAATCCGCTACCTTACCAATGCCATAAAAAAACGTTGCACGGCTTTCATAATTTCCGATTTCATTGATAATAATCCTGAAATGGAAATGGCCCTTTCCATTGCTAATAATAAACATGATGTTGTAGCATTGAAAATATATGACGACAGGGAACGTGAACTGCCAAAGATAGGGATGATGAAGGTAAAGGATGCTGAATCGGGTAATTATGTCTGGATTAACAGCAACTCCCGAAAAACGAGGAAGATATATAACGATTGGTGGAAGAATCATACAGCCCGGCTTGATGGAATGTTTAAAAAATGTGGTGTTGATTACGTTTTCATAAACACAAAAGAAGATTACGTAAAATCGTTGATGAGCCTTTTTAGAATGAGGGCAATAAAACAGTAAGACAGATGAAACGAGTCATGCACTATCGTTCACACAGGAGAAACATTATAAATGACGAGTCCCATCTCATACCGTTAAAATAAACAATTATAATGAGATGAAATATCTAATGCAAATAATTATTTTATCATGCCTGTTTATTTTCTTTGCACCGGCAACAAAAGCACAGAAGATAAAAGCAACTGCCCGTCTTGATTCTGCCAATATTTTAATAGGCGACCAGGTTAAATTTTTTCTGGAGGTCGATCATCCGAAAAGTATAGAGGTCGAATTTCCAAATGTTCCGGATACTATAAAGCAAAAAATTGAAGTATTAAACCGGTCAGCGCCAGATACTTTTTTGCTTAAGGACGAATCATATCAGAAACAAATACAATCGTTTTTAATAACATGTTTTGACAGCGGATCTTATAGGATTCCGCCATATTGGTTCAAAATAAATTTCAAGGGCAGAATCGATTCTATACCAAGTAACGGTGTTACGCTTAACGTTCATACAATGCCCGTAGATACCGCACGTGGTCCGACCGACATTAAAATGCCATATGGCGCCCCGCTTACTTTAAAGGAAGTAACTCCTTATATCCTGGGAATAATGCTCCTTGGAGCTATAATCTTTTTCATCGTTTATTCAATAAAGAGAAAAAAAGCTAATAAGCCTATTTTTTCGCTTCCCCAGAAACCCAGGGAGCCTGCACATATAATTGCATTACGTGAACTTGACCGGATTAAAAATGAGAAATTGTGGCAACAGGGTAAGATAAAGGAATTTTACAGCGAAGTAACAGAAACACTGCGAAAATATATTGAACACAGATTTGAAATTCCCGCTATGGAAAAAACTTCTGATGAAACATTAGAAAGTTTTCGCTTCAGGCGTGATTTGATTGATGAAAAATCTTTTGATAATCTGAGTCAGTTACTTAAACTGGCAGATTTGGTGAAATTTGCAAAATATAAACCTTTGCCGGATGATAATAGTCTGACTCTGGTTAATGCATATTTTTTTGTAAACGAAACTAAAAAGGAAGAAAAAAAAGAGATTCCAGAAGATACCCGGGATGAAGAAGGAGAAGAAGTGGAAATTAAATAAAACAGGATGTTTGAAGGATTAACATTTAAAAACCCTGAATTTTTTTATTTGCTGTTGGTGATATTGCCCATGGCAGTATGGTATATTTTCAGGCAGAAAAAAAATACCGCCAGTATCCGTATTTCATCGGCAGAACCGGTAATTAAAATTCCTAAAACAATAAAGCACTATCTGCGTCACTTGGTTTTTTTATTCCAGATAATGGCAATAGCTGCTTTTACAATAGTTCTGGCCCGTCCACAATCATCCAGCAACTGGGAAAATGTTACAACAGAAGGTATTGACATAATGATATCACTTGATATTTCCAGCAGTATGCTTGCAAGGGATTTCTCTCCTGACCGTCTTGAGGCTGCTAAAGATGTGGCTATGGAGTTTATTTCAGGTCGTGAATACGACCGTATAGGACTTGTAGTTTTTGCCGGAGAGTCTTTTACCCAATGCCCTCTGACAACAGACCGTGCTGTTCTGCTTAATCTTTTCAGGGATATAAAAAGCGGAATGATACAAGACGGGACTGCCATTGGTAACGGATTGGCAACCGCAGTAGCACGCCTCAAAGAGAGTGAAGCTATAAGCAGGGTTGTCATACTTCTGACAGATGGTGAAAACAACAGTGGAGAAATAGCACCTGTAACAGCAGCCGAAATTGCCAAAACATTCGGTATCAGAGTATATACTATCGGCGTAGGCACTGTTGGTACTGCTCCCTACCCTGTTCAGACTCCCTACGGAGTGCAAATAAGGGATATGGAAGTAAAAATTGATGAAGAAACCCTTCAGGAGATCGCTTCTATCACGGATGGAAAATATTTCAGGGCAACGAGCAATACTAAACTGGAAGAAATTTATAATGAAATTGACGAGCTGGAGAAATCGAAAATTGAAGTGCGGGAGTTCAGCCGGAGATCTGAAGAATTTTTGCCTTTTGCATTGGCAGGAATTTTGTTAATGGTTTTTAGTCTGTTATTGCGTACAACGGTATTCAGAAGTATTCCCTAAAAATTGTAAGACATGGAAATGTTCAGATTTGCATATAGTGAATATTTATGGGGATTATTAATTATTCCTTTACTTGTTCTGTTTTTTATCTGGAGCCGTATTTCCAGAAAAAAGGCTCTTAACCGTTTCGGAAATAAACAGACAATTAAAGAATTAATGCCTTTTGAATCTAAAAGCAGACCAGTATTTAAATTTTTTATATTGATGCTGGCTTTGGCATTGTTCATCATAGGTGCTGCACGACCTCAATTCGGATCGAAATTAAAAAAGGTGAAACGGGAAGGCATAGAATTAATAATTGCTCTTGATGTTTCCAACAGTATGATGGCCGAGGATATTCAGCCCAACAGGCTTGAAAGGGCAAAGAGGGCAATTGCAAGATTGGTTGACAGATTAAAAAACGACAAAATAGGGTTAATAGTTTTTGCAGGTGAGGCTTACGTGCAACTTCCCATAACAAGTGACTATAACTCTGCAAAATTATTCCTTAATTCAGTGAATACCCAAATAGTTCCCATACAAGGTACTGCCATCGGAACAGCTATAAATATGGGTATAAGGTCATTTAGTCCTGAAGGAGATGCCAATAAAGCCATCATAGTTATAACTGACGGGGAGAATCATGAAGACAATGCAGTGACTGCTGCACAGGATGCCGTTGAAAATGGAATAATTGTCCATACCATAGGAATGGGTTTACCTCAGGGCTCGCCAATTCCGATAGTTAGAAACGGACAGAAGGATTATCTTAAAGACAGGGAAGGAAATGTAGTAGTTACTAAACTTGATGAAGCAATGCTTGAAAAAATAGCCTCGGCAGGGAACGGTATTTATGTGAGGGCTAATAATGCCCAGGTTGGTCTGAATACTCTTTTTGACGAAATCAATAAAATGGAAAAGGAGGAAATAGAATCACTGGTATATTCGGAATACGATGACCAGTTTCAATACTTTTATGCAGCGGGATTATTATTATTATTACTTGAATTCATTATTCTTGAAAGGAAAAACAGATATTTAATGAAAGTCAGGTTATTTTCACAAAAATAAATTGTAATGCAACAATCATGATTGGGAAACCGCGTAAAGTATGAATAAAACCCGGGCAAGTTCCATTTTATAGATTATAATTAAAAAACATTGAATAAAATGAAACTATTTGGATTATTTGTTTTAATGATATTTCTTGGATTATTAACTGCTTACTCTCAAAATGAAAGAAAATTTGTAAGGAGTGGTAACAGATATTTTATGGATGCTGTTGAGGATACTACCAAACTGGATACGTCAAAATTCAGTAAGGCTGAAACCGAATACCGCAAGGCGCTCAATAAAAAGCCAGATAACAGTAAATGGGATTTTAATCTTGCCGATGCTCTGTATAAACAAATGCAATTTGACCAGGCGGAACAGAAATTTAGTGAACTTAGCAAAGAACTTGAAACTCCGGAAGAAGAAGCCAGGGCTTTGCATAATCTTGGCAACAGTCAGCTCATGCAGCAGAAAATAGACGAAAGTATTGAATCTTACAAAGAAGCGTTGCGCAAGAATCCCGGTGACTTTGATACAAAATATAACCTTGCCTATGCTAAAATGCTTAAGAAGAAACAACAGCAACAGCAACAGCAACAAAACAAAGATCAAAAGCAGAACCAGGATCAGCAAAAGAATCAGGATCAAAAAAATCAACAAAATCAACAGGATCAGCAAAAAAATAAGCAACAGCAGCAACAGCAGCAGGATCAACAACAAAATCAGCAGCAGCAACAACAGCGTCAAAATAAGATATCAAGACAAGATGCAGAGCAGCTTTTACAGGCATTGCAGAATGATGAACGTAAAATACAGGAAAAGGTGAAGAAGGAAAAAGCTGCAAAGGCTAGAAAATCAAGAGTGGAAAAGGAATGGTAAAAAGAATACAATGATAAATAAATTAATTGCATATATTTTGTTTTTGCTGGTAGCAGCAAATGCTTCTGCCGATAAGACAAAATTTGTAATGTCCGCCCCTAATGCTGTTGAAACCGGAAAACAGTTCAGACTTACATTTACATTGAATGAGAAAGGGACAAATTTGCAGCTCCCGTCCAACTTAAGTGATAATTTCGATATATTGATGGGGCCGAGTACCGGACAATCAACACGTATGCAGACTATTAACGGGAAGACCACCACAGAGGTAACTTTTTCATATACGTATATTTTAAGGGCAAAAAAAGAAGGAACATTTGAGATCAGGCCTGCTTCAATAGAAGTAAACGGTGACATTTACGAATCCAATTCGCTGAAAATACAAGTGGTCAAGTCACAGCAAAAAGTCCAGCCACCTCAATCCGACGATACCGGACAGCAAAAAAAATCTGTCGATCTCGGAGGAGATAATCTGTTTGTCAGGGTAGAAATGAATAAAAGAAATGCTTATCGGGGAGAACAGATCATTGCAACTGTCAAGTTATATGTCGATCCCAATATCCCTGTCTCCGGATTTGAGGAAGTGAATCTGCCTACATATGAAGGATTTTATACTCAGGATATAGAAATACCCCAGCAGATTAATTTCAACCGTGAGGTCTATAATGACCGTATTTATCAGGTTGGAGTCCTGAAGAAAACAGTCCTGTTTCCTCAGCAAAACGGCACCTTGACGGTAAATCCGTTTAGCATGACTCTTTTGGTACAACAAAGAGTGCAACCCCGTAGTTTTTTCGATGATTTCTTCAGTGGCATTCAAACCGTGAGGACTACAATAACAAGTAAACCTGTCACTGTAAGTGTAAAAGACCTTCCTCCTGAACCGGAACACTTTTATGGTGGTGTTGGTAATTTCAGTATTATTTCCGAATTGGATAACAATGATGTTACAACCAACGATGCTGTTACACTCAGGGTAACAATAAGGGGTTCAGGAAATATAAGGCTTATTCTTAATCCTGAATTCGAACTACCAACCGATTTCGAGGTTTATGATCCACAAGCTACCGACAATATAAGAACCGGAGATAACGGTGTAACAGGTTCAAAAACTATCGAATATCTCTTCCAGCCACGTTTTGAGGGGGAATATACCATACCTTCAATACCCTTCGCATATTTTAATCCTGCTACAGATTCCTATATTACCAAGACAACAGCCGAACATATTCTTAGTGTTGAAAAAGGTGCTGAAGGTCAGTCGGCTACTGTAATAAAGGGATTAAGACGTGAGGATATACAGTTGATTGGAGAGGATATACGTTTTATTAAACAGGGCGAACCTTCCCTTCATCAAAAGAGATCCACATTTTACGGAACGCCTTTGTTCTATTCTGTGTATGGTGTAAGTACTTTATTATTCCTTCTAATTTTTATAATTTACAGGAAAAAAGTACGGGAAAATGCAAATGCAGCTTTGGTAAGGAATAAAAAAGCAAACAGGATTGCTGCTAAAAGGCTCAGGACCGCTGCCGGATTCATGAAACAAAATCAGAATGAAGCATTTCATGAAGCTATATTGAAAGCATTCTGGGGTTATTTGAGTGATAAGCTGGGAATACCGATTGCAAATCTCAATCGTGATACTGCTGTAGCAAAACTGAAAGATAAAAATATAGATGAAAATTTGATAGATGATTTCGTTGAAATAATCGAACAGTGTGAATTTGCTCGTTATTCACCTTCGGGTGGTTCGGAAGCACGCATTGATCTATACAAAAAGGCTGCTTCAACAATGAGTCGTCTGGAGAAAAGAATAAAAAGATGAATTGCCCTTATGGTATCTCCCCGAGGTTCCTACCCTAAGGGTAATTATATAAGAAAAATTATTTTCTATTATAATATTAGCGTATATTAAGGATAATTAAATTTAAACAGATCAAATGACAAAAATATATATCCGTAAATATTACCTGATACTGGCAGGACTTGCACTTTTTGTGAGTGCTGCTGCCCAGGATTCTACCCGTATTCTATGGGATAAAGCAAATGAATTTTATACTTCGGAGAATTATCGGAAAGCTGTTTCTGCATATGAGGAGATTCTGGACTCTGGATTTGAGTCAGCAAAACTTTATTTTAACCTTGGAAATGCATATTATAAAACAGGTGATATAAATAATGCTATTTTAAATTATGAACGGGCAAAAATACTCGCGCCACATGATAAAGACATTGCTTTTAATCTTTCGTTAGCCCGGCAGTTTGTCGTTACTGATATAGAAGAACTTCCCCAACCATTTTTTGTCCGTTGGCGGAACAGACTTCTAAATCTTTATCCTGCTGATGCATGGTCAAGAATAAGCATAGGCGCTTTTATATTTTTTTTAATCCTGCTGGGATTTTTCTTTTTCAGTAAAAATATTTCAGTCAGGCGTTTATCTTTCTGGATAGGAATTGTGGTTGTTTTGATTTCAGGGCTGACTTTCTCCTTCGCTGCCAGTCAAAAGAAAAAAATTACGGAACGAAACCACGCTATTGTTTTTTGTCCCCGTGTAACAGTTAAAAGCGCTCCTTCTGAAACGGCTACAGATCTGTTTCTTCTGTATGAGGGAGTAAAAGTAGAAATTTCCGATAGCCTGAAAACATGGAAAGAAATCAGGCTGTCTGACGGAAACGTCGGGTGGTTGCCTGATTCCTGTATTGTAAGGATTTAGGATAAAAAAATAAAGAACATATGTTTGATAACAATACTAAATTCATCAAAAAAATTAAAAAAATTGCCGTATTAACTTCCGGAGGTGATTCACCGGGAATGAATGCCGGCATCAGAGCAATAGTTCGTACTGCTATATATAATAAACTTGAAGTTTTGGGTGTCAGGAGAGGATATTTAGGACTGTTAAATGATGATTTTATAAATATGCAATCACATACAGTATCTAAAATCATCTCCGCCGGTGGTACTATTCTTAAATCTTCAAGGTGCCCTGAATTTAAAAATAAAGAAGGAAGGAAAAAGGCATTTGATAATTTAAGGAAGCATGAAATAGATGCCCTTGTTGTTCTGGGTGGTGACGGTTCATTCAGGGGAGCTGACCTTCTCAGAAAAGAATTCAACATGACTGTTATTGGTATTCCATGTACGATAGATAATGATATTTTCGGGACTGACTTTACAATTGGGTTTGACACTGCTATCAACACAGCAGTAACAGCGGTCGATAAAATACGGGACACAGCAGATTCCCATAATATTTTATTTTTTGTGGAAGTCATGGGCAGACATTCCGGGTTTATTGCTATCAACACAGGTATTTCAACCGGAGCAGAGGCAACGCTCCTACCCGAAGTAAAAACGAATATAAAAGAGCTTTGTAATTACCTTGAAATTGAAAGACGCAAAAATAAAACATCCGGTATTATTATAGTGGCGGAGGGTGACGATGAAGGCGATGCATCTGAAATTGCCAGGAAAGTCAAAGACAGGCTGCCTGATTATGAAACACGTGTAACAACCCTTGGGCATGTTCAGAGGGGTGGCTCGCCTACGAGCAATGACCGGGTACTTGCAAGTGTACTTGGCTTTGAGACAGTAGGAGCACTACTGAAAGGAAAAGAGGGAGTGATGATCGGACAAATTAACAAAGAGATTGCTTTTACGCCTTTAGTTGAAACGTATACTAAACATGACAAGATCAACAGAAACTGGATTGAAATAAGCAAAATTATCTCCATATAACTTGTTGTCAGGATTGATTTAATAAAATGTTATTTTTATTTTAACAAGCTCATAATCTTTTCTTTTGAAATTTCCTGCAGCGGATTATTTGAATTAATGAATCTATCTGAAAGAGAACTTTTCTTATCCTGAAGAAGTTGAATTTTTTCTTCTATAGAATCCTGTGTAATAAAACGGTAGACAAAAACGTGCTTGTTTTGTCCTATGCGATGTGCCCGGCTTATTGCCTGATTTTCTGCAGCAGGGTTCCACCAGGGATCTGTGATAAATACATAATCGGCTTTTGTAAGGTTAAGTCCTACCCCACCCGCTTTCATTGAAATTAAAAAAATACGGTTTTCCGGGTCATCTTGGAATTGCTGTATTACTTCTCCACGATTTTCTGTTTTACCTGTCAGGATACTATATTTCCAGTTATTAGATTCTACTTTTGTCTTTATGAGTTCCAGATGTTTCACAAACGACGAAAAGATCAACACCTTATGATTTTCAGCAACCAGACTTTCAAGTATTCTTAATATTTCCTCCATTTTCCCCGATTCTTTACCCATATTGTCACC
>CAZTAL010000135.1:0-5132 GCA_964611525.1 uncultured Prolixibacteraceae bacterium
CATTTACGAATAGTAAACTCACATTTTTCGGGCTTCACAAGCCTTGTCAGCGAACTTTCTGAACCAGACTCTTAACTTTATAGACTAACACTATTTTGAGTTCTTTCCGTAAATATATTTTGTCAATAAAGATTACAAAACCCATTTCCACTAAATTTAGAAGTTTACCATTCAATTCAATATTTTATCAATTCACTATTTATTATATTTGATTATATTTTTTCTTTCTTTTCAGAGATGGATGAATTTCTGAATTCTTCCGTTTTGTCCGTCACGGTTTTATCGCATAATGAAACACCTGTTTTTCTGGATGCCCTTCCTAAGGCATGACTTGAAACAGGATTGGATATAAGTACAAATACGGCTATGATCAATGTCTTCCAAAACCATTCAGGTTGCATGATGCCCACCCCGATAATCGTCAGGAAGCAACCCAGTGTTGTACATTTCGTTCCTGCCTGTACCCTGTTGTAAACATCAGGCATCCTGAAAACGCCAAGACTTCCCAACAAGAGAAAAACAGCACCTACACCTGTTATGATAATTCCTAAAATACTCATTTGTATAGTTTTTATCCTTAAATGTTTTATCCGGAATATCCGGAATTAACAATCATCTTTTTAAATGGCTGGTCAAAAGCTATTTAATGATTCTCATATAATTTCCTTCATACTTATAGTATTAATTTTCAGTAATTTACAAAAATTACTATATCTATACTCTTATTCATCAAACACTAATGTTCTTAAAGTGACCGACATATTGTTTAAATATTACTACTGAAATATCCATTATCCCCCGAAGCTGTTTAAATCATAAATTGTAAATTGTAAATCATTGGTCATATTCCTTTTTCCAGATATCTGGCTATTGCAATGAGTCCTACAAATGATATAATCGAATAGACTAAAGCAACATCCAGATAAACATACCGGTCAAATATATAGCCAAGCAAAACAAGCAGTCCGACGGATACTGTCGTAGCCGTGTCCATTGCTATTGCTCTGTCAGCTGCCGTTGGACCTTTAACCATTCTTACAATACATAGGATAATGCCCGCACAAATAATAATTACAAAAATCAATTCTGCCATAATCTGTTTTATTTTCCTAATTTCATAATAGCAAGTTGAGCTGCATTTATAAGCTGATAAGCAATAGGTGAGGCAGTCAGCAGTGGATGTGTCCCCATCTGGAAAGTACATACTTCATCAGCCCTCATTTTATGCTGAATAAGTGCTCCGATGAAATTGATCTTTTCGCCTACGGATGCCCCGCCGTAAATTTGTCCACCAATCAGTAATCCCGTATCCTTCTCGAAAATCAGTTTTATACCCAGCTCTTGAGCTCCCGGAAGTGATCCCGGATGTTTATCAGGTCCAACTGCCTCTCCGGTAACTACCTCCATACCCATCTCTTGAGCTGCCGACTCGGTAAGTCCCGCCGAACCGATAGCCAGATCACCAAAACAGGTAGAAAAAATACCAATCGCACAATCAGACCTTCTGCGTACATTAAAAAGATTTGCACCGGCAATTCTTGCTTCGGTAGTTCCCATTGATGCCAGCCAGACACCCTTCGGCAGTCCGCTCAGATAACATCTTTTCTTAGCACAATCGCCGATAGCAAAAATATTCTCATCAGTAGTCCTCATAAAATCATCTACCTGGATCCCTTCTTTCTTATCGGCGACCAATCCACAATCCATTGCCAGATCAACATTCGGTCTAACCCCTATGCCGAGAATTACCGTGTCTGCTTTAATTTTTTCTCCTTTTCCCAATTCAACATACTCCGCACTATCCTTTCCCAATATAGCCTTTGCCTTTGTCCCGGACATAATATTTATACCTCTCTCCGTGAGTTTCTTTTCAACGAGTTTACAAATACCTTCGTCACAGGCAAGAAGCAAACAATGAGACAAAAGTTCGATAATTGTTACATTCAGGTTGCCTCTTTTCATAAATTCATCAGCAAACTCCAATCCTATAAATCCTCCGCCAATTACCACAACATCCTTGGAGCTATTCAGTTTCGCCGAGAGATTTTTCAGGTATTCAAGGTCCTTTCTGACGGCATAAACATTATTCAGATCAACACCGGGGATTGGCGGGATTAAAGGATATGAGCCGGTCGCTAAAACCAGCCGGTCATAATCAAATTTTTTACCTGATGCGGTAACGACTGTTTTTGTATCCCTCTTTATCGAAATTACCTTATCAATTACCAAATTTATATTGTTATTTGTAAGAATCTGATCAGGGATCAAATTCTTCTCTGCAGAATCAAGTGTTCCGAAAATGTATGGAATACCACATGGGATCAATGCTTTTTCTTCTTTACGAATTAAAGTGATATCCGTTTCCGGATAATACCTCCTTGCAGTAATGGCTGCTGTCACTCCTGCCGGTCCGCCCCCGATTATTATAATATTATTATTCATTTTTTAATGTAACAATTCTGGTCTGAAAGGCAGTTCGCGGCCTTTTCGAACAAATTATTAAAATTTATTAAATTAGTTTCCTATTAGTTGTGAAATACATCAATGCTTTATAAATAAAAATTCTTGTTTTTATAATGAACTCATATAATTAAAAGGATTACTTAAATATTATTCTCAAATATTTTTCAAATCTTTTCCCGATAATATCAGTTGCCTCATCTATATTGTCAGTCTTAACATTGATCCAGTGAACCAAAAGCAGGTCACCCTCAATATCTAATGTAAATGTCCCCGGCGTAAGTGTAATCGAATTGGCAAGGATCATTTTGGCCAGATCCTGCTTTAATTCAGTCCTGATAATAATGATTCCCGGCTTAATGGGTATTTTCGGATGTATTACACGGTAAGCAACATCAATGTTGGCAATAATTATTTCTTTGAAAAGGACAACGATATAGATAAATAAAAAAAAGATCTTTTTTATCGTGATAAAGGGAAAACCTATTATGTGAAAACTCTTGAATAAAGAAAACGAAAGAATGAAACTTACAATAACTCCTGTTATAAGTTCCTGCTTTTCCAAACTCAAAGTAAGAGCCGTCCATACAAGCATTAAAATAAGAAATAAATAGATAAAATTTTTTAGGAGATACCCCCTGGTTTGTTTTATATCTTCCATTTACCCGGCTTATAAAATAATTTAAGTAAAAATTAATTTGATTAATGAGCTTTGCCTAAAAAATGTGCTAAGCGTCTTCTTAGACAAACTAATATGATTTATTGAAATGATATATAAAAACTTTGTAAATAAAAATTTTAGTTATTATACTGAACTCATTAATTAATTGTCAAAGATAATTTGATTAATGATAAACTTCTATTATCTTTAATGTGATATATAAACATATTTTTTGTGATAAATATCCATATATTATTGTGATAATTTATACCGAACATGATTGCATTCACCCGCATAAAGCTCATATCAAGGCTCCCGGTGCCTAACATTCTTATCGGTATTAACTTGTAATACAGATCATTGAAAATATCCGGTTTATGTTTAGCGTGCATAGAGAGAAGTGAGATAAGTAGAATAATAACATATTAGTTAGTCCATAAACTCAAGAATCTGGAATAGAAAATTGGTGGACGAAGCCCTCCTAGATAGATCGGGTGGATAAGCATAACGAAGCCGGTGGCCTTTATAAACGAAATAATTAAATATTTTGGGCATGCCCGAAGTATGAGATGGAATTATGTGTCAATATGAAATTTTTCGATCAAGGGATTTGGTATTAAACTATTTTTATAATATAAAATGAAACAGATTATACAAGTAAACAAATGCAAAGAATGCTTTGAGAAATCTTGCGCAGTTTCGGTATTGGATGATTCTGAGCTGGAACTTATAAGCAGAAACTCCTCACAAGTAAAATTTCAAAAAAACGAGATGATATTTAAGCAGGATTCTCCAGCGTCTTACATCATTTTTGTAAAAAACGGCATAGTAAAGGAGCATATGGCCGGACCTAACAAAAGAGAACAAATATTAAAAATTGTGAAAGGGCCTGCATTTTTAAGGATCGCATCCAAATTGAAATATAATAACAATTCATACTCGGCAACAGCAATAACGGAAAGTGATATCTGTTTTATTGATATTAATATTTTTAAAGAATTACTATATCATAATCCGAGATTTAGTTACGAGGTTTTAATATCAGTTTGCGAAGACGGATTATACTGCTTTAATAAATTTGTAAATCAGACCCAAAAACAGGTTCCGGGAAGACTGGCAGAAGCATTATTATTTTTCTCCAAAAATATTTATAATAATGATCAATTTATTTTTCCCGTTTCAAAGCGTGAACTGGCTGATTTGATCGGTAGCACAAGGGAAAGCGTTACACGTATTTTATCTGCTTTTAAAAGGGACGGGCTGATAGCATTAAACGGCAAAACCATAAAGATAATCAATAAAAACAAATTAAAACAGATCAGCAAGACCGGATAGGAGCAGTGATAAAGAATCTATCCATTTCTGTTCGAATGCCAATATCTGGGTATTTTTTAAGAATCCGTATTTCCTGATGGAACTTTTTGTAAAGCTTCGCAGATATTCATTATGCGTTCCAATAAACCGTATGTAAACTTTTTGCGAACTAAATATTATGATTGCAATCAGCCGGTAATTATTTCCTTATATTACTTTATTTGGTTTAAAACAGTTTCTCCAAAAGTTCCTTTTTTGATAATTGAAAATGGTCGGCTATATCTGACAAAATATTTGAAAGTGTTCCGATCCTCAAAGGGTTATGATTTGGAACCGTAACATGATGAATTCCGTTTTCTTTTGTTGTAAGTCGAATGTGACTTCCTGTTTGCCGGGTAATCTAATAACCCAATTGTCCGATTATTTTGGATAATTCATAACCAGTAAGATCCCGTGGGATTTTCTTCATGCCGCAAAAACTTCTTCTTTTGTGAAATATATCCTGACAATCTTTGGAGAATCCTTTTCAAAATGGCAATGTATTGCGTCCCGGATGTTTTCTTTAATCTCATCGTAAGTATCTCCTTCTACAAAAATGGAATACCCGATGGCCCTTCCTTCATATCCCCCTTCAGGTGATTCTTTCACAATAAATATGATTTCATTCATTTATATTTATAATTTTCAATGGTAACTC
>CAZTAL010000136.1:0-15715 GCA_964611525.1 uncultured Prolixibacteraceae bacterium
GCAAAAGCACAAGGATTACTGGGACAAAATCCACAGTATAATGGATCAGATGGGAAGCAGCCGCAAAGATCCGCTTTCGGCAGACAGAGAGATACGAGAGATCACCAGAGGTAAAAGTATGCTTGAGGTAACATTTGATATGAAAAACTTTATGGAGTCTCTCATGGTACTTTGATTTATTAATTATTCAGACATTTATATTAGCTACGGGCAAGTTATGTAAAGGATCAGAAAAAAAGGACTATTTGAAATCGTCAGCAATTTCTGAAAAGAATATCATTTCAATTTGGCATCAATATTGCATATCAATATAAATAACATTTAAACAAACAAAATCATGAAAAGATTATTAACCATTTTAGCCTTGTTGACTGCTGCTTCAACGATAATATATGCACAACGAAACGATGTTCAACAAAGGGGAAGGGAAAGAATTGAACAGTCTGCCGAAAACAGGGGAAAACAGTTGGAACAGGAAAAAGAATTAATCAGGCAGCAGAGTGAACAATTAAGGGAAGATGTAAAACGGAATGAAGAACGCATGCGTGAAGCAGCGAAAAAACAAGCTGAAATTGACCGTGAAGCAATTCGAAATCAGCGTGAAATCAGTCGTGAAGCCATGTTGAAACAGATGGAAGTGGAGCGTGAGGCGATTCAAAAAGAACGTGAACGAATCCGGGAAGAAATGAACCGACAGGATGAAGCAATAAGAGAACACCAAAAACGGGAAGATGAATATTACCGGGAAATGGAAAAAACAAACAGGGAATTAAACAGGGAAGAAATGTTGAAAGCCAGGGAAGCTGAACGCGAGGCGATTCAAAAGGAAAATGAACGGCTTAGGGAAGAAATGCAAAAACAGGATGAGTTTTATCGCAAACAGCTCAAAGCTGACATGGAATTTGAACGCGAAAGGGAAAAAGAAGCAGCTGAAATGGAAAGGGAAACCCGGAAAAATAATCGTGAGATTATGAAAGAACAAAAGGAAAGGGAGCGGGAAATCCGCAAAGAACAGAGAAAAAAAAGATGATAGGCTAACTATTTTAGTTTAATGAAATTAGATCAGGAACAGAAACTAAAATCTCACGATTTAATCTTGTATGGCTTACTGAGGGCATCCATTGGAGAGAATTTAGAGAATAGCAGATAGCATTTCACAGTTTCAAATTTATACCGAAATTCAGAAGCCCCTTAAATCCGAATCCCAGCTCTGCAAAAGCTCCGATTTTTTCCCATACCTTAATCCTATCAAGGATAAATGATAATCCCCGTGGGTTCTTTTGTCGGGTGATCCATCAAACTCTTCTGAAAAGAAAGTTAAACCGGCTGCAACAGACGAGTACATTGTAAACTTCTCTTTTCTTATATACCGAAAGTCTATTTCAGGCGAAATTGTTAATGCAGAATATTCCCGGTGATTTATTCCCTGGTCGTCAGACCACCAAAAACCAGCAATTTCATCATTGGAACCTTTTAAATATCCCATTAAAATACCAAAACACCACCTGGATTTTGGTATATGTTTCCAGGAAATGACAACAGGGCCTGTTACCCTTGCATTTGTAGTTTCACTGATTATAGTACCAAATGAAAGAACTGTAATCAATGGATCCATAAACCCACTATATATTAATGAATATGTAGATCCCAGGCCATAGGAAACTGTAAATTCATTGTGTGCCGGCTGGCTTGATGACCCGACATATAAAAAGCAAATAAGTAAAAAAGACATTAAAATGGATTTCATGACTTAAACTTTTAAGTGACTATACTTAGTAATAGAAAAATTCACTAAAAGACATGTCCGTTTCAACAATACAATTTACGATTATTTTTAGTCATTAAAATAGCTCATCTCCGAAAATTATAAGTCTTCATAAATAATTATTCCCATTGTAATCAAAATCTCAAAAAATCAATCCTCTTCTTAGGAGCAATACTTTCAAAATTCAAAGTTCATATTCAACTTTAAGCTTTAAAAAAAATTAATTCGCATGGACAACTATAGGGGACAATTACATTTAAGACTTTCACCGTTGAGTTTTGAAATTAGTTCCTCATCATTGAACCGTTGGCGAGAATAGTTTTCTGTACATCCCGGAATAAGGCGGAGTTATTTTTAAATTCATCCTTTGATTTACTTATGGCAATTAACAGATAAGTACAAAAGAACGATTTGGATTCACTCTCGCTTTTTAACAACCTTTCTTTATGTGAAGGGTAACATGCCTCTATATTCAGAGGTTCGATCTGGTCAATAAATTCTTTTTATTTTTAAGTGAATAACTCATAAAAATCACCCTTTTTTGCCAAATAAGATAAACTGTGAGAATAAGGAGCTGTTTCAAATTTTAATTTGGAAAAGTAAATAATTATGTGATTCATTGTTTTTTGGAGACATCAGTTGGATAAGAAACCAGGGTTTTAGGTGTTTTCCAATTCACGCTTTAATGCTTGCTTAACCAGTTGGTTTAATGTCATTCTCTTTGCCGTAGCTGTTTGTACAGCTTTTTTATGCAACTCCTGACTTATGCGAACGTTAAAACTCCCTTTATATGATTTTTCAACTGGCTTCCCTTCGCGTCCGCAATCTTCAATGTGCAGATTTACCATTTCACGAAAAGCATTTTCGAGTTCATTAACTGTGGTACCTTCAAAAGTAACCATGTCATTAATGCCTTCAATTTTACCAAAGAAAATATGATCGTCGGCACTGTAATTCACAGAACCAATAAAACCTTTATATGTAAGAATGTTGTTCATAATAACCTTTTTGATTTTAGTTCAACTTCAATTAAATCGAGCTGGTAACGTTTTAAAATGTTCCCTGGATGAGGTTTGTGGAGTTTAATTTTATGACCAATGTTTTCATTTATAAAAATCACTCTGGAACCGCTTCCCTGTATTTGAACATATCCGAAATGATTCAACATCTTTTTCATTTCATTGTAATTAAAATCCTTCGGTTTTGATCTGAAACGTTGTACCAGCTTATCAATTTTTCCTATATGCCAAATTTACAAAAAGTAACTAAATGTTAGTTGCAAAATTAATAATTATTTTTTATTAAATGCTTTTTTCATTGACTCTTTCTCCATTTCCCAATCAGTACCAACATAGTGCTTTTTTATAATATCGTTGTATGCCTACCAGAATGATTTAGTGAAAAAATTTCTTTCACCTTGCAAAAACCTATTTACGGTTTCCGGACCTAATTTTATTTGTTTTAGCTCGCAATTATCGACAAAATCAGAAAATTCTTCCTGCAACTGCTGTAACTTACCATTAATAAACTCTTGTCAGCGAACTATCTTTTCCAGACTCTTTACTTTATGGACAGATACTAAGATTTCTGCCTATATACTTTTTCCCTAATTGATTCCGCAACAAAATTATTCAGTGACATTTTTCCCTTCATTGCCAGCAATGCCGCTTTTTGATGAAGCTTAGACGGTATTCGTACATTAAAACTGCCTTTAAACGGTTTTTCAGCGGCAATACCAGCTTCCTTAAATGTTGAAAGGTATTCTTCTATTGCTTCTGTAAAATCATTTTCAAGCTCTTTTCCTGTTTTTCCTTCATAAGAGATTAAGCTTTTGATACCCAAAACCTTTCCATACAACAAATCATCTTTTTTACTATATTCTATGCTTCCTGTGTAACCTTTGTAATTTAAATATTTCATAACTCCAATACCTCCCTTACCTGTTTCATTTGATAACGCTTCATTATCCCTGTCGGATGAGGTTTATGCATCATCAGTGAGATGCCCTCCTCGTTCATAAACTTTATCCTCGAACCCGATGTTTTACCCTTTTTTACTTCTTTGAAATTAAAGTAACCAATGAGTTTCACCATCTCGTCATAATGAAAGTCAGAAGGCATAGATAAAAAACGGGCTATCAATTTTTCTTTTTTTGACACAATACAAAAGTAACTATATTTAGTTACAAAAACAATATAGCAACATTTATTTTGAAAAGCACAGGAATGAAAAAAATTTTTTTCTTAAATTTAACTTTGCCCATCAGGATTTATTAATGCTCGCTATGTTGATTTATATCAAACTGTCATCTATGGATCATTTTTTCCAGTCTTGTTCAATCTTACTTCTTCACCCGTTGATAATTTGTTGCCATGTCAAAGCCTTCAAGACGGAATTTTTTACGGCCGGTAAGAAGCGGTTTAAGCTCCTGTTCTGAAATCTGGCAAAAAAACACGGGAGTCAAAAAATCATCCTTCGGAAGTCCGGGCAGAACACGATCTTGAAGATGTGGTGTCGCGAGTATTTGTTCATAGAGCAGTGTCCCCGGATACACCCTGAAATACGAATTTACACCTACAGAATATAAGGGAAGGCTGTCGAGAAAATCGAGCATACGGACCGTAACTGATAAAGGTTCATCCGGGTAACCGACCGAAAGGTCAACCATTAACTTGATACCATTATCACGGGCCAAAAAGAAAAAAGGCTCAAGCCGCGTAAAACTATCCGGCCCGTATCGCAGTGTATCAATACTCACTGTTATCATGGTAGCTCCCGAAACAGCTAGCCAGTGGAACAGCCTGTCAGAGATCGGTTCCGGTTTCATGTAGAGTGTCCATCGGATCGGACCGGCAATGTCCACGATTCCACGGCAGACATCGATGCAATGACTTTCCGATATATTGAATTCCGCATCGCACAAATGAAACTGCCTTGCCCCACGATCGACAAGCTGTTCTATTTCACGGCCCACTGCCTGCGGATTGCGTTGCAAAACCGGTGTTCCCGCTTCCACGCAAAAAAAACAGGCCTCGTTGCATCCGTACTGCGTGTGGAATCCAAAAATCCCTTCATGCTCAAGATACCGCGAAGGATCAACGACATGAGCCCTGGGGGTTGTACGATGATTAGCCTTTAATGCCATATATCCGTCCCGGATAGAAGCCCTGTCAATAACCGCGCCCTGCTGTAACTCGTCCATAAGTGTTACCAGAGCCTGCTCACCGGGACCATAGATTCCATACTGCGCCCCGGTATAGCCGAGTATCTTTTCCGGCATTATTGAAAATCCGCTGCCGCCTAATACAACAGGAGTCCCAAACTTTTTACACAAGCGGACATAATCACGTATCTCCGGAAGAAAAAATTCGTTCCCTCTATATAATGCCGTATCAACCTGTCTGATACTGATACCCGTGATATCCGGTCTCAGGCTCTGTAATGCCTTCGCAAGCTCCCCTGAAGGATTGTTGCTAAAACACAAATCGAGAACATCGACCTCATGACCAGCCTCCGTTACCGCACCAGCCAGGTACTCAAGAGCGACTGGCATTACCGGTGGATTGCGGTACCTGTTGGGATTAATAAGAAGAATCTTCATTTTTATTTAATCAGTTATAGAGTGTATAACAGTATAGTACTTATTCTATCCTTATGTCAAATTTTACAATAAAAACATAAATTTACCATTATTTTTATTCATAGGATAATTCCATTGTCAACAATATTTAGCTTTTCCGTTGTTTTTGATTCGTTCTAAATGATGATTGCCACGCGGGATGCACAGAATTCTGTAAATTAATCCTTATAACATGTGGCTTTAACGGACAAAAGGCTCTTACCTCTCTAACGATTTGACTCCTTGCTAAAAACTTTCACAAATCAGGTTGCAATTCCCGGCTGTTAGGGGAACCAAACAGGCCAAGAGGTCAGAAATGACCTCTTTTTTTTGCCCGATTTTTTTAAAATGAAGAACAAAGAAAAAATTGCCTTAACACCGATTAATATTTTATAGAATTAGGTGGACTCTGCAGAAAACCTATTGAGGACAAAAAATTATCCATCTTGTAAACAGTATCTACAAAAGGGCCATTTTTCTTTTTTTCATGATTGAAAAAGCCATGAGATTCTCCTTTATAGGCAATTACAACGCAATTATACATCAGTTATCAATTAAAAAGATATCTTTACGATCTGTGGCCAATTACTTTGGTCATTTTGCTTTAGCTGCTCTTCAATGCATTGAGAGCGTGACTCGTTAAAAAAGTATTTTATTGATTTTAAAACACCCGACTTTATTTATGATTCAGTTTGAAAATGTTCATTTGTCTTTCGACACCGAAGTTATTTTTAATAACCTTTCATTTTATATAGAAACAGGGAAACATGCATGTATTGCCGGTCCGTCGGGAAGTGGAAAGTCTTCTGCTTTAAAAATTATTCAGGGATACCTTGTCCCCAGGCAGGGAAAAATTCTTGTTAAAGGGCTGTCTTTGAACAAAAAAATGGTAAAAGAAATAAGGACAAAAATTGCTTATGTTCCACAGAATATCAATTTGCCGGTATCTAATGGTAAAGAACTGGCCAGCCTTATAGGTTATTCAACGAATTTCGAAGTTATCGAAAATTACCTCGGGCAACTCGGACTGCCAAATGATATGTTTTTACGTTCGTTTGACCAAATGAGCGGAGGTCAGAAACAACGCATTATTATTGCTATTTGTCTTTCCCTGAAACGAGAAATTTTATTACTGGATGAACCCGCATCCTCACTTGATGACAAATCAATAAACAGATTGATTAATGTGATAAATGATTTGAATAATGTAACTGTTGTATCTGCATCTCATAATCCGAAATGGATTAAAGCTATGGATCAGGTAATCTATTTATAATGAACTCATTTACATAACAAAATATTACAATGGAAAAAATGATTGACATAAATTTTCTGGATCTCCTTATCGGATTTTCAATCCTGTTAATTCCTTTCTTAATTTTTTGGTATTACAGAATAAAATTGAATAAAGATTTATTTATAAGTGTAATCCGAATGATCGGGCAACTTTTTTTGGTAGCCGTTTATCTTGAATGGATTTTTGAAAAAAATAATGCATGGATAAATTCCCTGTGGGTGCTTATAATGGTATTGATTGGTTCCGCCACTGTGGTTAAAAGGGTTGCAATATCATGGAAACATTTTTTGTTGCCTTTTATTCTTTCCGGTTTTGTGTCGATGGTGATCATTGACGGATTTTTCCTGGGACTGGTTATAAAACCTGAATATTTCTTTGATGCAAGGTATTTTGTGCCTATCACGGGAATGGTGTTAGGTAATTCACTAAATCACAATATCGTAGGATTAACAGCCTGGTTTGATGGACTTTCTAAACAAAAAGAGCTGTACTATTTTCTGTTAACTAACGGAGGGAGTAAACGTCAGGCTATGCGACCGTTCATTCAGGAGGCTCTTGTAAAAGGGCTCAATCCCCTACTGGCAACCATGTCAGTAATTGGTCTGATTTCGCTTCCCGGGATGATGACAGGTCAGATATTGGGTGGTGCATCACCTGTGGTTGCCATTAAATACCAGGTAATGATAATGCTTGCCATTTTTGTAGGATGTACCCTGACACTGGTGCTAAGCATTTTGCTTTCTAAAAATAAGCTGTTTGATGATTTTGGTAATGTAAAATCGTTTTAAGTAATACAGGGAAGATTAAGACATTTTAAAAATATTTTCTTTGGAACCATAACCGTATTCATCATCTTATCGCGATATTTATTTAACCGGTTGATAACTCAGTAAGTAAAATTGAGCCGCAGTCCCGCCATGAAATGTACGGTGGTTTCGGGGGTGCGGGTTTCAATCCACTGAAAATGGGGAGAAACAAATACCCAGTTGTTCAACTGGTTATTAAGGTAAACTTCCACCATTCTCTCCGGATGAAGCTGGTCGTAAGGTAAAGTTTCGGCAAAGGCCAGCCCGATTTTAAATTCGCGATGAAAAAGCACCTGACGGAATCCCACCCCTGTGCTCCAGGCTTCCTCAACGCCATGCCACTCAGCCAGTCCCTGCTTATTTTTCCCATAACGCCCGAAGATATTAAAATGGTTAGCAATAAGTTGGTCGTAAGAAATACCAAATCCCTGTGAATGATTGGCCAGTGGATGCTCGTGCCCGAAAATCCTAAAGTTGGCTTCCCAACCGGATTCAGGAAAAAGCTTAAAACCAGTCTCAAGCATTTTTAAATGATTTTTCATTAAATTGATATCACGTGGATTGACCATAGCCAGTCCATATTGAATATAAAATCTGTTGATAAACCCTGTACGGAACCGGATGCCCGGACTATTGACCCCAACAGGCAAAACAGGATTGTTCACAAACACTCCACTGATAAATTGTGAAGTTTCGTCGTTGGCATGTAAATTATTATCGAAATAATTGGTCAGGTCAATTTTTCCAAATGTAACGGTAAAAATATCCCGAAGCACTTTGAACTCTGTCCAGGCCTCAAGTATTGTCAGGCGGTCGGTACCATCTGCAGCTGTAGTGCGGCCAGCATCGCCGTTAAGAACCGAATGATTGGGAATAATGACATCCGGCCCATTGCCACCAATGGCTTCCAGGTCGAAAAACAACAAGGCATGTTTGCCAAAACTGGTTAACGCAAAAATATCAAATGAACCCACTCCCAGCCAGGTAGGATTTTTTTTTACCAGTTCAGCCTGCATTGATGCAGTGGCAACTCCGCTAAACTGCAATTTCCCTGGTTGCTCTAAAATAGCCCTCAATAACTGGTCAACCTGCTTTCGTCGCGAACGCTGCACTTCAGGAATACTGCTACCGGCTTCTTCGGAAAAAAGGTCTAAAAATTGGTTCATCAATGTAGTATCTGCGGTTAATGAGTCAGGGGATGAGGAGCTGCTTTGACCGATGGCAAAGCACGGCAGCAACATAACTGAAAAAACGATTATCGAAACAAATTTTACACCCATTTTATATGTCTTTTGGAAATGAAATTAAAAATAATATATGAATTTCCTAATAAAATAAAGATCCTTCATTGACTATCCTGGAACACTCATAAATGATGAATCTGCCTCTCTCTTTGGAATTTACAAAGCCGGGAATTCGGGAAATCTGGTCTGTGGGTTACCGGCAAGTATGCTGCAGTATATTTTATAAATAGGAAATTTCATCCGATAATAAATTTTTGAGTAGGTTTGTGTATGATTAAAAAATTAATCATTTTTTATTTTCCTTTTTTCGGTTTTTGAGATAGCGTTCTGATTTCCCCCATAATCTTCCGGCTTTACGGAAAATCTTTTTTGTGGCATTCTCCACCGACTTGTCTGCTTTCCGGTAGGTGTCACTTTTATGTATTTTGTCTGAGGTCTCGTCAATGTATTCTTCCGCTTTATCTATCCATCGTTCTGCTTTATCATGGATATTCTCCTTTTTCTTTTCCGGTATTTTGTTTTTATCCTGCTCCATACGATTAATGTTCTGTTATTTAAATAATTAAGAGGCTGATCTAAAAGGCGCTTCGCGTCCTTTTCAAACAAATTAACAAAATTTAT
This sequence comes from uncultured Prolixibacteraceae bacterium, assembly GCA_964611525.1. Lineage (GTDB taxonomy): Bacteria > Bacteroidota > Bacteroidia > Bacteroidales > Prolixibacteraceae > JAAYJR01. The sequence goes on from CAZTAL010000136.1 coordinate 9,353, forward strand.
TAAACTGGTATTCTTTTTTTGAATGTTTTGGTTTACATTTCAAATATAATGTTATACCAGTTTACTTTTTATATTTACTTACTCATTTTCCGGATTAACCATTAACAAGAACAAATGTAATAAATGTCCAACACATAAGAAATTCACCGGAAGCAGAAATTCATGATTCAGGACTCATGTGAGGTCAAATTCATATTCCTGTTTTTCCATGTGTAACCGGTAATCGTCTTTTTATTTGGAAGAATAAGCCCTGTCAGATAAGCGAAAAATACGCTGACTATCAATCCAATGAAACCGTAAAGTAAAAACGACACCGAAGTATTGTTCTTAACAATCATAAGAACTGTCAATCCGCCTAAAACTCCAATCAATGCTGCTTTTCCTGAAATACGCGGAAAAAAGATACCCATAATAAAAAATGCACCCAGTCCGCTAGTCAATAAACCAAGAAAAGTATTAAACTGATCCCACAACGAAGCAATGTCCCACGTAGCCAGAACCAAGGCCATACCGATTCCCAAAAAACCGGCAATTATACCTGACCAGCGTGCCACATTCATGTTTTTCTTGGTAGTTTCTTTAACGGCCAACACTTTGTAAAAATCAGAAGTAACAACTGCTGCCACAGAGTTAATATTGGAAGAGAGGGTTGACATAGCAGCTGCAAAAATGGCGGCTATCAAAACTCCGGCTACTCCGGCCGGCATTTGTGAAACAATGAACTGTGGAAAAACCGAATCGATATTTGGATTGATCGCTGCCATCTGCTCCGGATTGGACGTGTAATAGGCATATAATCCCGTTCCGAGCAAAAAGAAAATTATGGAAACAGGAATACTTAAAATTCCGTTTAACCAAATACTTTCTCCTGTAGCTTTCTCATCCCTGGTGGTCATATAACGCTGAACCACCGACTGATCACTGGTATAAGTAATAAGCGCATTTGCCAGTCCTCCAATCAGAACAACCCAAAACACAGGCTGCGAAACATTGAAACGAAAATCGACCAGATGGAACTTATTATTCTCCCCTGTTATTTCGAAAAAACCATCTATTCCGCCATCCACACCCATAAGCATAAAAACCAATGCGGTTAATGCGCCAAAAACCAGAATAAATCCCTGGATGACATCACCCCAAACAACTGCCTCGATACCACCTGATGTACAATAAATGATGGTTACCACTCCCATAATTACAATAGCCCAATATACATTGAATCCGGTTACAGCGTTCAGTGCCAGTGATGGTAAAAACAGCACAATAGCAATCCGGCTAACCATAAAAAATACAAATAATGCAGATGCCAGCCACCTGACAGTCCGGTTAAAACGGGCTTCCAAATATTGGTAAGCTGTATCGAAATTAAACCGCCTGAAAAACGGTAGGAAGTAGCGTATGACAATCGGTGCCACCATAATAATCGCCATATTAAAAATCAGCATCCGCCAGTCGGCAGCATACGATTTTGCAGGAATCGCAATAAAAGTGATAGCGCTTAAAGTAGTGGCAAAAATACTGATCCCCGCTGCCCACCATGGAATTCGTCCACCAGCTTTAAAAAAGTCCTCCGTACTGTTTTCCCGTTTCATAAAAAAGAAACCCAACAGCAACATCCCCACAAAATAGAGGATAAGTACAAGATAATTGACCCAGCCGAATACCGGTTTTACCGAAAAACTGAATTCCTGAAATACGGGTGTCCGCACGGCAGGCCTGATTTCCCCACCCAAAACAGTTATTGTATTTCCCTGCGAAACAGCAGGTGCAACCGCAACAGGAGTTCCATCCCACGTCCCGGCTGCAAACCAGGTGTCAGTCACAGTGTTGTATACCAATATTTGATTATTAAATCCGAAATGGTTTTGCCACAAGGAATCACGCACAACACTTAAATCATGATTCCCTTTTTGCATTAAATTTATAACCTGTTCTACTTTTTTAAATGTTTTCCCCGGATCACCACCGGCCAAAAGGATGTGAGAAGCACCTACCGGTGCTGCAACTCCTACTGCCAGCGGTAAATCGTTCCCCTCAGGCAGCCGTATATCCTGCATCCTTTTCCACTGTCCGGCAGAAGGACGGAACCGGTATATATGCGAATAAAAAGTAGTCGTCAAATCTCCCGCTGTTTTTGCCCGTCCCCCGAAAACGTGCAAACTTACTTCCTCACCATCCATTTGGGCAGCGGCCATGGCTCCGGAAACCGGAACAGGGAACGGGAGTAAAGACTGCCATCCGGCTGATAATTGCTCCAAATCAAGTTTTATGAACTGCTCTGTAATTCCGTTAGCTGTTTCTCCTCCCACTAAATAAACCTGACTGTCGATGACTGCTGCAGCAAGGCTTTTTAACGGAACAGGCAATGACGGAAATTCTTGTATGTCGACCTGCCCGTTATTCCAGCTCAACAAAAAAACATTTGATAATAAACCCTCAGATGTCAAGCCACCCATGCAAAGTACTCCTCCGGGTACTGAAACCGATGCTCCTTCACCTATACCTGTAGGAAGCTCCGAAGAATGAATCAATTTAAACTCTCCTTCATCGTTCTTTTCGAAAACTAAAATAGCATCGGAAAAATACTTGGTACCATTTTCCCATGGTTTTTTATCAGGAAAAGCAGTGCCGCCGGCCAGCAAATACACATCATTGTGAAAACCGGCAAAACAACCCGCCAGTCCTTCATTGCCGGGAATCTCAGCTATATCATCCAGAACGACCCGGGACCTTTGCTGCAACTGATTGATTTTATCCTGTGCTTCCAGATTTTTCCCGGTAAAAAACAAAAGGATAAACAATAACAGAATTGATTTAATTTCCGGTAGTATGATATTTTTCTGATCGCTAAATAACTTCATTTCAGAATCATTTTCCGGAATAAACCTTCACTCCCGAAGTGGAAGATTCTTTAACTTCAATATATTTTACTCTTATCCGTTGATTGTCAAATAGCTCAATGGCTTTAGCAAGGATTATTTCTGCGATGTGTTCCGATGTAGGGCTTTTTTTTGTGGCTAAATACCTTTGCCGGCTTTCTGTGATATATGAAAGCATAGGATCACTTTCCCATAAAATAGTGGTGTGATCAAGGTTATTATCTATCCACTTCTTTAACGGTTTCAATTCGTTAAAATCAATAAGCATGTCCCTTTCATCCAGTTCAGTGCCATGTAAGACAACAATAACACGATACATATGCCCGTGATTATTAACGCATTTTCCAGAATAATTTTTAATAAGCCTGTGTGATGCTTCGAATCGAAACTCCTTGCTTAGTTCATACTTTATTTCCTTCTTCTTGCTCCCCATAACATTATTTGTAATCTTGGTGAAAAATTAAATCCTCTCGCTACAATTTTATCCACCATTTCCGGTTGTAACTGAGACTTAAGTGTTAATCCTTCCAATCCGATATAGACCTTATTTTTATCTATATTGAAATCCTGAATAGTATTTTCAATTTCATCCAGGTCTTTTTCAGTACCGCATATAAATTTAAAAATACAAAAATTCTTACCTGCCCAATATTTCAGTGAATCATAATTTAATTTTTGCCTTGAATTACTCAGTTTCGGCGATACCACCCATTTAAAAGAAGTAATAATATCCTTATTCATCGCTTCTCTTTGAATCAGAGTTCCATCTCTTAGTCTGATCTCCAGAAACCGGTCGGGAATGACAGTGCCATTGGTTTCCACGTGGTAAATAAAACCTGCTTCTGCAAGTTTATCAATACTGAAAAGGGCCGGTTCGCCACCAGTGAAAATAACCTGTTTAATATTTTTCTCTTTGATAATTTTCTTCAGCTCATCTGTTGAATACCACTCATAGTAACCCGAATCACTGTACCATGTATATTTTGTATCGCACCAAACACAATTGAGGTTACAAAACTGGAAACGTACAAACAATGCTCTCATACCTGCATTGTTACCTTCTCCCTGGATCGATTCAAAAATTTCCGACACCGGAAATAAATAACTCATTTTTTAATATTTAATCTTTTTCAAGATTCCCTGTTTTTCATTTTCAGAAATTCATTATATCCGTTTTTCCGTAACTTGCAAGCCGGACATTCGCCGCAACCCCGACCCCAGTCGTTTAAGATTTCCACACCATTATAACAGGTGAGTGTCAATTCGTTTAATGCTTTTAATTTGCCTTCGTCATCAGCTATTTTAAATGTTTCAGCTTTGGTAAGCCACATCAGCGGTGTATGGATATAAACCGGAACATCTAGTCCCAGCGATAGTTCAACTGCCTTCGTACGAATATAATTATCACGGCAGTCGGGATATCCCGAATAATCAGTCTGACAAGTACCTGTTACCAGATGTATATGTTTTTCTCCCTTGTTGAATGCATGGTTAGCTGCAATAGTAAGAAATATACCGTTCCTGTTAGGGATAAAACTGGCCGGGAGACTTTTGGCAACAGGATGATGACCGCTGTGGTCTCCCTCATCCAGCAGAGTGCTTGCTGCAATCGTATGCAAAAAATTACCGGTATCGTAAATAAAATGAGGGATATGAAATTCACTGGCAATCTTAGCTGCGTAGGTTAATTCCTTTTCATGCCTTTGTCCGTATCCTATGGTGATTGCTTCAACTTTTGAAAAATGTTTCAAAGACCAAAGCAGACAGGTAAACGAATCCTGTCCGCCCGATAATAATATATACGCCTTATCTGATTTTGTACCGGTCATAGTTATGCCTCTTCATTCTTTTTCCCGTGAATAGCCCTTACCGTGGTGTGAATATTTCCTCTCACGTTAAAATCAGTCACTACACTCATATATTTGGGATGAAGCAACTCAACAAGGTCGTCCAGCACCCTGTTGGCAACATCTTCATGAAATATCCCTTTATCTCTGAAACTGTTGATATATAATTTCAGGCTTTTCAGCTCAACGCAATATTCATCCGGTTGATATTCAACATATAGTGTCGCAAAATCAGGGAATCCTGAAATCGGGCATAAGCATGTAAATTCCGGAATAGTAAAATCAATAGTATAATCCCTCTTCCTGTTCCGGTTTTCAAATCTATCCAACCGATTTTCACGGATCATTTTTGTACCATATTTTTCTTCCATAACAAATACAAAATTAAGATTAAATTACTAATTCCGATTAAATTGTTTTTTATAACAATTTTTTATAACTTTCAAAGAGTGAAACAAATTGTGAACTGTCATTTATAGATTAGACAAGTATACATAAACTATCAACTTTTTTCTAAATTAATATTAAGTATTATTTGAAAATAAAATAAACCGGATATAAAATTTATTCATTTATGGCTTCTTCAACAAATAAAGCCTCCCCCGAAGATTTACGAATGCTGAAAGACTTTGGCTTCAAGGACTATAATTATTTTCTTCAATATTTTAATTTAAAACCTGGAGGATTTTACAGTAAGAAGGTTTCCACGGCTTATGATTTCAGATGGCGGTATAAGATTATTAAAAATAATTATAAAAATTCACCAATAAAAAACGAACTGATCAAATTTCATATAAGATTTGAAGACTATCTGTTAACAAACCGTCGTGGATATAATACTTCCTTGCCGATTAAAACAACTAAACAATACGATTACCTGTTTAAAAATCTTCAGCGGCCATGGATCATTTCAAATAAATACAAGTATAAGCAATTTTATATCATTAAAGATCCGAATAAAAATATATGGTTCAGAGCTATTGATAATCGTCAGATGATTCCTGCCCTTGATATATGTTATAAAGAATCTGCCAGGTTCAGCACAAGAACCAAGCCTCCGAAAACATATAAACTGGGATTAAATTGGAAAGAATGTGAATCAACCTACAGGAAAGTAAGGGGCTCCCACAGCAAATTTTCCCTTTGGCTCCCTCCAAAAGACTACGATGTTGCCCTGTCTATTTGTGATAACATTACTTCGACATGGGATACGCGGACTGGCAACTGGACACCATGGTCATACAAGTGGTGTAAATTAGCCCACCAGAAAATTCATCTGTCGGTTCTTCGTTCTCCCACAAATTTTAAGGTTATTGCAAAGTATGTCGGTTTATCAGGATGGAAAGGTATTGGAATGGGAGGATATATAGTGGGAGTTGCATTTGCCGCCGGGGGAAGCAGGGCAGCAGCAATAATAAAAAAATTTTGTAAAGAACATAATATCAAGCCTTTTTGGGAAAAATAGTCTTTGTTGGCTGTAAAATAACATTTTTATATACCTGCATATTACCCTCTTATGTAACTTCTTTTTCTCAAGTTATTTTTCTTGGGGCTATATTGCCAAATAATGAGGGACTAAAAAATTATATTATGAAAATTATATCACTTGACCAAGTTGAAAAGACAAAAGTTACCAG
>CAZTAL010000137.1:0-13087 GCA_964611525.1 uncultured Prolixibacteraceae bacterium
GTCTGGAATAGAAAGTTCGCCGACAAGGCTTGCGAAGCCTGAAAAATGTGAGTTTACTAATCGTAAATGACCATTTTGAGGGCAAGCATAACGCAGTCAGCGGACTTTATAGACAGACTCTCGTTAAAATCCGAATTTTGCAGGAAGCCATAAGCTTATCTCGGGAAGGTATGTTACCAGCAATAATGTTATAACCATAGCCACGAACATTGGTAAAAGCGGTTTTATCACTTTATCGATACCAAGTCCCGCTACACTGCATCCTATAAACAGAACTGACCCAACCGGAGGAGTACACAGTCCAACACTAAGGTTCAGTACCATTATAATGCCGAAGTGTATAGGATCAACACCCATCGCCGTTACAATTGGCAAAAATATCGGGGTAAAAATCAATACAGCAGGAGTCATATCCATAAATACGCCGACAAAAAGCAGTATCATATTTATTATTAGTAAGATCATGAATGGATTATTAGTTATGGACAATAATCCGGCACTCACATTCTGGGGTATATTTTCATATGCCATTATCCACGATAAACCCAAACAGGTAGCTACAAGTAATAAAACAATAGCTGTTGTTTTTACCGAGCGTAAAATAATTTGAGGAAGATGTTTAAAAGAAATCTGTCTGTAAATAAATGCCAGTACCAAAGAATATAAAACGGCAATTGCCGAAGCCTCTGTAGCAGTAAAATAACCTGCAACTATTCCGCCTATAACAATTATCAACATTAGCAAACTGGGAATAGCATCCAAAAACTTTTTAGTTCCGTCAAGAGCTTTTTCTTTGTTTTTTATTGTCCTTATAGTTATCGCAATTATACCTGCTGCGATCACAACGTATAGAATAATGCGATTAACAATAGGGGAAAACGAAGATCTCGAATAAACAACACCTTTATAAATGAGATATAATGAAATACCTGCCAAAGCAACAAAACTTAAAGCTTTTAAGGCAGCATTAACTCCTTTTCTTTTATATATAAGCATAGTAACTGCCGTAATAATTATTCCCAGACCGGTAAGAATGCCAGGCATATAACCAGCCAAAAAAAGTGCAGTTATTGATACACCCCCGCTTGCCAATGAATATACAATGAGGATATTACTGGGAGGAATGGACAAACCTGTTGTTGCCGAAGTAATATTAACTGCAGCGCTAAAATTTTCAGGATAACCTTCTTTCTTCATTTCCGGCCCCATAATACTTCCGATTGCAGAGGCTGATGCGGCAGCAGAACCGGAGATTGCCCCGAAAAGCATATTAGCCAACACATTAACCATGGCAACACCTCCAGGTATACCACCAACCATGACCCTGGCAAAATCAATGAGCCTAATTGCTATTCCACCGCTGTTCATGATATTACCTGCTAATATAAAAAAGGGAATAGCCAACAATGCAAAACTATCCAGTCCTGTCGCCATTCGCTGTGAAAAGGTGGTTAACGCCGGTATAATATCAATACTTACAAACATGGTCAAAATACCTGAAATGCCAATACTGAATGCAATAGGTACCCCGATAGCCAGGAGGATTATAAAACTAAAAACCAGTACAAATACTTCAAAAAATTCCATGTTATTCTTTTTCCCGATTTTGAACCATGTTATAAATATTATCAATATCGAAATAAGCTATGAGAACACCACTTATTGGCAGCACCAAATATACTATCCCCAATGGTAATCCCAATGCTGCTGATTTCACCGACAGATAAAAACGGGTGTAAACAAGCCAAGTTCCTCCAATAATCATCACTATTAAAGCAAAAATAGCTATGATTATGCTTATCGCTATTTCCAGTCTGAATTTTCTGCGTGGTTTACTGCGTTGTACCATAATATCAATTGCCAGATGTTCTCTCTTACCTGCCACATAAGCAGCTCCAAGCAATCCCACCCATATTAGCAGGAATCCGGCCAGTTCATCGGTAAAGCTGCTGGGAGAGTTCATAATATATCGGCTTGTCACCTGCCATAATACGTCAATTACAAGGATACTCATAAAAAAAACGAGTATCCACTCAAGTACTTTGTCAATAGATTTTCTAACAGTCATATTTATAATTTTATTCTACAGCCTGTATTCTTTTGATATATGAATAAATAACTTCATTATTATGATATGATTCTAATAGCGGTTGAACCTTTTGGATAAAAGGATCTTTGTCGGGATAATTTATCTTAACCCCTGCCTTTTGAACCTCTTCAAGAGACATTTTCTCCGATTCGGCCCATAGTTTTTTTTCCAGTTCTGCAGATTCGTCTGCTGCTTGCTGAATCCATTCTTTCTCTTGTAAGCTTAATTTATCCCATACTTTTTTACTGACAACCAAAACATCAGGAATTGTAGTATGCTCATCCAGAGAATAATATTTGCAGACCTCATAATGACGTGATGTATAAAGGCTTGGGGGATTATTTTCAGCCCCGTCAACCACACCGCTCTGTAAAGCAGTGTAAAGTTCGCCCCACGAAATAGGTGTAGCAGAACCTCCCAATGCCCTGATCATCTCGACTGCCGTGATACTTCTCATGACCCTGATCTTCATCCCTGCAAGATCATCGGGATGAGTGATAGGCTTCGATTTGGTATAAAAACTTCTTGACCCTGCGTCATAATAACACAACCCTCTTATCCATTTATTTTCTGTACTCAAAAGTAAATCCTTTCCTGTCTCACCCTCAAGAACTTTGAAAGTGTGTTCTTTGGACCTGAAAATATATGGTAATCCGAATACCTTGTAATCATCTGCAAAACTCTCCATTACTGCAGCCGAAATTTTAGTAATAGCAATACTGCCAATCTGTACAAGCTCTACACATTGCTGCTCTGAGCCCAGTTGCTCAGCGGGATAAACCTCAACTGCCAGCTTACCACCCGACAACTCCTCAACTCTGCTGGCCATAAACATCATAGCTTCATGAACCGGGTGATCAGTTGGCAGACCATGTGCAAGTTTCAATTGTTTTGAATCGCCGGGACCCATACATGAAAGGGAGAACATCATTACCACCCATCCCATGATTTTAAATAATCTTTTATAATCCATTAGTTGCAGTTGCTTATTTTTTATATTTTTTTATTATTTCCAGAACTTCACTGCATTTCCGGGTAATAGCAGAATAATTTTCATCAGCCAGCACTTCCGAAGGGAATAATTTCGACCCCATCCCAACGCATGCTACTCCTGCTTCGAACCATCCTCTAAGATTTTCTTCATCAGGGAAAACGCCACCCGTAGGCATTATACTTGTCCACGGCAAAGGGCCTCTAACAGCTTTCACAAAACCGGGACCTCCCAATTGTGAACCGGGAAAGACCTTCACTATCTCAGCCCCAAGTTCGTGTGCCTTGTTTATTTCAGTCACTGAACCGCATCCCGGACTCCATAACACTTTTCTCTTGTTGCAAATTTTTGCCGTAGCTTCATCCAGTACCGGGGCAACAACAAAATTTGCTCCGAGTGATATGTACATTGCAGCTGTTCCTTCATCTATTACCGATCCTACCCCCATTATCATTTCAGGGATTTCCTGAATGGCCCATTTGTTTATTTCAGCAAAAACAAGAGCAGCAAAATCGCCCCGGTTTGTAAATTCAAATAACCTGACCCCTCCATCGTAACAGGCCTTAATTACTTTTTTGCATACTTCAGGATTATCATTGAAAAATACCGGGATCATCCCGGTTTCTTTCATTTTCAATATTACTTCTATTCTGGAGAATCTTGCCATATATTCTGATATTTAATAACTTTATTCATCTGGCCACCCGTCCCGAGACATCGCCACCCATAAGTTTTTCAACCTCCTCTATGGTTACCTCATTAAAATCTCCGTATATTGTATGTTTTAAGCAAGATGCGGCAACAGCAAAGTTAAGAGCTTTCTGATCGTCATCTTTATAAGTTGATAAAGCATAAATCAGTCCGCCCATAAATGAATCACCACCTCCTACCCTGTCGACAATATGCGTTATCTGATATGTCGGCGCCTCGAAAAACTCCTTGCCATTCCACAGAACGCCTGACCATGTATTATGATTAGCATTAACTGACCCCCGCAAGGTAGTAATAACTTTTTTACATCGGGGAAAACGTTCCATTATTTGGGTGGAAACCGATTTATATGCTGCCGCTGTCACTTGTCCGCCTCCTACATCAACACCTTCAGGTTTTATTCCCAATACTTTATCAGCATCTTCCTCATTGCCAAGGATTATATTAGTACCCTTAACAAGCTCGGGCATCACTTCTCCGGCAGTTTTACCATAATTCCATAATTTTTTACGATAATTCAGATCACAAGAAACTGTAATTCCCAACTCATTAGATTTTTTAACAGCTTCGAGGCATACATCTGCCGCACCTTGTGAAATGGCGGGAGTAATTCCCGTCCAATGAAACCAGGCAGCCCCGTCCAAAACCTCATCCCAATCAATCATGCCGGGTTTAATCTGTGAAATTGCCGAATGAGACCTGTCATAAACTACTTTACTGCCCCTGCTAACACTCCCCGTTTCCAAAAAATAAATTCCAAGACGCTCACCGCCCCAGATAATCTTACTTGTATTAACCCCGTGTTTTCTTAAATCCATCATACAAGCCCTGCCAATATCATTTTCAGGAAGCCGTGTTATAAAATCGACAGGTATACCATAATTGGCCAGAGAAACAGCAACATTAGCCTCACCTCCCCCAAAAACAACGCTAAACTGACTGGCTTGAGAAAAGCGAAGGTAACCCGGAGTTGCCAGTCGTAACATTATCTCTCCAAAAGTAATTACTTTATTATTCATGAGGAAAACTAAAATATTTATAAGCATTATTAAAACAGATATTTTCTACCATCTGTCCCAGCAATTCCATATCATCCGGTATTTCGCCATTTTCAACATCAGTGCCCAGTAAATTACATAGTGTTCTCCTGAAATATTCATGACGTGTATACGACAAGAAGCTTCTGGAATCGGTAAGCATTCCTACAAACCTGCTCAGCAAGCCAAGATTTGAAAGTGCATTCATTTGTTTTTCCATACCATCTTTCTGGTCAAGGAACCACCAACCTGAACCAAATTGCATCTTTCCGGGAAACGAACCATCCTGATAATTACCTATCATAGTTGCTATCAGCTCATTATCGCTAGGATTAAGGTTATAAAGAATTGTTTTTGCTAATTGATCTTTCATATCCAGTCTGTCGAGCAATCTGGATAATGGCCTGGCAACCTCAAAATCTCCTATAGAGTCAAATCCAGTATCAGGACCAAGCTTTTTATACATCCGTGTATTATTATTGCGTAAAGCTCCGATATGAAATTGCTGCGTCCACCCACGTGAATGATCCATTAATCCAAACTCATAAAGCATGCATGATTTAAACTTATTAATTTCATTTTCATTTAAATCGTTTCCTCCCCTGATTTTTTCAAAAATTGTCTTGATTTCCTTTAAAGTATAATCCGTAGCTATTATAGTTTCCAGTCCGTGATCAGACAAGCGGCAACCGTTATCATGGAAAAAACTATGCCGCTTCTCCATGGTATCCATAAAACTATTAAATGAATTAATGTTCATATCGGCAGCCTCTTCAAGTTTATCAAGATAGGCATTATAATCTCTGTTGTCTTCAACTGCCATAGCTTTATCGGGGCGCCAGGCAGGGAATACGGCAATGTCAAAATTACTATCATTTTTAATTTGGCGGTGATACTCGAGCGAATCTACCGGATCATCAGTGGTACAAATTGTATGTACATTAGCCTTACGGACTAAATTACGTACCGAGTACGCCGGTGTACGCAATTTTTCATTACATTCATTCCAAATTTCCGTACTTGTTGCCGGAGATAAAATTTTTTCAATCCCGAAAAATCTTTTCAACTCCAGATGTGTCCAGACGAACAACGGATTACGTATTGTATAAGGCAATGTTTCTGCCCATTTTTCAAATTTCTCAATATCCGAAGCATCACCGGTGCAATATCTTTCTTCAACGCCATTGGCACGCATTGCGCGCCATTTATAATGATCGCCGTATAACCATATTTGTGTAATATTATCAAACTGTCTGTCATTTGCAATATCCTGTGGAGGAATATGACAATGATAGTCGAGTATAGGCATGTTAACAGCGTGCTCATGATACAGTTTCCTTGCAGTTTCTGTTTGAAGCAAAAAATTTTCATCAAGAAATTTCTTCATGTGTTTATAATTTTATAATTCAAATAATCTTTTCAAATGCCGGTCGTAAATATTTTCTTCAACGCATTTGCCAATATCTGCTGAATATTTTTTTAATAAAGTTGTATACCTTTCTCCCATTTCAGCAGCTATTTTGTAACCGACATGTACAAGCTGCCTGAAATTTGGGTTATAATCAGGATTACCAGGTATATGACGAAGAGTACCTGCAAATTTCTCCCCGCTCCACCATGCTACTGTCACTGGATCCGGAAGATATGAATCGTCAATGTCAATAACATCTGCATACGGGCCACAAAGTTCTTCTTTACGTGCTAAAGCACTGAAATAAATTTCCTTTGCAACAATCAATCCCTCGCCACCTGAAACCGCCAGACCTATAACTTCCTCAAGCCACGTTGTACCTGCAGTTTTAACATGGATACCTTTATCATACTTATTTATGATCTTTGAGATTACAGGATAAATGGTAAATTTATCTGATCCGGAATGAACACTCATCTTTAAATCGGCAGGAAGACCAAATTCTTTAACTGCATAATCTATCACCAGTATATCCTGTTCAAATTCCGTTTCAAATTTTTTCAAATCCCCTTTATAATCAACTCCTTTATTAAATCTTCCGGTAAACTTGGGAGCAATTGTCTGTGCAGGAATTTTTTCATTAGCAATCATTTTGAGTATGAAAAACATATCCACCGGCGTTTGCGGAGCTTCTACTTCGTCCATTGAAACTTCAGTTATAAAATTACCAGCACCTTTTACAGACTCGATATGCCTGTAAATTTTGCCGGCTTCTTTTATGGCTGCCAAATATTTCCCAGCAACCTCCTCAAGCAGATCATCAGTTATAACAACCGCATCCGGAATTCCCGGTATTATAATCTTTTTGCCCAGTGTTCGGCATGATTTTTTAAAAGTTACTACTTCTTCGGGCAGGGATTGATTTCCAATATAAGCAGCCACATCCAGTGTGAAAAAGTCAGAATATTCGATAAAACGATCTACATTTGTCAGATTGATATGGTCTGCATCTACAAAATAATGCCCCTTCCATCCAAGTGACCTTACTGCTGAATCTGCTTCATGCCGTGTATCTTCCGGCTCTGAATGAACAATATCGTGTTCACGATTAGATTTATTCCAAACAGGAGTTAAATCAATACCCCTGCTAACGGCTTTAATAATTGCCCGCAACTGTGCTTCACCTTCATGATTAAAACGATCACCAATGCCAAAACTGTATTTTCCAAATTCCATTATTAACTGATTAAATTTATAATATTTTAGATTTTCCGTGTACGAACACGAAAATAGAATTATATTTCAAATATCGCAAAAAAACATGTAGTGTTTATCAAATAATAGCAAACCCACTATATAAACCGACAAGAAAAATAACAATACAACTAATCCATAAAGCAACATCATAAAAAGCTGAAGATTCTAATCCGCATTGCCTTTGTCGGTATCTGAAATGTAATCCTGCATAAACAATTATTAAAAGCATAAAAAAAGTAATGACTCCCCCGATAGTAACCATCAGTACAGGCAACCTCACCCATATCAGGGCTATTATCCATAAAACCGGAAATACCCACGACAGAACTGCAATAGTATTGCGGCGTTGTCTTCTGTTAAAAAAGTCAATCCACCCAACTTGTCCGAATAAATCGGAAAATATACGGGTCCGGGCAGCCAACGCCGAAAATAAAGTCGAAAATAAAACAACAAATGAGCCAAAAAGGAAAAAAACTTTTGCCCATTCTCCATAAGCGCCGGTGTACATTTTTGAAAGCGTTTCTATCATCTCAAATCCTTTGGGAATATCTCCGCTTTTGTAAAGAATTGCAGCGCCCAGTAAATAAAAAGCAGCAGTAACTAATGTATAGACAACCATTGAAAGTATAGCATCAAGGTTCATTACCTTAATCCATCCCCTAGCGCGGCTGCGCCATTCATCATTGTCTTCATAAGGACCCGTAAAACGGGCATATCCCTTTTCAAGACACCAGTAATTATAAGCTACGATCTCATCACCTCCTACTCCCGTGAGTCCGAATGCAGCGATGGCATAACCCACTGCCGCTTTAGGCAATTTAAACCTTATCCCTTCTATTATATCACTTACTGAAAAAGCAAAAGCCGTATTTTGAAGCATAAAAACCGCAACAATTGTAAAAGCGGTAAAAAGCATCATTAATATCACAGACATTTTCTCAATAAAAAAATAATAGCCCTTAAATACCATTGTAGCAACAACAATGCCAACTATTACAGCAAACCACGAAACACTAACGGAAGGAAAAGCTATATTCAGCGTAATTGCTACTCCGCCAATTATACCCCCCAGTTGAAGAGGCTTGAACAGCCAAAGAAACAGCCACGTCCACAACGTCCAGTTAGCCTCAGCCCTTCCGAAACGCGGTCCCCCGAGTCTGTTAAGAGAAGTCATAACAGTTTCTCCTGTCCTGATCGACTGCTTGCCAAACTCCATTTGAATAGCTACCTTAACAATGCAACTTACAATTATCACCCATAGAGTAATAAAACCTGCACGGGCACCAAGTGTAGTAGTTGATATAAGCTCACCCGACCCAACCACTGATGCTGAAAGAATAAACCCTGGTCCAAGGTATCTAAACTTACCAAATAAAGTAGCCGGGGCATCTTTTATCCCTTTTGTTGTCAGCACATAAGGATCCGCTTTGTTTATTACCATTTGAACATATTTTGATTAAAAAATCAATCATCAATTATTTCAAAGGAGGTTTACGCCTAAAACTTTACCTACTTTTTTCCCTGATTATTGAAAAAAATATATAAAAAACACAAAATACATTTAAAAACCATTATTTCAAAATTTTTACAGCCATTCCGCCTTGCATAGTCCATACCCTTATATTCAATTTTAAAAGATGCCCTATATGAACCAATTCATAAAAGGACAAATCAAACAGTATTTATGGTCAAAAAATGGAGAATATTAAGTATTTTTGAACAGGTATCCAATCAAACGGGGGTCATGGTTAATATTCTTTGCACTTATATCCGGGATAATTGATCTTTGAATATAGTATGAACTCAGCACAAACCACTATCAAAACTGGATTGATGCTATTAAAAACTGCACTAAACCTATTTGTGATGTTGCCATAGGACATAGTACCTCTGCTTTGTGCAATGTCATAAACATTGCCTGTAATTTAGAGAGGGAACTTGACTAGGATCCGGAAAAGAAAGAATTTGTCAATGACAGCGAAGCTGACAAACTATTAAAAAGGCCGATGCATGGAAACTGGAAACTTGAGATATAGTAATTTTTTAAACAGGACATTAATAATTAATAATTTTCTTTTCAAATTCATTATATGCTTCGAACTGTTTTTATAATAGGAACTGGAGGATTTATAGGAAGTGTGCTTAGATTTCTGGTTCAGATATTTGTTGAAAGAAACCTTTCAAGTACTTTTCCCTATGGTACACTTGTAGCCAATATTGCAGGCAGCTTTTTAATAGGTATTGTTTATGCATTGACAGAGAAAGGTACTCTGATGAGTCCTGAATGGAGAATATTCATGGCCGTAGGTTTATGTGGAGGATTCACAACTTTCTCCTCCTTCTCCTATAATAATTTCACAATGATCAGCGAACAGACGTTTTTACAATTAATACTAAACATAGGAAGCAACATTTTTCTGGGTATTATTGCTGTTTATCTGGGAGTTATACTTATACGTATCATTTATTAAATATTTTTGCTATGAAATTTTCAGAAAAAACAGGCGTATTAAAAATTTATCTGGGTGAGTCAGACAAGATACATGGCCGTCCCCTATATGAAGAAATTGTTTTTGAAGCACGTAAGGCAGGAATTTTAGGAGCTACCGTTTATAAAGGGATTATGTCCTTTGGAGCCAGTCATTCAATACACACTATGAAAATATTTTCATTATCAGGTGACATGCCTGTTGCAATAGAAATAATTGACACCAAAAAAAATCTTGAACATTTTTCAGAACGAGCTAACGAACTTATGGAGTACAGTAAGAGAGGGGGACTTATAACCTTTCATGAACTGAATGTACTTCGCTACGAAAAAGGTGAAAAATACAGAAAATCTAAAATTAGAACGTAATTATCCGAATAATAATATTACATGGCCAGTGCTTATTAATATTTAAAATTGTATTAAGGTATATTGACAATGAATCATGTAAATATAACAGCATCAATTGCAGGTTATCACAATGTAAAATATTAAATTCCTTTTATATAGGCTATCAGCAGGAAGTGGTACATTTTACTATCTTTGACAAGAATTATAATAATAATAATAATAGCAGAGTTCTAATTTTTCACGTGTTTAAATTTTTATAACTATATCAAAATAATAAATAAATCCTTCATATAGTGGAAAGACAGGAAAATGTTATAAATATGAAAAGGATTTAAGAATATAAAAATTTGTATGCCAAAGTGGCAAATCAACATTTTATCAATTGTTTTTAGTAACCCAGCCGCGCTGCGGCATATTCAAAAATCTAACGTTATGAGTTAGATAAAAAAATTTTATAAAAAATAAATTGATCGGAGCGGACTTATAAGTTAAACAATATAAAAAAAATTGACATGTTAATAAACGACATTAAAGCAAGAGAAATTTTGGATTCGCGAGGCAATCCAACTATTGAAGTAGAAGTATTACTTGAAAGCGGTGCTTTTGGAAGAGCGGCTGTTCCATCAGGTGCTTCTACCGGAGAAAATGAAGCTTTAGAGCTTCGTGACGGTGATAAAACCCGTTATCTTGGCAAGGGTGTATTAAAAGCGGTTGACAATGTAAACAATATTATCGCCGATGAGTTGATTGGGATGGATGCTACCGATCAGGTAGCTATCGACAACAAGCTGTTGGAATTGGACGGAACCAAAACAAAATCTAAGCTGGGGGCAAATGCTCTCCTTGGGGTTTCTTTGGCAACAGCCAAGGCAGCGGCAGAATTTGCAGGACTTCCTCTGTACCGTTATCTTGGAGGTGTTAATGCGAAAACTTTACCAGTGCCGATGATGAACATCATAAATGGTGGTTCTCACTCTGATGCACCTATCGCATTCCAGGAATTCATGATTCGTCCGATTGGCGCCGATTCATTCCATGAGGGATTAAGAATGGGTGCCGAAGTTTTTCACAACCTTAAAAAAGTCCTTAAAAATCGTAACCTGAGTACTGCTGTAGGAGATGAAGGTGGCTTTGCTCCAAATCTTGATGGTACCGAGGATGCTTTAAACTGCATAATTGAAGCCATAAAAAATGCCGGTTATAAACCAGGCCGTGCCGAGGAAGATGGTGATGTTTCGATAGCCCTTGATTGCGCTGCTTCAGAATTCTATGCAGACGGGGTCTATGATTATACAAAATTTGAAGGTAAAGGAGCTGCAAAACGTTCATCAGAAGAGCAAGCTGCCTATCTGGCAGAATTGATCTCTAAATTTCCCATTGATTCTATTGAAGATGGCATGGATGAAGGCGACTGGGACGGTTGGGTAAAGCTAACAAATCAAATTGGAGATAAAGTACAACTGGTTGGAGATGATAACTTCGTTACCAATATGGAATATCTTAAAAAAGGCATTGAATTGGGAGCCGCTAATTCAATCCTTATAAAAGTTAATCAGATCGGGACACTTACTGAGACATTCGATACTATTGAAATGGCTCATCGTGCAGGTTATACCACAGTTACTTCACATCGTAGTGGTGAAACAGAAGATTCTACAATAGCCGATATCGCAGTAGCTACCAATTCAGGCCAGATAAAAACCGGATCTTTAAGCCGGTCTGACCGTATGGCAAAATACAATCAGTTACTTCGTATTGAAGAAGAACTTGAAGAAAGTGCCATATACGGATATCAAAAAATATCCAAAAAATAATTTTAATCCCGGTATTCATACCAAAACTAAGAATATTATATCATAAAAATTATTTGCTCACCTGCCTTTTAAACAAGGCAGGATGAGCAGGCAATGACAGAAGAGCGGCAATAATAATATTTTAAAGTAAAATTATGATGCTCTCATCATGATAAAGGAAAACCTCGACGATCTTGCATCTGAAATTGCTTTGCCTTTTATGGTTGGGGCAGGAACCATTTCCCTCAGTATTTTACTTTCGGAAAAACATTCCCTTTGGATAGGGGCAATATTATTGATTGTTATTTTCGGAGTAAATTTTTTTGTATTGTTTCTTTTAAAAAAATTCCGCGATTCAATAAAAGAAAAAATGGAAAACGGCATTTGACAAGAATATGGAAGTATTGCTCCGATTAAATGGCTTCTTTATTGGTGCTATAGGAATAAATATGGTACTTACAGGACTCCGGAATATTTCATTTATCTGACAAAAGTTTCTAATCTTCAGTACGATCCATTTCGTCGATCACTTTTATTTTTTCTTTCAAGAATTCTATCTTACCCTTTGTTTCCTCAATCTTCCTTTTTACATCCTTGATCAGTAATTCCGTTTTTTTGGATTTGGCAAAAAATCCAATATTATTATCAAGCAATACCAGATCGTTTTCATGCTGTTTAAGTTTATTGACATACTTTTCTCGCTCCATGCGCATTCTATCCTGACCATTGGATGACTCAGAGAATGATGCCATTTTTGTTTTAAACTTGAGCAGATTACGTTCCGATTCATCAATATTCAAATCATCGAACAATTTATTTATTGCTTCCCTGAATTCTTTTTGAACAACATCTTTCTTTTTAATTGGTACATGCCCGATTTCAGTCCATCTGCGCTGAAATTCCTTCATCTTATTTAGATTCTCATCTACATCATCAGAAGGCTCAAAATTTTTCACATC
>CAZTAL010000138.1:0-16708 GCA_964611525.1 uncultured Prolixibacteraceae bacterium
GTTAAGAGTCTGGAATAGAAAGTTCGCTGACAAGGCTAGCGCAGACCGAAAAATGTGAGTTTACTAATCGTAAATGACCATTTTGAGGGCAAGCATAACACAGTCAGCGGACTTTATGGAAAGTACCTAATAATATCAAAATTCAAACCGGGAAATATTATTAGAAAAATGAAATAAATCTTACAAATTTACGCATTAGGCTATTTTTTTTGTAAATTTAAGTATTTCAAATATTTAAAACGCAATATTTTAAGCGTATGGATAATTCAGGAAAAGCCGGTTCTACTAAGAAGACAATTCCTAAAAAAGTATATGAGAAAGAATTGAATAAACTTCAGATTGAATTGGTAAAACTTCAAGAGTGGATAAAACGGAAAGGACTAAGAGTAATAGTTATTTTCGAAGGACGCGATGCAGCCGGAAAGGGTGGAACCATTAAAAGGATAACACAAGTACTAAATCCCCGCATTTGCCGGGTAGTTGCCCTTGCCACCCCTACCGAAAGGGAAAAAACACAATGGTATTTTCAGAGATATGCATCTCAACTTCCTGCAGCAGGTGAGATGGTTTTGTTTGACAGAAGCTGGTATAACCGGGCCGGAGTTGAAAAAGTAATGGGATTCTGCACTAATGATGAGTACTGGGAATTTCTGCGTTCATGCCCTAACTTTGAAAGGATGTTGATCCGCTCCGGGACTATCCTGATAAAATATTGGTTCTCTGTAAGTGAAGAAGAACAGGAAAGACGGTTCAAAGCCCGTAATGATGATCCCACCAAACGATGGAAATTAAGTCCAATGGATTTAAAATCACGGGAACTTTATGTGGAATTTTCGAAAGCTAAAGATGAAATGTTCGCTTACACGGACACAAAAATAAGTCCCTGGTATATGGTAGATGCCGATAATAAAAGACGAGCACGACTTAATTGCATACATCACCTCCTGTCAATGATCCCTTATGAAGATCTTACTCCTGATCCGATAAAACTGCCTCCGAGAAGCGACAGCAAGGGATACGTAAGGCCTCCGCTGGATGAAATGACTTACGTTCCCGAGGTATATTAAATATTCCGACTTACCCTCTAACTAACCGTTACTTTTATCCTCGTAAATCTACGTTCCAATAATTATAATCCGCGCAAATCCGCGTTCTCTTATTATCTGCGTTAATCCGTGTTCCATTCTTTATTATCTCTTTCCCGTTCTCTTCATAAACTTCAAAACCTCATTTTTATTAAAAAAAGTTGTAGCCCCGGACTTAGTGGCATTTAACGCTCCCGCAGCATTGCCGAAATTCAATGCTTCCTGCAAAGACTTTCCATTAAGGAAAAAATGCAGGAATCCTGCAGAAAATGCCATCCCTGAGCCAATATTGTCTTTCATATCTATTATATATCCTGAATCACTGTATGCACCCTTTTCTTTATGAAAGGCAGATACTCCTTTCTTGCCGCGGGTAATCAATAAAAGGTCGATTTTATATTTTCGCAGAAATTTATCACTAAAATCAAATAGATCATTACAATTGAGCCGGAGGTTTTTAGTTAAAAAATTAATTTCTTTTTCTTTAATCCTGACAATATTTGAAGATTGGAGAAGGTTCTCTACAACACCTGCATTAAAGAAGTGCTGAAATATTTTTAAATCAAAAAACTTAAGAGAACGCGGAGACTCTTTTATAAGTTCACGAATAGTATTTTTTGAGATACCATAACGTTGGGGGAGCAAACCGAAAAAAAGACAATCGGCAGCCCTGGCTAGCTTTAATGCTTCAGTCGAAAATTCAATATGATCAAAGGCAACATCAGGAGTAACTTTATAAAGCGGCTCATTTTTATCATCAAAAACAATATTTACAGTTCCTGTAGGAAATTCATGATCTATCTGGACATTATCAACAGAAATACCTAATTCCTGTAAACGTCCTAATGCTTCATTACCAAGGGTATCATCTCCTATACGCGAGAGTAGGCGCCCTTCTTCCCCAAAGGAATTACATCTGAAAACAAGATTCGACGGAGTTCCTCCCAATATTTTTTCATCTGGTAAAATATCCCAAACTACCTCTCCAAATGCTACTATCTTTTTTGTCATTGTATTTATTTTCCTTCAAACAAAAATAAGTATAAATAAAAAATGATTCAAATTACCGGCACATCGTTTTTTATAAAATTATCAAATCAGCCTCTTTTGTACCATCATCGTTCTATAGTGAAATTCTCATTCCATTGAAGTTGCCGATAACATAAAAGAAAAAATTCATGATGATATTTAAAATCCTCCTGCTAAACCAATACTCATGTTTGTCATACTGTCACATTTACCCATAAATCTGGTCGAGCCTGGCAGCATCCAACCGTAAAAAAATAAATAAAAGTATAGTGAATGACCAAAGTGAGGAGCCTCCATAACTGAAAAACGGCAGTGGAATTCCAATAACAGGCATAATTCCAATAGTCATTCCGATATTGATCATAAAATGAAAAAATAAAATTGAAACTACAGAATAACCGTATATTCTTGAAAAAGAAGACCTTTGTCGTTCAGCAAGCCTTATAAGCCTGATAAAAAACATTATAAAAAGAATTATTACAACCAATGTCCCTGCAAATCCCCACTCTTCTCCCACAGTACAAAAAATAAAATCAGTACTTTGCTCCGGCACAAAATTGAATTTGGTCTGAGTGCCATTTAAAAATCCTTTACCCCATAAACCACCTGAACCAATAGCGATCTTACTCTGATTTACATTGTATCCTGCACCCAACGGATCAGAACTAATTCCCATAAGCTCGTTGATTCTGACCCTGTGATATGGTTCAAGTAAATTATTAAATGCATAATCAACAAATAATGAAAAAACTACTGAGCCGACAAGTATCAAAGCAATTAAGGCATATTTGTTTAATTTTTTTCGCATACTGTAAATAAAAATAGCACCTCCTGCAAGTATTAATCCTGCAAATAAAAGTTTTTCCATAACAAATCCTTTATTTGTAGAGTAATTGAAGGCTAGCGGTAAAAAGAGTGAAATGATAAAAATGAGAGTTACTCTGAAAAAATCCTTCATGCCAGGATTGAAAACAAGGAATGTCAACAGCGCAATGCCGCTCAACATTATAAAAAGTGCTATTCCGCTCATTATAAGAGATAAAATAAACAACAAAACTGTCAGGAAGCCAAAAAATAAAAAAACAGATGAAAGACCTTCACGATATAAAACTAATATAAAAGAAAAATAAACAATAGCTGATCCCGCATCGTTTTGAAGAAAAATAAGAGAAACGGGCAATAGAATAATAACTGCAAAAACGGCAAAAGACTTAAAACGTCTTAACTTAAAATTATAAGAACTCATATACTTTGCCAATGCTAATCCGGTAGCGAACTTCCCAAATTCCGAAGGCTGAAATCCAAAATTACCGATCGTAATCCACGACATGGAATTATTGATCTCTGTTCCAGTGAAAAGCACAAGTATCAACAATAAAATGATCAATCCATATATGACATAAGGGGAAAAAACATAAAAATCCCTTTCAATTAGCAATATTATAAAGGCTATAAGCAAGGCTGCTGCAATCCATACAAGCTGTTTACCATGACGACTGGAAATATCAAAGATACTTTGATATTCTTCATCGAAAACAGATGCATAAATATTTACCCATCCCAGAAAAATCATAACCAGGTAAATAATAACTGTTAACCAATCGATATTTCTCCAGACACTGTTTCTTTTCGACACTTTATTCCGGTTGATTTGGATTTAACAAATTAGCTTCCATCATTCTCTTTTCTAACCACTTACGATTATACGCAATAGAGTCTGTCAAATACTTTTCAATGATCATACTGGCTATCGGCGCTGCATAACGTGATCCCCAAACTCCGTTTTCCACATAAACTGAAACCGCAATCTTCGGATCTTCCTTAGGCGCAAAAGCCATAAAAATAGAGTGATCAGAACCATGTGGATTTTCTGCAGTTCCTGTTTTACCGCATACTGCTATTGTGGGAATGTATGACATCGCTGCCGATCCACCCGGATTCATGGTTTGCTCCATCCCTTCTATTACAGGTTCATAATATTCTTCTGATATATTTACAGAAACAGAAGATGTATACTTCTCATCAACATTATCCTTACCGATTGCTTTAACCACATGCGGAGGATAATAAAAACCCCGGTTAGCAATAATGGCACTATAATTAGCCAGTTGAAGAGGAGTTAGACCAAGTTCTCCCTGTCCTATAGCAAGAGAACGTATTGTTAACGCATTCCAGTGACCCTCTCCGTATATCCTGTTATAATATGACTCATCAGGCAAGCTGCCTTTGGATTCATTAGGAAGGTCAATACCCAGTTTCCTGCCAATACCAAAATCCTGCACATGACTGCGCCAGACAGAATAGCCTTCCGCTGTAGTCTCATATTTATATAATGTGGCTTTAAAGGTATTCCATAAAAAAGGATTGCATGACTCCCTGATAGCACTTACGACACTTAAGGGTGAGACGTGGTCATGCGTACAACGAATCGGGTATGAGGCAGGGCCTGCACAAGAAAAATAGGTGTTGACCGTAATAGCCTCTTCCTGCAAACCAATCAAAACATTAAGCACTTTAAATGTGGAACCGGGAGGATACTTTGCCTGTAAGGCACGGTTAAACAGAGGCTTTAAAGTATCTGAAAGTAATCGTGAAAAGTTATTGCCTCTTACCCTCCCGACAAGTAATCCTGGATGGTATGAAGGAGCGCTGACAAGCGTCAATATTTCTCCGGTTTTAGGCTCCAAAGCAACAATACCTCCTTTTTTATTATTCAAAAGCTCTTCAGCATAGATCTGAAGATCAATGTCAATTGTAGATGTTAAATTACTTCCAAGATGTGCAGGAACATCTTCACTACCATCAAGATAACTTGTTTGGATACGATTATGAACGTCAACAAGATATTTTTTTATCCCCTTTTGGCCTCTAAGAAATTTTTCATACGACTTTTCTATCCCGCTCTGTCCTATATAATCGCCAATATTGTAATAATTATCCTGTTCTATATCTTCTTTGTCAACCTCACCGACGTACCCCAGCAAATGTGAAGCAACAGGATAATTGTATTCGCGTAGTGTCCTGGAATGAGTATGGAATCCTTTAAACCGGTATATCTTCTCCTGAAGGACACCATAAATTTCGGGAGGGATTTGTTTGACAATAATCGAAGGCTTATACATAGAATACTCTCCTGCCTTTTTTATGGCTTCCTCCAGATCTTCTTTTGCAATTTTAAGTAAATTGCATAAATGCAATGTATCAAACGTTTCCAACTCACGGGGAGTGACGAGCAAATCGTAAGCAGGCTTATTATAGACAAGAAGCTTGCTATTACGATCGTATATCAATCCCCGTGCAGGATATTGCACTACTTCCCTCAATACATTATTAGTTGCATATACTTTATATGCGGGATCAATTACCTGAAGAACCAAAAGCTTAAAAACGTATATCAATCCCGTAATTAAAATAATTGCAATAATTACATAGCCTCTTTTTGAAAATGTATCCACCCTTTATTATTACTTCCTGAAAATTATAAACTGACTCAAAACTATAATAAAAATGGTAAAAACCGAACTTATCAGAACACGAAGAAAAGTAGTAAAAAAACATTTCAAAGAAAAAACTTCAAGATAAAAAAGAATAAAGTGGTGGACAAACACAAGAATGGAAGTATAAGTCAGAAACCATGAAAATTTATTCTGTTGCAGCCCGGAATACTCTTCGGGGTCTTCATCGCGAACGGAAATAATCCTGATAACTGCCGGACGAATATAAGCAATAAATACTGTAGCAGCGGCATGGATGCCCATACTGTCAGTGAATAAATCAATTACAATACCAATAAAAAATGCGGAAAGAAGAACAACATAACGCGGGGCATTTACTGGTAGTAAAAGTATGAACAAAACATATATATAAGGATTAACATAACCGCTAAACTCTACATGGTTAAGAATTGTCACCTGAATCAGCACAAGGACAATAAACATAACAAAATATTTAATCAAGTTATGAACCATCCTCAGTTATTTTTTCAAGTTCTTCTATTTCAGATTTATTAAAATTTTCAATGACCTCAACATAGGAAAGTTTTTTAAAGTCGGTAGAAAGAATGACATCAATATAGTAATAATTTTCACCCGGGGGACTGGAATAATTCTTTATGGTGCCTATCATTATTCCTTCTGGAAAGATTGAGGAATATCCGCTTGTGACAACTGTATCACCACGTTCAATATCAACATGAAAGGGAATTTCGTTAAGGGTTGCAATACGGTAGTTACCGCCAGTCCATTCCAGCGATCCGAAATATCCGCTTTTTTTGAGTTTCGCAGAAATACTCCACCGGTTGTTTAAAACCGAAAAACCTACCGAATAGGATTCTGAAACATTTGTAACCACCCCGACAACACCGCTTCCTGTAATTATACCCTGATCGGGTTTGATACCGTGTTTTCTGCCCTTATTCAGAGTAATATAATTAAAAGGACGGTTCGTGGAGTTATTAATAACTTTGGCTGAAGTAAAACTATATATCTCGTTATAACCAGTTGAGTCGATTACCAGTGTATCGGGAGTTACAAGCACACCGGACATATTATTAAGCAATGAACGCAACCGGATGTTTTCATATGCAAGATCTTTATTTATCCTGGAAAGGTAAAAATAATCCCTTACGGAACTGACAAGTCGATACACATTACCCGCTAGCCAGTTTGCTGAATTCAAGTATCTGGCTTTATGATAACTGTTGAAATTAATAACCATAACAAGAGAAATGGCCTCCAACAGTATAAAAAGCATAAGTGCATAATTTTTAATTAAATACCTTAGCAGGCCTTTCATATTATTAAAAACAAAACCTGACCATTAAAATTATCTGATCAAAAATGAAAACTTATCTACATTTTTCAAAGCAATGCCGGTACCCCGCACAACTGCTCTCAACGGGTCTTCGGCAACATGAAAGGGAATTCCTATTTTATCGGTAAGTCTTTTGTCGAGCCCCCTTAGCAGGGCTCCTCCCCCAGCCAGCCAAATTCCCTTTGCAACAATATCAGCATAAAGTTCAGGCGGAGTTTGTTCCAGTGTATTAAGGACAGCAGTTTCAATTTTTGAAATTGATTTTTCAAGACAGTGGGCTATCTCCTGGTAAGAAACCGGCACCTCAACCGGCAGTGCAGTCATCTGATTAGGTCCCTGTACTATATAATCGGATGGGGGATCATCCAACTGTGATAAAGCTGATCCTACATGAATCTTAATTTCTTCAGCAGTCCGTTCTCCGATTTTAATATTATGTTGGTGCCTCATATACTCAACTATCTCGGATGTGAGATCATCGCCGGCAATACGAATTGATTTATTGGTTACTATTCCTCCCAGTGAGATTACGGCTATTTCAGTTGTTCCGCCTCCTATGTCCACTACCATGTTACCTTCCGGAGCTTCGACATCTATACCTATTCCGATTGCTGCAGCCATAGGTTCATAAATCATATAAACTTCCCGTCCCCCGGCATGTTCAGATGAATCACGAACAGCACGTACTTCCACCTCAGTACTTCCGGAGGGTATACATACTACCATTTTAAGAGCAGGGGAAAAAATACTGGGTTTAGGATTGATCATCTTGATCATCCCTCTTATCATCTGCTCAGCAGAATTAAAGTCAGCAATTACACCATCCATCAATGGCCTTATTGTTTTCAAATTAGCATGTGTTTTACCCTGCATTTGCCGTGCTTTCTCCCCTATTGCAACCATTTTTTCCGTTTTTAAATCAATAGCTACAATTGAGGGCTCATCTACAACAATTTTATCATTATGAATAATTATTGTATTTGCCGTTCCCAGATCAATGGCAATTTCCTGTGTCAAGAATGAAAATAATCCCATATATAATATCCAATAAAAAAGATCAATGTTTAAAATGCCTTCTGCCTGTAAAAACCATGGCAATACCATATTCATCGCAGGCATCGATAACCTCCTGATCGCGGATACTTCCGCCAGGCTCAACAATATACTTAACGCCATATTCATTAGCAGCTTCTATGCTGTCACGAAAAGGAAAAAATGCGTCAGAAATAAGCACAGAATCGGTAACATCTGGATGCTCCTTCATATCGAAACGCGGCATGGTAAGGTAACGCAAACTGTCGAGACGGTTTGGCTGGCCCATCCCCGCACCGGTCAGCCAAAAAGAACCATCTTTAGTTTCTGTTACCATTGCAATGGCATTGCTTTTTAAATATTTGCATGCTGTGACCCCGAATCTGGCAAGGTTTATTTTTTTTGAATCAAACTCTTTTTTAGTCACACTCTCAAACTTTGTGTCCACTCCCTCATCCTCATCCTGTACCAACATTCCTCCGTTAATGGAACGGTATAATTTTTCATGTGTAATTTCTTTCTTTACAGGATTTACCATCAAACGCAAATTTTTCTTTTTAGCCAGTACCTCAAGAGCTTCTGATGAAAATTCAGGTGCAATGATTATCTCAACAAACTTTTTCCTGAACCACTCTGCCACTTCTTTGGTCACAGGGTCAGTAAAACAAATAATACTTCCGTAAGCACTTACCGGATCACCTGCCCATGCAAGTTCGAGAGATTCCATCATATCGCCGCTCACTGCCAGTCCGCAGGGATTCAAATGTTTAACTACGGAAACTGCAACTTTATTTTTAAGGTGTATTACTGAATGGTATGCATCACCGGCTGATTTCCATGCAGCATCAGCATCAAGCATATTATTATATGAAAGAGCTTTCCCCTGTAAAACCTTGGCATAAGCCAGAGATTCCCTTCCCTGCATATTTTTAAATCGATAAAAAGTTGCTTTCTGGTGTGGATTCTCTCCATAACGTAGAATATGACCGTTATTCAGACTGATCCTTTCAACAGAGATATCCCTGTCTTTATTAAAATATCCCAAAATAGCGGCATCATAATGCGAAGAAACGGAAAATGCCTTCACTGCAAACTTTTTTCTGTCCCCTAACGATGAAAACCCATTTTTATTATTCAACAGATCGAGCAGATCATTATATTCATTTTGTGAAGGAACTATAATAATATTTTTATAATTCTTGGCTGCTGCCCGTATTAAAGCAATTCCTCCTATGTCGATTTTCTCAATAATCTCATTCTCCGATGCTCCCCCATCCACTGTGTCCTCAAATGGATAAAGATCTACAATAACCAGGTCAATCTCCTGAATTTCATATTCCACAAGCTGACTCACATCCGTCTCGTTATCACGCCGCGACAGAATGCCCCCAAAAATCTTTGGATGCAGGGTTTTTACACGGCCCCCCAGGATAGATGGATATCCTGTAAGACTTTCAACAGCCGTAACAGGAATATTCATCGATTCAATAAAACTCTTTGTACCACCGGTACTTATTATTTTAATATCCAGTTCATTCAATCGGTTAAGGATACCATCAAGATTTTCCTTATGATAAACAGAAATTAGGGCAGTCTTAATTTTTTTATTATCAGCCATTTATTAGTTTTTTTATGTTTGATTGCAAAGATAAAAAATTCAATCAACATCTGATTATGAACTATGAAAATTATAATTTATAATTTAAGTTACTTCACAGAAAAAATTGGTCTATATTAATAAAATATCAAATAATTCTGACAATATATTGTTAAGAATTGATCCTTGAAGCGCCTATATAATATTAAAAAATATGTTTCCTATAGCCAGATATATAAAAAGACCTATTATATCATTCATTGTGGTTATAAAAGGACCGGTAGCCAGTGCCGGATCAATCTTAAAACGGTATAATAACATTGGAATAACAGAACCGAGAACAGAGGCAAAAATTATTACTATAAACAAAGAAATGGAAACTGACAATGTAAGGTCCATATTCCCCTGTGTATAATAATTATAGAAAAAAATCAGTAATGAAAAAAACAGAGCTGTCGCCAATGCCACCATTATTTCCTTAATAAGTCTTTTACTTACCGATTCTACATCTCTTACCCCACTGGCAATGCTTTGCACCACAATGGATGATGACTGCACACCAACATTTCCTGCCATTGCGGCAATAAGTGGAATGAAAAAAGCCAACTCGGTTACTTTATTAAGTTCACTTTCATGTGAACCCAGAATAAGAGCGCTCAATATACCCCCAAGCAAACCAATTAACAACCAGGGTAAACGTGCACGAAGTATTTCCCAAATTTTATCCCTGGGCTCTATATCCCCTGTAATACCAGAAACCATCTGATAATCACGTTCAGCTTCCTCGCGAACGAAATCTATCACATCATCAAAAGTTATCCGCCCTTTTAATCTTCCTATATCATCAATAACAGGAATTGCAACAAGATCGTACTTATCCATTATTTCGGCAATTTCTTCTTGGCGTGTATCGGTACTAACCATCTTAACATCAGGATTGTAAATATTTGATATTTTTGTACTTGTTGAATTTAGAATTAACTTTTTTAAAGAAAGTACCCCCTTAAGTCTTTGCTTATCATCAACTACATATATATAGTAAATCTCATCTATTTCTTCGGCCTGTTTACTAATCTCTTTAAGGCATGTGGCAACAGTCCAGTTCTCATTAACCGAAACCAGTTCTTTTGCCATGATACCCCCCGCAGTATCTTCTTCATACTCAAGGAGGTCAACAATATCTCCTGCCTGTTCTTTATCCTCAATCTCCTTAAGTACCTCCCTCTTTAACTCCTCATCAAGATCAGCGACAATATCAGCAGCATCATCAGAATCCATATATTCAATGAACTTGCTGGCAATCAGTTCTGGGGGCAAAACTTTCAGAAACCGTTTCCTGTCGTATTCGGGTATCTCGATTAAAACATCCGAAGCCTTTTCTCCTTCAAGCAAGAGGTAAAGATATCTAGCTTCATCCATATTCAGATCCTCCATCACCTCGGCAATATCAGCCGGATGAAGGAGTTCCATCAACTCTTTTATCTCTTTCTTGTTGTCGTTTTCAATCAGCTCTTTTAGATGATCTATGTATTCCCGTGTAATTTTAACTTCCATGATGAAAATCTTTTTGGTTTTCTAATATCCGGGTCAACCTGATAAAGTCAACAACCGACAATTGTTCGGGACGTTTTTCAGCATAATCTTCAGGAATTTTTATTCCCTGTTCATTTAATGAATTTCTTAGCATCTTTCTTCTTTGATTAAATGCTTTTTTTACTGTCTGAAAGAATAAATCTTCCCTGCATGGCAGATTCCCTGTATTTTTATGCCTCAATCTGATAACAGCAGATTTGACCTTTGGGGTAGGGACAAAGACTTTCGGTGATACAGTAAATAAATAATCAATATCATAAAAAGCGCCGATAAGTACACTTAAAATACCATATGCTTTAATCCCGGGAGGAGAACTAATTCGTTCTGCCACCTCTTTTTGTACCATACCAACAACTTCAGGAATCCTTTCATGCATTTTTAATATTCTCAAAAATATCTGTGATGAAATATTATAAGGGAAATTACCTATTATATTGAAACTTCCGGAAAAACAATCCGGATACCATTTTAAAAAATTGGCAAGATGCAAACGTTCGGATGTCAGGGAAAAATTTTCGCGTAAAAATTTAACGGAATCCGGGTCAATCTCCACTATGTGTAAGTTCAATTCAGAACGCTGAAGCAAAAAACCTGTTAAAATACCTTTTCCGGCACCTACTTCCAGCACATCAGGAACAGAAGTACCAAGGCTGTCAACAATCTTACGTGCTATATTCCGATCCGTTAAAAAATGCTGACCAAGTTTCTTTTTGGGACGGACAATAATCATTATCTTCCATTTTGCTCATTTCCGGTTAATCAGAACCTGTTAATAAAAATCGGCCGGCTATATTATGCTTACTCCCTGAATGATATTTTACGAATAATACATTTAAATTTTCAGAATTTACAGGACTTTTCAGAATTTTTTAATCCGGAATCCCGACCTTACAGACAAAAGCTCATCATTCTTACTTGTATTTTACTAAAAAAAACAAACAAATTTATATTTTTGTCAGCTACATAATTACTAAAAATGCCTTAATTTTTTTTACGGTAAACAAATAACATTCAAAGAGCTTAAAAATCAAAGGCATAATACATTTTAATTTTTTTAGATTTGAAAAAATTATTAATAAAATTTATAAGGTTCCTTATCTTTTTTGCCATCGGTGCATTCATTTTCTGGCTTATTTACAAAGATCAGGATGTCGAGCGCATAAAATCGGTTTTAAAGCACGATGTAAATTATCTATGGATTGTACTATCACTGGTTATCGGACTGCTTAGTCATGTTGGGCGTACACTAAGATGGGAACTTATGATCAAACCCGTAGGCCACAAACCACGGTTAATGAATACGTTCATGGCTGTAATGATCGGATACCTTATGAACCTTGCTCTCCCACGTATGGGAGAAATATCCAAATGTGGTGTACTCTCCAGATATGAAAGAATAAGCTTCACAAAACTAATAGGTACGGTAGTCGCTGAACGGCTCGTAGACATGATCTCACTACTTCTTATGCTGCTGATCGTCATAATATCCCAATTTGGTAAAATGATTGAATTTTTACACAGCAATCCCGAAATTGAGTCAAACATATATTCTATCCTTTTTTCTCCATACCTAATAGGTGTTACAATAACAGCAATAATTCTTACTATCATCTTCCGGAAAACATTAAAAAACACTCTTCTATATAAAAAAATCACAGACGTTGTGGAAAACCTTAAAGAAGGTTTTGTTTCAATACGGTCGATAGAAAAAAAAGGTTGGTTCTTTTTCTATTCAATAGCCATTTGGTTACTATACTATCTTATGCTTTATATTGTGTTTTTTTCTTTCGATTTTACCAGTCATTTGGGTCCTCTTGCCGGACTAACTACCTTTGTACTGGCAAGTTTTGGCATGGTCGCCCCTGTGCAGGGAGGAATAGGTGCATGGCATTTTATGGCTATTGAAGCTCTTATGTTGTACGGTATAGCCAAAGAAAATGGAATTATTTTTGCTTTTGTTTCTCATACATCAATGACAGTAATGCTTATTATCTTTGGCATCATCTCCCTGATTGTTATGCCATTTGTCAACCGCAAGAATTATCATGAACATGCGAAAAACCATTAATAAATAAATTTTACCTATAATTAAATCACGCATGAACATAGAATTATTTATCTCGCGCAGGTTATTTTTTGAAAAAGGCAATAAAAATTTTTTATCTCACAGGATAATTAAAATCGCTCTTGCAGGAATAGCTCTGGGACTTGCAGTTATGATTATTTCAGTAGCTGTTATCACTGGATTTAAAAAAGAGATCCGCGAAAAAGTAATTGGATTTGGTTCACATCTTCAGGTTATAAATTTTGATAACAGTAACTCATATGAAACACAACCTGTTTCAAAAAAACAATCTTTCTTAACCGAACTAAAAAATATTGACGGAGTGAACTCGGTAAATGTTTTTGCTACCAAGCCGGGAATGATAAAAACAGATAAATATATCCAGGGAATAGTTTTTAAAGGAGTGAATACAGATTACAACTGGCAATTCTTCAGGGAAAATCTTGTTAAAGGAAGATTGCCGGAATTAAATAATTCAGCAAGAAGCGAAGAAATATTACTTTCGGAGCAGGTATCAAACCTGTTGGAGGTCGATGCAGGCGACAATGTAGTTCTTTTCTTTATTAATGAAAATGAAAGCACTCCGAGGATGTTGCAGCTAAATATTACCGGACTTTACAGAACCAGCATGGAGGAATTTGACAACATATTTGTTATAGGGGACCTTAAACAGATACAGAGGCTGAACGGTTGGCAGGAAGATCAGATAAGCGGATTCGAAATTAACATTTCTAATTTTGACCGGATATATGAAATGGAACAGGAAGTAAGAAACACTGTGCTTGATTACAGCAGAAAAAACGATGCCATACTCAGGACAACCAATATTACCAGGGAGTATCCTCAAATTTTCGACTGGCTGGACATCCTTGACATGAATGTATGGATCATACTTATCCTGATGGCCTTAGTTTCCGGGTTCAACATGATCTCGGGCTTGCTTGTCATCATTCTCGAAAGGAGTAAAATGATTGGAGTGTTAAAAGCCATGGGAAGTCCTGACTGGAGCATACGTAAGGTCTTTCTTTATTTATCGGTTTTCCTTACTTCCCGCGGCATGCTGTGGGGAAATATCATCGGAATATCTTTCGTTATAATCCAAAATATATTTAATATTTTCAAATTGAATCCAGCAACCTATTATGTAGATGTAGTACCTGTTAATTTTTCATTAGTTAATTTGTTATTATTAAATATAGGAACAGTAGTGGCTACAACAATAATGCTGGTTTTGCCGAGCTACCTGATAAGCAAAATATCTCCTGATAAGACAATTCGTTTCGAATGATTTTTAACTTAACCTCAGACTCAGTCATAAAATGCCCATGAAGCACCAAATCTGAACGTCATCCTGTTCATAGGATAGTGAGGAGTGGTAAAATAAGGTTTATTGATAAATTCTGTACCAACATTGATCATTTTCACAAATAACCTTGTCCGCTTAAGCCGCATACTTACATAAGCATCGAGATATGGAAAATCTCCCAGTTTAATATCATTTTGAAGATGAAAAAGTCCGGTCGCGGGATCATAAGCATCGCCATAATAACGAGTATAATACCTAAGATCAAATCCAATTTGTGTAAATAGTACTTTGGATACAACAAATTTAAAGTAAGCAGAAACAAATGTTGAGAACTCAGGCAAATGGAGTATATTGCTATTCGAAGATTTTTGCCATAACAAGCGTGTCCGTAAATGAAGATTGCGGAAATTGAAATCTTTATCGGCAAAGGCAGATAAAACCAGCAATTGTCCCCCATTCTGAGAGGGAATCCCTAATGTGTCGTTATATATGAAATTATTAATAACAACATAATTTGCACTCAACTCTAAATTTCTGCCAGGGAACAGAAGACTGCCCTGTGCGGTCATTCTCTGCTCCATTCTTAAATCATTATTCCATTTTATATGATTAGAATAAAATACCTCCTGAAAATAATCAGGTACCATATTCCTTATATTCCCTTTTATTCTTAATGAGGAAAGTGAATCACCTAAAAAAGGCAAAGATTTGGAAATAGTGCCCGATAATTCGGTTTGCCCCACATTCCTGCCGAGTATAAAAACTCTTCCCCTGGCATTCCAATTCCAGAAGCTGCCTTTTTGTCTGAAAATGCCTCCTCCTACAAAGACATTTGAATAATTTTCCGTATTACGGTGACGAACTCCGGGGAAAAAACCAGGGCTGGAAGCTTTTACGAGCTCATGGCCAATAAAAGCCCTTTTGCCAAAACTTGTTTTTCTGTCGGGATTCTCATACTGTTTAAGCTGAATTACATTCTTTATCATCCTGAAACGAACGGAATCTTTTATATAATCATGACTGTAATAGGTATTTGGGAAAAAGGTATTGGTTGTATCTTCTTCATCAACGAATTCTTTTACATGGTTCTGATATTCAAACGAATACATAATGCCGCCGATAGGTTTGAACTCGGACACGGGTTCAGATTCCTCCTCTATATCATCACTTACCGTTTCAGTTTCAATATATTTACCTAAGCGGTATTCTCCTGTTGCAAAAAAGTAGGTGTTCCCAAACTTTGAACTTGTTGAATTCAAATTGACATTCAAGAAATCAGTATCTGCATCGTCAAAAATCAGGTTATCATCAGTCAGACCGCCATTTTCATTATTTTTTATACTATTAGTTATAATTCCTCCGTGTATTCTCAATTCATCCTTATTATAATTAGAATACAACGTAAGAAAATTATTATTTGTTCCCTGATTTTTATATTGCCCGGCTGACTTAGACTGGTCAAAACGAAAAACAAAATTTAAATAGGGATTAATATTTTGGGTATGCATAACATTGAATCGGGTTTCATTTTTTCGAGTCCTGTGCTCGCTTTGTGTAAAATCCAGTAATGTATATGGTGTCCTGGTATTGTAATACTTTATTTTTTCGGGAGTTAAAAGGTAAGCCTCTCTTGTCCCTAGGAAAAAAAAATCAGTTTCTGATTCCCGCTGAAAAAAATTATTATTCAAGTATGGAGTTCCGTAATTTCCTAAATAAGAAGCAGTAATTAGATCTTTAAAAACAGGATGGTATAAATGAAAATAATCCTGCAATGTATCCAGCCTTGTAGAGTCAATAAATGCCCCGTAATCCTTTAGATACCATAGTTGTATTTCCGGCGCTATCTGCTTTTTGGCATCCCGTCTCATGCTCTGACGCCGATCTTCTATTATATCAGACCGTACTTGTGAAAAGCTAACAACAGGTATAATAAGCAAAACTGTCCATAAAATTTTTATAAGCTTAATATTGTGCATATAATAAACTTAAAAGCTTGAGCAAAGCTATAAAAAGCAAAGTAATGGTTGTAAAAAGTTGATAATTTTTCACTTTAATTAACACCTTAAAAACCAAATAACATGTTTCACTCCAATCGAGTAGGAAGATAGGGATTATTTCCCTATCTGTCCTCTCACAGACCCCGGAAAAGCATTCTTTTTTTTAGAATAAGGAGAACATTAGGCGCTTAG
>CAZTAL010000139.1:0-3905 GCA_964611525.1 uncultured Prolixibacteraceae bacterium
TTACCGGAATTCATGAACTGCAATAATGCCATCTGGGCTGTGGCATCCTGCATAGCAACACGGTCAGGTGCAAAATTCACATAGTCACTGCCCCTTTCAAATGCTTTTAACTCCTGAGTTTCATATAAGTGCGAATAAAGAATTTTTTCCGCATAAGTAAGAGGTCTTTTGAGTTCATTTTCCGCTTCTTCAACCTTTTCAGGAAGCTGTTGATAAATTTTTTCTATTAATTTTAAGTCGAACATATGAATTTATTAATAAATCGAGTTTATCAATTTTTGTTAATGTGATTAAACAACTCGTATCGGAAATAATAATCTTATCCATTCATGATTTTTTTTATATCATCTACACTTTCCCCAAATATAGTACTCCATATTGACCAACAGTTTCAATAAATTCTCTTTTTGAAATTCCTATTAAATCAGCTGATTGTCCGGAAGACATTATCCCCTTATCGTAAAAATATGCTGCTAGTTGCATTTTAACATCTTTTTCATCAACCGTATCGGGTAACTGTAATGTAAATGTTTTCATCTGCTTGATATTATATAATTATTTTATTTCGTTATAGTTATTTAATTAGATTCAGGTTCGGCAAATGTTATTTAAATAACCTAGTGGCATTGTCTGTCAATCTAAAGCCTGATATAATAATCTTGCGCGCTTGACAGAGATTTTCTCCTCTGGGTAAAATGACACAACAACATTTTTGCATCACAAATATACAGATAAATATGCAATGATAGAGGAATGTATTGAAGAGGCGGTTAAAGCTAAATTGTTACCGTTTTGTAATTATTTCTTACTGTATTTACCAATAATAATATTTATCAATTTATCGGATAATCTAAATCCCTTGTTGACTAATCTAAGAATTGTACCTACTACATCTATATTTAATCCTTTCTTATCAGCTAAAAGTATAATTTCAATAGTACCGATAATATCAATATTTAATGATTGTGCAATTTTTCTTCCTTTGACCGCATCAATTATTAAAGTACAATTATCATTTTCCAGTGCTAATGCAATCGAACTGGCCTCTCCTTTATCAAGTCTATTTTCTAATTCTTGTTGTTTGTATTTATTCTTAACTTCGGCAATTAATATTCATTTTGGAAGAGGGCTGCCAAATTCACTGTATACATCTTTAGTAATAATTATCTTTTGATATAGATTTTTTAATAAATCGAGTTTATCAATCTTTGTTAATGCAATTAAACAACTCGTATCAGAAATAATAATTATATCTATTAAATTCTTTTTGTAT
The DNA here is from genome assembly GCA_964611525.1 of uncultured Prolixibacteraceae bacterium. Classification (GTDB taxonomy): domain Bacteria; phylum Bacteroidota; class Bacteroidia; order Bacteroidales; family Prolixibacteraceae; genus JAAYJR01. Next base: position 1,274 of record CAZTAL010000139.1, read on the forward strand.
CATCTGTGATTTTACAGGTTATGAGGGAGAGCAATAAATGAATATCTCCCTATAATTTTTTTAAATAAAATTTTCAGGTATTTTTGTTACATGATCAGTATTCGAATCAGATCAGGACTAAAAAATGGAGATCCCGAAGCTTTCAGGGAGGTATTCAGGTTGCTTTATCCACGCTTAAAAGGATATTGCAAGCTTTTTATTTTTGAAGAAAGCATAGTGGAAGATATTATCCAGGATACTTTTCTCGCCCTATGGGAAAAACGTCGCACCATAGATCCTCTTAAAAGCATTGAAAGCCTCATCTTTGTTATGGTTAGGAATCGTTGCCTCAATTACCTGAAAAGCAGTCAGCTTGAATCGGGCAGGGTAAGGATCGATGATATTCAGATATCAGAATTACAATATTTATATCAACTTGATTTGACAGGAAAAGAAGAGAAGAGCATGGAAGAAATGCTCATTGAGTCATTTCAACGGGAAGTGGAAAAACTTCCACCTAAGATGAAAGCGGTTTTTATAAAATGTAAAATCGAAGGCAGAAAACAAAAAGAAGTAGCGGAAGAACTGGGGATAAGTCTTAAAATGGTTGAAAAGCATATTTCTAAAGCCAAAGAGCAGATAAAGGCAAAACTTTTTAAACAGTATCCGTTATTAGTAGCGTTGGTGGTGATGTTGGTTGAGTGAAATATTTTAAGATTAATCTAATCTCCCGCGGAGCCTATGTTTGAGTATTAAAAAATCAATGTAGTACTGATTGAAAACAAAGTGTGTTATACGTTATCTTTGACTTCCCTCATATTGATAATTAATATTTATAAAAGATATCTACACAGTGCGTTAAATATAAGGAAATTTAATATCCCGTTCCTTGGGTTAAAAATTTATACGTTTGCGTAACAAACTCTATTTGATACTTCGGGACTCTGCTCCGGAGCAGTTCATTTGCATGGACATGTTGCTAATAAGGTTATTATGAGATAATTTTTTTCATAAATTAAGCTGAAAAAAAATTTCATAAATTCAGGTAGGGTTTTTAAAATTAAATTGTACTCCTTATAGAATGCGAAAAATAGCTAATAAATATTTTGAAGGACATGCCACTGATGCCGAACTTAAAAAGTTACTAGGGTGGCTAAGAGTAAAAGATAACAAGGTTGTTTTTAATGAATACAGGTCAGACTGGGAGAATGGATTGGAGAGTGACAGGTTCCCCTGTGGTGGCGAGGAGAGCTGGAATCACTTACAATCAAAATTATGGCAGAAAAGTTATGGGAAATGGCAAAATACTATTAAAATCTATCATTTTTTTAGGTATGCTGCCATTTTTTTATTTGTATTGGCGATTGGCAGTCTGGTTCTATATTTTTCTAACAGGCCAACTAAAGTCTCGGATACTTATACAAGGGTAATAGCTGAAAACGGACAAATTTCAAAAGTTTCATTACCGGATGGTTCGCTTGTCTGGTTGAATTCAGGTTCGGAAATTTCTTATGATAATTTATTTTCTTCTAAAAACCGTAGAGTTACCCTTACAGGAGAGGCCTATTTCAATATTGTTACGAATGAAGAAATTCCCTTGATTGTCGATTGTGGAGAACTTCAGGTAAAAGTATTCGGAACTACCTTTAATGTTAATGCTTATAATTGGGAAGAAGATATTGAAGTGGTATTGGAAAAGGGGAAAGTAGAATTGGTAAATCCTGTTGTTAATTCTACCATATACAGAATAAATCCCGGAGAAAGAGTTAGGTTTGACAAAGAGGACAAGAAACTTGCGGTTGCTGATGTCAATACATACAGATATATTTCATGGAAAAACGGAATGATTAATTTTTATGATCTTTCTATAGAGGAAGTTGTCAGACGGCTTGAAACAAGATATAACCAGAAATTTGAATTAGAACCTGCAGTGAAATACCTGAGATACACCTTTACCATTAAGAATGAACCACTACATGAAATACTTCGGCTCATGGAAAGAATTACTCCGGTAGATGCCGAACAAAAAGATGATGTAATAGCAATCAGAATAGATAAAGATAAAATGAGAAACGTCGAAGGTAAATAAAAAGGCCGGTTGTGCGGCAACACTACCGGCCTGTTATTTACCATCGGCAAATGGTAAATAAATTTATAAACTAAACATTGTAAAAGTATGAAGAAAATCCGAATTTTAAGAAGGAAAGTTCCTTCTTTTTGGAACAAATGTATTAGGATTATGAAACTGACATTTTTGTTCTTAACGGTTGGGCTGATACAGGTTTCGGCCAGTGTATACAGCCAGACTACAAAGCTGACCCTTAAAATGAGGGATGCTAAAGTAGCTGAAGTATTGGATGCGATTGAAAATCAGTCGGAATTCCGGTTTGCTTATAGTCCGGGTTATATCGATCTGGAGAGGGAACTCACCGTGGATATCCGCGAGAAAACAGTGGAAGAATCACTTAATGTGATCTTCGATGGGACAGATGTGGAATTTGCTATTCGCGACAGGCATATTTTACTCTTTCCTACTTCTTTAAAGCCGGGCACGAATACAATTGTGGCCCATTCTGTACGATCTGTTGGAAGTTATCAGCAGCGAACTGTTTCTGGAAAAGTAACTGATTCTGGAGGGGAGCCACTGCCGGGG
>CAZTAL010000140.1:0-8615 GCA_964611525.1 uncultured Prolixibacteraceae bacterium
CCTGCAAACGTGGCTGGTTATTAGTTCATTTTTAGGATATACACCAATTTTCTTGCGGGTAATTTTTGCTTTCTTATCAGTTACCATTTTGCCGCCCTCGGTTGGCTCAACTATTCCGGCCTCTTTGCAGACGTCTTTAATATGAAGATTGAATTTTACGTCTGAAATATAGTAGGGAAATTTGCCATTTCTTTTATCCAGTATCTCCTTAACTTTCGGATGCAAAGGTATTGCAACACGTTTGCCGGTTTTTTTTTGGGTTAACTCCAATAATTCAAGGCCGTTTCTGACTTTAATATTATCACTTGTCAGGGTTAACAGGTCTGAAACTCTTTGGCCGATGAAACAACCTATAATTAGCCAGTCTTTTGCGTTTTCCAGTGCTGAACGTTCAAGGGTGGTGTCTTTTATTGTTTCAAGTTCATCTATCGTTAAAAAGACTTTATCGGACTTCTCTGTAAATCCTTTAATCAGGCCTAACTGCGGGTTAACCTTAATGCTATTTTTTGCCGCATCCAGACAAACGGTTTTTAAAAATTTGATATAACGTCCGGTCGTATTACTGCTTAACTGGTCAACCTCTAAAAAATATTTTACCAGGTCATTTCGAAAATTCAAGCCAACATCTTTAATATAAAACCTCTTTTTTGTGTAATTCTCAAACTCTGAAATTTTGGTTTTCAGTGTTTTGTACTTTGTGATTGTCCCGGCTGTAACTCCGCGTTTTCCGTTTCTCAATTCCTTATATGGCAGGCCGTCGATATATTCCTGAATATAGTTAATAAGTCGGTCTTTCTCTTTTTTTTCCCCTTTATTCTGAAACGTGTCAATTTGGAGCTGTAACCAGTCGCCGGTTATATCAATATCTTTGCCGGTGGCGTGGTTCAGTTGTTTTTCAATAAAGGTGGCCAAACCCTGTAAATCGGTTTTCAAATTTTTTAAATCCTCGTCGGTCTGTTTGGGAAAGCTGGTTTCTTTGCTCCAATCTTTCGGATTAATAATATAACCGGATTTTCGTCTTAATACGTTTTTTCGATCAATTGATAAACGTAAATAAATATTTGCAGGATTTTTTGTACTTTGCAGGTGAAATTTTATGGTTGCCATGATATAAATATTTGAATTTAAATTATAACAAATATATAAAATTTAGTCAACATTTAGTCAACTAAATTTAAATAGTATTCAACATTAAAAAATGTTATTCAATATACAGTAATTTAAAATATCAATAACGATGAGGGTTTTGAGGTGTATTATTCAATATTTTCAGGGTGTTCAAAAATCATTAAAATTGATAGTTTTGGCTCCCTCACTCTCCGCTAAAAACATTTCTATTGTCTGTAAAACTCTAAAAAGAAGAATTATCAGAAAAAATTGGAAACATTATTTTGAGGGATCTTTTAATTCCCCATTCATTTTGGGGGATAATATTAGTTTTGAAGGTTGTACAACCGGCAATATTATATTTCTAACCAAAGTTCCATTTGTTTTTTCTATTAAAATACCCCTACTGGTTGATATGGCAATTGAGACTAATGAAGTTTCTAAAGGAATATCCATGTCAAAATCATTAGGAGATCTAACATGAAAATGTTTATTCAATTCATACACTTCATAGTGAATTAATATTGAAGTTTCAAGAATGAGGTGTTTTTGCTCCTGGTAATTCATGAAATATAACACTCCCACAATTACTCCAAACCGATTATTTTCAATATTCCATTTATAGTCAATCTTTAGTTTAACTTCAAATTCTTGATCAGTATCTACTTTGATATTTATTTTAGCGGGATTAACATATTTATATTCAAGGATATCCGCATTTATTAGCTTAAATTTTATTGATTGATTTTTTCCCATACATTATAAATCATTTTGAGCATATGCAAGTTCAATAGAATCATTAAAAGAAATAGTAGCATTTTCCCTGATGACTGTACCATCAGTTTCACTGAAAATATCAGTCTCGGGTATTTGTTTTAATTTCCATGTAATTGTTTTGGTTCCTTCTGAATCTTCTTTAATCAATTCATCTACATCTATAAATTCAAGTTTGGGAACCTTATTTATTGCTAAAGAGAGTTCAACTAATTTAGAAATTTTATGATTAAAATCGCCATTTAAGACCTGAGATATATAGCCTTTTGAAACACCCAACTTTTTAGCAAATTGCGTTTTACTCATTTTTTTCTTTTCTAAATATTCCAATAATTGATCATATAAATTAAACTGAATTTTTGATGTCCAATATCCAGTATTTTTTAATAATTCTTTACGTTTCATTTAGATTGATTTTTATATTCTAAATATCTCGATTTTATATTTCTGAATTTCCTAATATCACCTTTTTGTCTATTTTTGAATCCAGCTAAAACAATAATCTTACCATTTGTTTTTTTTATTAAATAAACTCGTAAATTTTTTGTTTTTATTTCATATTCTCTCACTGTTTCCTTTCTTGGTGTAATATCCTTAAATTTTTTTTGAGGTAAAGATTCACAATTTGCAAGCCTTTCAACTATTGTAAAAACATGTCCTAATTCATTAATAAATTTTTGGTTTTTTCTTGTCTTTAATTCGGTTTCAAATTCCTCAAAATAACAAACTTCATTTTCAACAAGCATGTCAACTTGTTGCTTGCTTACAATACCCTCTATAGATTTTAACGCAAATATATGCATAATGTTTAGTTATAGCTAAACTTTTTTAATGTTTTATAATATTACCTAAAAATCTAAAATGAAAATCTATTACAGTTCTACATTGCTCGCCACTATTGGAAATGCTCAATGCAAAATTTATCACCGTAGCTATGGCTACGCTTTCAAAATTTTTTATTGCGATTCCCAATATTAACGCATACTTTAGAACTTCATAACGATCCCACTTTAGATATTTAGGGATTATTTTATGATTTTGTCCAAAAGTATATGTATATCCAATAAAAGTATAAAAAAAGAAATATAATTAATATAATTTGAGTTATTTAATTGGCCTGTTATAGTGTTTATAAAGGCTGAGGGATGATAATTTTACTGGTTACAAATTTCCATGTGAATTACTGACCACTTCAGGTATGTGCAGCCGTCATCACTTCTCTCGTAATAAAAATCAAAATTGTTAATCCGCTCTGTAAATATTGAATACCCGTTTTGAAAAAGTAGTGGAATTATTTTTTGATTAGAGAAGAAAAGTTGCATCTTAATAAAAGAAGATGGATTATTTTTTTAATACATTTGCATTATTGTAACTCAACAAAAACGTAGGCGTAACTTAGATATGCTAAAAGTTTTTAATACAAGGATGTCTGCTCAAAGGAAAAAATATAAAATAGGTCTTGCGCACAGCGGTGGCGGCAAAAGAGGGTTTGCTCGCTTTGGCGTTCTGAAAATTCCGGATATGACTTGATTTTTTTAACATATTGCTAACTGAATTTGTTACAACCAAAAATATTTACTTAATTTATCAACAAACATATTAATATTAAAATTTTAATTGCCTTTCCGACTCTCCGGATCAGGCTCTTTTATCAATTATAAAAAATATGGCAAAAATTAGCAGCTTAATAGAAAAAATTAACGGTGGACAAAATCCATTGTTCTGTGAACTTTATGGTGCAGATGCAAAGGTATCAAAAGAACAGGCTGAAAGATATGCTAACCTGATGGGTGATTTTAAAACAGTATTCGGTTCGGATGATGTGCAACTTTTCAGCTCTCCCGGAAGGACAGAGATTGGCGGAAATCATACCGATCATAATAACGGACGGGTACTGGCAGGTGCAGTAAATCTCGACATTATTGCTGTTGCTGCTCCAAACGGCAAAAATTTGATCAGGGTTAAATCTGTGGGATATCCTGATTTTCAGGTTGATCTTTCTGATTTGGAAATTGACGAATCGAATTTTTATACATCCGCTTCTCTAATGAAAGGGATATGTACCCGTATGAAACAAAACGGTTATAAAATCGGCGGATTTGATGCCTGTATTGAAGGTCGTGTTCCCAAAGGTTCCGGACTCAGCTCTTCTGCATCTTTTGAAGTTCTTGCCGGTACCATCATAAATGAGTTTTTTAACGACGGAAAAATGCCAGCTGTTGAAAATGCTATTATCGGACAATGGGCTGAAAATAATTATTTTGGAAAACCTTGCGGACTTATGGACCAAACGGCATGTTCCGTGGGCGGTCTGATTACAATCGATTTTAAAGATCCAGCCAAACCGATTGTAAAAGAAGTTGACTTTGATTTTGTTTCCACCGGATTTTTCCTTGTTATTACTGACGTCGGAGGCGGTCATGACGATGCTGCTTCTCAGGAAGAATATGCATCATTACCCACCGAAATGAAATCGGTTGCTGCTGAATTGGGAGCCGGTGTTTTAAGAGAGGTTACTCTGGAGCAAATCGTGGAAAAAATTCCGGAAATACGTAAAAAAACAGGCGACCGTGCTATTTTGCGTGCCTATCACTTCCATGGTGATAACCAGCGGGTTGTTGACCAGGTGACGGCACTTGAGAACGATGACTTTCAGGCATTTCTTAAAATGGTAGTTGACTCGGGTTATAGTTCATACATGTACAACCAAAATATTTATGATGTAGTGCATAAGCATGAGCAGGTAGTTTCACTTGCTCTGGCATTGAGTGAAATGGTACTGAAAGGAAGCGGTGCATGGCGTGTTCATGGTGGCGGATTCGGTGGAACAATTCAGGCTTTTGTTCCTCAGAAAAAACTAGATGAATATATTAAAACTCTTGAACATGTATATGGGGAAGGCTCTTGTCATAAGTTATTTATCAGAAACAAGGGATCTGTAAAACTGGATATTTAAAAAGCTTTAAAGGAAATCTTTTAATAGAAAAAAAATTTAATATTTTTGCTGCAAGCTAAATTTTCCAAAGATGTTCTTTTTCAACTAAATTATGAGTTCATTCAAAAAAAATAAATATTTAATCAATTTAAAGTAATTAATTATGAATAAAAACAAAAGCTACTTGTTGCCAATCATTATGATGATCTTACTTTTCGGGATGATCTCATTTATTACCAATTTGGCTGCGCCGATGGGAATTGTACTAAAAAACCAGTTTAATGTTTCTAACTCACTGGGAATGTTGGGTAATTTAGCAAATTTTATTGCTTACGCCGTTATCGGGATCCCGGGAGGAATTCTTCTGCAGAAAGTCGGTTATAAAAAAACCGCGCTGACTGCAGTGGCAGTTGGTTTCGTCGGAGTTGGAATTCAATATCTGTCAGGTCATGCCGAAAGCTTTGGAATCTATCTGTTAGGTGCCTTTATTGCAGGTTTTTCAATGTGCTTGTTAAATATTGTTGTAAATCCGATGCTGAATACGCTTGGTGGAGAAGGCAACAAAGGAAACCAGCTCATTCAGGTCGGAGGATCCTTTAATTCCGTAATGGCTACTTTCACACCTGTTTTTGTAGGTATTCTGATTGGAGAAGCAACAAAAGCAAGAATTAATGATGTTTTTCCGATTTTGTATATTGCATTAGGAGTATTTGCCCTGGTATTTTTTATTCTGTTGATAACCTCTATTCCGGAACCTCATGCTGATCAGCCAAAAGAGCCTTTGAGAAGACTTATGTCCGGAGCACTGACATTCAGACATTTTGTTCTGGGAGCAATAGCAATATTCATTTATGTAGGTGTTGAAGTAGGAACTCCCGGAATGGCAAATCTATATATGACAACTCCAACTATAACTCAGTCAGAAGAAATTATTGCGGAATATAATAAACAACAATCTAATCCGGACTATCTTCAGGAACTAAAATCTCTTGACGACCAGAATAAAGATGATAGAAATTCCAGAAACAGGGTAATTAGTGATGTGTCCTATGAAAGCGCACTAAAAATTGTTGAAGGCAGGGACACTCCCGGATTAGGAATTGGTACAGGAATAGCAGGAGGAGTAGTCGGCATCTATTGGCTGCTTATGTTAGTCGGCCGACTGTTCGGTGCTACTTTCGGCGATAAAATCGCCAGTAAAAAAATGTTAGGCACTGCTTCATTTGTTGGTCTGTTACTCATTCTGCTGGCAATATTCTGGCCGGAAAAAACCTTGATTTCAATGCCTACCTTTAATACAGTGGCAGGAAAAATAATTTTCGGAATGGTAAAAGTACCCATTAAATTCTTCTTCATTGCCTTAGTTGGTTTATGTACTTCAATTATGTGGGGAAGTATTTATAATCTTGCGGTTGAAGGTTTAGGCAAATATCTGGCCGCAGCATCAGGAATTTTCATGGTACTGGTTTGCGGAGGTGGTATTATTCCCTTAATTCAAGGATGGATTGCCGATGTAGCAAATTATCAGATGAGTTACTGGCTGATTGTCGCCGGTTTAGGCTATTTGTTATTCTATGGCACTATCGGTAGTAAAGTAAACAAAAGAGCCGAAGATTTAACGATGGAAAGCAGGACTGTTCTGGGAGAAGCTGAACAAGCTAAAGAATAAATTTTTTATCAATTCGATATTATCATAAGAAGCTGCCCGATTTTCGGGCAGTTTTTTTTGTATGGTATTTAATCGTAATAAAAAAAATTCCCTGCATTGTAATGAATTATCCATTATTACGTCTTAATTTTGAGAGCTTTTCTTAAAATGAGGTCGGAAATATAAAAATGTTGAATGGTCGCCAGTGATTTTAAAATAAAGGTTCTGCCGCTTAGCGTAAAATTGCTAAGGATCACTGTCCGTTTTCTGAAAAATAAAGAGGAAGGACAGGATGTAGTACAGGATGTTATGCTGAAGCTTTGGCAAAAAAGGGAAGAACTGGATGGCATCAGCAATATCGAGGCCTATGCCGTTCAAATGATCCGTAACCGGTGCCTTGATATATTAAGAAAGAAAAAGGTAATTCTTATAGATGAAGAGGCTGAATCCCAGATTGAGGAAATTACGCCGGATATTCATTCACAAATTGAATTAAGCGAAGCTGCTGGTCAGATTAAGAAACTGATCCGACGACTCAACGGTTTACAGCGTCAGGTTATGGAGTTACGGGATATCGAGCAGTTATCATATAAAGAGATAGCAGAGATTACAAATTTAAAAGTAAATGCAATCCGGGTAAATCTTTCAAGGGCAAGAAAAAAAGTTCGCAACGAATTTTTAAAAATGAATTCAGATGGAAACGAAAAAAGTAAAACAATTGCTGCAACGTTATTTTAAGGGGGTGAGCACCGATAAAGAGGAAAAGACTCTGAAAGCTTACTTTAAATCAGACGAAGTTGCAGAAGAATTTAAGGAATATACCAGTTTTTTCCGTGGCATTTCTGAAATATCGGAAGATGCAAATCGTAGTGATCTGGAAGATGAGATCATGGATTTCATAATTAAAAATGAACAGAAAGAAAAAAATAAATACAGGTGGCTTTATACCGTCATTTCAGGAGTTGCAGCTTCCTTAATTATTATTGTCGGCGGAATGCTTTTATATTACCATCAGCAGAAACAACCATTTGAAGATACTTTTGACAACCCTGAGACTGCTTATAATTACGCAGAAAAAACTTTGACTTACGTTTCGTCGAAATACAATAAAGGACTGGCATGCCTGTCGGATTTTGACAAGCTGGAAACAGCCACCGAACCTATGCATAAAGGCGTAAAACTTGTAAATGAGTTCTTTGAAGAAATTGAAAAAATCACGGAAAATGATTAAATAATTAGCAAAAATTATAGAATATGAAATAATATATGAGGCCGGTCTAAAAAGGCGCTTCACGCCCTATTTAAACAAATTTATAAAATTTATTAAACTGTTTTACAATTAGTTATAAAAAGGATAAAGTATTTATTAATCAAAATTTATACTGAACTCATATATGTAAAAAATTAAAATTCTAATATTCAAGATTCGAAATTCGAGATTCCGTATAAGACATAAAAAATTTATATCATGAAAAAATTAATTTTAATAATCGCAGTTTTAATGCCAATCGCATTATTTGCACAAAAAACACCGGTTGACAAGTTATTTGAAAAATATGCCAACAAGGAAGGATTTACAACTGTAAACATTTCAGGGAAATTGTTAAGTATTGCCGGTCAGGGCGATAACGGAAAAGATGCTACAAAAGACATGTTGTCAAAACTGAGTGGTATACGCATACTGACAGTCGATGACGAAGAACTGACAGGCAAGCTGGATTTTTTCGAAGAATTAAATAAAGAAGGTTTCTTCGATAACAACGACTATGAGGTTTTAATGGAAGTTACGGAAGCCAACGAAGTAGTTCGTTTTCTGGCAAAAAATGACGGGAAGGGTAAATTCTCCGACCTCGTACTTGTTGTTGGCGGTGACGATAATACTTTAATAAGCATCAGCGGCATAATCGATCCTGAAAACATAAGTAAAATCACAAAATCGTTGGATATAGATTTGTAAAATAATGGCGACTGTCTGTTTTTGTGACAGTTCTGTTCTATTCATTTTTTGCCCATAACAAAACTGAATAATAATGTAAATTGTTTATTTATAGGAATAGTAATAATTATAAAATTAACCTCTTTATTACTTTCTTCAAGTCATTTCTTGGCTTCACCATCCTGTTCAATAGCCCTTCATTGATAGGATTCTGC
>CAZTAL010000141.1:0-73570 GCA_964611525.1 uncultured Prolixibacteraceae bacterium
CATGTTTCTCGGCTAATAATATTTATTCTGATAATTTATCTGGTTTTTTATAGTCAAATTATATCAAATTTTAGTATATTGGTTTATTAAAATCTTAAAATATCGGGAAAATGAAAAGGACACTATTTTTTTTAATCTTCATTCTGCCAATTTATTCAATTGCTCAAAACAGCAGTAACTTTTTTGATAACGTAACCATCAAAGTTGAAAAAACTCAGGTCAATACCTCTGCAAGCGATTTTGGTCCCGCCTTTGTCGGGAACGAATTATGGTTTTCAGCCTTCACCGCTGAAGAAATTGATAAGATCAACCAAGGTAACACTAAAAATGTTTTTTATAACCTTTATTCTGTTCCTCTGGATATGGAAGGTATTATCACAGGAGGGAAAAAAGACAGACTCGCCGAATTAAGTGCCGGTTATCATTCCGGACCTGTGTCATACTGTGAATCTACGGGAGAACTCTTTTTAACCTTAAGCAATTACGAAAATCCTGAGATCAAAAATGTAGTTTTTCAAAAAGCTAATATTCCGCTCAAGATCGTTATTCTGAAAAAGTCAGGCGGCCAATGGAAAGAAACAGGAGAGTTGCCTTTTAACAACTCTTCATACTCAGTTGGCCATCCGGCAATTTCTCTCACCGGAGATACCTTGTATTTTGCTTCTAATATCCCGAATAAGGGTATGGGGGGAACTGATATATATATGACAGTTCGCCAAAACGGAAGTTGGAGTGAAATGAAAAATTTGGGTGATGAAATAAATACGCCGGGTGATGAAATGTTTCCCTTTTTTGATATGAAAAATACGCTTATCTATGCTTCCGACGGAAAATCAGACAGCAAAGGGGGACTTGACATCTATTATACAACCATCTCGGGAAATGATTTTGAAATTCCTGTCAACCTTGAACAGATCAATTCTTCAGGAGATGATTTCGGTATGGTAATCCACTCGAATGGAAAAACAGGTTATTTTACTTCGAATAAAGAGGGAGGTGAAGGTGATGATGATATTTACAAGGTGCTTCTCGAAGGTAAATTTGAACTGGAACTGCTTGTTCGCGATAAAAAAACATTGTCTCCGGTCTCCAGCGCCAAAATAAACTTTAGTGATAATATGAGCAGATATACTGATAATAATGGAATAATAACAAGAGATCTGGATGATGACTCTGACTATACAGCTACTTCAGATGTTCAGGGATATATGAATGAATCAGTGTCATTCACCACAAAGTATAAACCATTCGGTATTATTAAAGAAGTTATCAATATAGAAAAAGTGGAAGTGGGACAAAAATTTGTCATGGAAAATATATATTATGATTTCGATAAATGGGATATACGGCCAGAAGCGGCTGAAGAACTTGACAAACTGGTGAAAATAATGAAAGACAATCCTTCCTGGAAGGTCGAGCTTAGTTCCCATACCGATTGTCGGGGAAATGATTCATATAATATGAAATTAAGCCAGAAAAGAGCTGAATCAGCAGTAGATTACATTGTATCGAAAGGTATTTCGAGGAACAAAATCACTGCAAAAGGATATGGGGAATCACAACTTGTCAACCATTGCGACGACGGTGTTGAATGCACCGAAGAGCAACATCAGATGAACAGAAGAACCGAATTTGAAATTATTGAAATGTGAAAAAAATACCCTCAGGGTAATCAATCTACCTTAAGGGTATTTTTTACAATGTATTTTTCAACCCTTTATCCCAGATATGTTTTTAATAATTTACTCCTGGATGTATGCCTGAGGCGTCGTATTGCTTTTTCCTTGATTTGACGCACCCTTTCACGGGTGAGGCCGAAACGTTCACCAATCTCTTCAAGTGTCATTTCCTGGCATCCGATACCAAAAAACAAACGTATAATATCAGCCTCCCTTTCAGTTAAAGTTGCCAAGGCACGATGAATTTCACGGGCAAGCGATTCCTGTATCAGTGTACGGTCTGCATTGGGAGAATCATTATTTACCAATACATCTAGAAGACTATTATCTTCACCGTCTATAAAAGGAGCATCGACCGAAACATGACGACCGGAAACCCGAAGGGTATCAGAAACCTTATCAGGCGATAATTCCAATGTCTTAGCCAATTCCTCGGGTGAAGGCTTGCGCTCATGTTCCTGTTCAAATTTCGAAAAGGCCTTATTTATCTTATTTAATGACCCGACCTGGTTAAGCGGCAGGCGGACAATCCTTGATTGCTCTGCCAACGCCTGTAAAATCGACTGTCTGATCCACCATACTGCATACGAAATAAACTTAAACCCACGGGTTTCATCAAATTTTTCTGCCGCTTTGATTAATCCGAGGTTTCCCTCATTAATTAAATCAGGTAAACTAAGCCCCTGATTCTGATATTGCTTTGCAACTGAAACAACAAACCGGAGGTTAGCTCTTGTCAATTTTTCCAAAGCAGCCTGATCACCCTTCTTAATACGCTGGGCCAACTCCACTTCTTCTTCAACTGTAATAAGCTCCTCTTTTCCTATTTCCTGTAGATACTTGTCCAAAGAGGCACTTTCACGGTTGGTAATAGATTTTGTGATCTTTAGCTGTCTCATAAAATACTCTCCTTAAAAAAACTCGCAAATATATTACATTCATTACTAATGAACGACAAGCAGACTTTCCTTAAAAAAATGTTATCAGTTTGTTAACACACAAATTACTAATCAATTCCAAAAACAAAATAAGCCAACTCGCCATCGGGATAAATTCCTTCTATTAAAATTCCTCCCCTTGCATTATCTATTTCTCTTTTAAAATCACTTATCTTATAAACAGGATTCTTATTTACATGTGTAATAATGAACCCCTCACTTAAACCTGCATCTTTTAACTTTCCACTGTTTAATTCCACAATTTTTATACCATGCTTAATATCCAGATTTCGCTTGTCATTCTCACTGATTGTTTCAAAATGTGCACCTAAAACAGAGACATTATCACGTACAATCTGGGTGTCACCATGTTTATTACGTAATGTAACTGTAAATTGTTTCCTATTACCATTTCTTTTCACAACAATCTTTGTATCATCCCCCGGCCGGTAACGGCTTATTTTTTCCTGCAATTCAGCTGAAGAATTAACCCTTCCGCCATCCACACTTATTATTACATCCCCTTTTTTAATCCCGGCTTCTTTAGCAGCTCCGTTTTCTGTAACTTCAGCAACATAAACACCTTCAACTTTGTCTATATCCTTCTCTTCAGCAAGACCAGCAGTAACGTCAGATATTTGTACTCCCAGTAATGCACGCTGAACTTCTCCAAACTCTTTCAGGTCTTCTATTACTTTCTTGACAATTGATACAGGAACAGCAAAAGAATATCCGGCATAAGAACCTGTTTGCGAAGCAATAGCCGTATTTATTCCCACAAGTAATCCCTGTTGATTAACCAAAGCTCCTCCACTGTTGCCCGGATTGACAGCAGCATCAGTCTGTATAAAGGACTCAATTGAGTACTGATCTGCATTTATTCCCAGGTTTCTTGCTCTGGCACTTACAATACCTGCTGTGACAGTGGAAGTCAGGTTAAAAGGATTACCTACTGCCAATACCCATTCACCCAACATTAAATCATCTGAATTTCCGTAACTAATAAACGGAATTTCCTTTGCATCTATTTTCAAAAGGGCAATATCGGTTGAGGGATCCGTTCCCACGAGTTGCGCATCAAATTCACGTCTGTCGTTCAGGATAACCTTAATCTTATGTGCTCTCTCAACAACATGATTATTGGTAACAATATACCCATCTTCAGACAAAATAACTCCTGATCCGAATCCTGTTGCAATACGGGGCTGCGGATTACGTGGCAAACCGAAAAACTCATCAAAGAAAGGATTTCCGCTTGACCAACCTCCGCCACGGTACGACTGCGTTGCAATATGTACAACTGCATGAACCGATTTTTCGGCTGCATAAGTCAAATCAGGCAATACTGCCTGATTACCTTCAGGCAAATTGGCAAACCTGACAGGCTGTTTCTCGGTAATAGTTACAACTTCTTCTTTATCAAAAAATGAACTATAAACCCAAACAGCTATAAATGCACTTAAAACAACTAATAAAAAGGTAAAAACATATTTTTTAAAGTCCTTCATATTTTCATAAAACTTTATTGATTAATGTGCTCTACTAATTACAAATATACTGCCACCATAAATAAAAATAGTTACCCAAACTCATCATTTTACATATTTTAACAAAATGGATGCATATTTGTTGAAAAAGTAACAACCCTTAACTAAAATTAAACATCAATATTGGCATAAGTAGCATGATCCTCAATAAATTTTCTTCTGGGAGGCACATCGTCACCCATAAGCATTGAAAAAATATGATCGGCTTCAGCTGCATTCTCTATAGTTACCTGCTGCAAGGTACGGTTTTCCGGATTCATTGTTGTTTCCCACAATTGCTCGGAATTCATTTCACCCAATCCCTTATACCTCTGTATATGAATATTACTTTCAATTCCTCCTGCCCATTCATTTACTATCTTAACACGCTGCTGCTCCGTCCATGCATATGTTTCCTTTTTACCTTTCCTTAGCAGGTAAAGCGGAGGAGTTGCTATATACAGATAACCTTTTTGTATCAGGTCCTGCATATACCTGAAGAAAAAGGTCATTATTAATGTGTCAATATGGCTGCCGTCAACATCGGCATCCGTCATGATAATGATCTTGTGATATCTGAGCTTTTCTATATTCAGAGCCTTTGAATCTTCTTCAGTGCCTATGTTAACTCCCAATGCAGTGAAAATATTCTTTATCTCATCATTCTCAAAGATCTTATGCTGCATTGCTTTTTCGACGTTTAGTATTTTTCCCCGGAGCGGAAGTATTGCCTGAAAACGCCTGTCACGCCCCTGCTTTGCCGTTCCGCCGGCAGAGTCACCCTCTACCAGAAAAACTTCAGAACGAGAAGGATCCTTTTCTGTACAGTCACTCAACTTGCCTGGAAGCCCCCCCCCTGCAAGAGCATTTTTCCTCTGAACCATTTCCCGTGCCTTGCGGGCTGCATGCCTTGCCTGAGCCGCCATAATTACCTTATTGACAATAATTTTGGCAGATTTCGGGTTTTCTTCAAGATAGTGTGTGAGTACTTCGCTTACTGCCTGGTCCACAGCAAGGCTTACCTCAGAATTGCCCAGTTTTGTTTTTGTTTGTCCTTCAAACTGAGGTTCGGCAACTTTTACAGATATAACACTGGTAAGTCCTTCCCTAAAATCATCTCCGTTTATATCAAATTTCAGCTTGCTCAACATTCCCGACTGTTCGGCATAATTTTTCAAAGTACGTGTGAGTCCCCTGCGGAATCCGGTAAGATGAGTGCCGCCTTCAATAGTATTTATATTATTTACATAAGAATGAATATTCTCGGAAAAAGTAGTATTGTACTGCATTGCTATTTCTACAGGGATATCATTCTTATCGGTAACAATATGAATTATCTCAGGCGTTAACTTAACTCTTGTATTATCCAGATAATCCACAAATTCCTTAAGACCTTCCTCCGAATAAAAAGTTTCAGAAAAATATTCGCCGTTATCATCTTTATGGCGCTCATCAATTATTGACAAACGGATTCCTGCATTCAGAAAGGCAAGTTCACGTAACCGGGCTGAGAGGATTTCATATTTATATTCGGTAATCAAAAAAATAGATTCATCCGGTTTAAATGTTACAATAGTGCCTGTTATATCTGATTCACCGATTATTTTTACTTCATAGCGCGGACGGCCAAGTGAATATTCCTGAACCCATATCTTTCCATCCCTGTGTACTTCTGCACGCAAATCCGATGAAAGTGCGTTTACACAGGAGACACCGACTCCGTGGAGACCACCCGATACCTTGTATGAATCTTTATTGAACTTCCCTCCTGCATGAAGTACAGTCATAACTACTTCAAGGGCAGATTTGTTCTCTTTTGAATGTAATTCAGTGGGAATACCACGTCCGTCATCTTTTACGGTAACTGAATTATCCTTATGAATTATTACATCGATATTATTGCAATATCCTGCAAGTGCCTCATCTATAGAATTATCTATTACCTCATATACCAAGTGGTGAAGGCCTTTCTCATTAACGTCTCCGATATACATAGCAGGCCGTTTCCTAACGGCTTCCAATCCTTCCAGTACCTGAATGCTTTCTGCTGAATAATTGCCATTATCCCATTCGGGGATCACCTTTTTATCTGTTTCGTTCATTTATTAACTCTCTTAATTATTATTCATACTGCTTAGCAGTAAAACATGCTATATTAAAACAAAACTTAAATACAACATTGATAACTTCTAAGGCAAAAAGCGCCTCTTATAATTATATATATAATCTTACAATCAAGTGTGTTGGTAGTCAGATTATTACATTGATATGACCTGATATCCGTAATCATATTACAAAGATACTAAAATTAACTGAGCAAACAGGGATATAAAAAAGATTTTAATGCCAACTTTTCAACAAGTTATTAACCTGAAAATGAGTACAAAAAAGCACCTGTCAACTTATAAAAAAGTACTTTTTCCAGACCAAAATGACCCTTATTAATATTACCTTATTGTTAACAAAAAAAGTTGCATTTTTGCAAATAGCGAAATGTTAAAATCTTATGTTGAATTTATGGACAGGAACTAAATATCTAAAATGAATAACTCAGTCCCCCCAATACATTAAAACTTTGCACCGGATAACCCAGCCATTTCTGATAATTACGGAAAGCAAAATTATTTAAACGGACAAATAACGAAAATTGCTCGGTAATTTTATACCCTGCATTAAAATTAAGATCAAAGACAGTAGGGAGGTTATACGAAATCTGCTCGAGATCGGGATAAGCAAATAATTCATCAACACTCATGGGACGGGGATCCTCTCCCTGAACCTTCAGGAGAAGGGCTTTACGCTGACCCATAAAATAGAGGTCAGTCGATACATCAAGCTGCTCCGATACCTGGTATCCCAGTGAGAACTTTGCATCCCAGTCGGGAAGATTCCATGCTTCTTTTTGATTATTCAAATTGTATATATAATAATTCCCTTCCATTAAAAGATTAATTTTACCGAAGGAATTATGAAAAATCTCGAGATTGAACTTCAGAACATCGCAATCATCATACAAAACATCAAAATCATTATCTGCCAATGAGACAGGAGTTGTTGCACCTTCAGGAAGAAATTCATATTTAAAAAGGTAATAAAATGGTTTATCTTTTATTATCGAATAATCAGCCGACAACTTAAAATTGGTTTTACTTGCTAATTTTCCGTCAAATCCCCCGTAAAAATGAAACTTGTTAAACGTATTTCCGACATCATGCTCCGGATTTACAAAAGGATTCTCATAAGCGATCCTAGAATAATAGTTGGCAATATAATCCCCGTCAATTCCCGCAAATATATTTATTATCTCTTTTACCGGAACAAAATTAACCTCCACCTTAGGAGCTACTTTAGCCATGGCATCCGAGTTATTATCAAGTACAAACCATCCTTTTAAACCAAGCTCAATATTGGCCACATCACCACCAAGTCTGTATGAAGGCTGGGCTGTAAACCATATCTGTTGTTTGTCACCATAAGCCATCATATCACGGTTAAATACCTCATCTACATTAAAAACCATTATTCCTGCTTTAAGGAAACCAGTACCTTTATTATAAGGCTTTCTGACACTGGCAAGAAATTTCCCGAAATGTTCACGTTGTCCTGTTTTGGCTCCGAAATAATGATATAAAAAATTGAAATCGAACGCAAAATCGTTAATCCCGGCTATAGTATTTGTCAGGTCTATCTTTAACCGGCCCTTTGAAAATGTTTGTCTTGATCCCAGATAATTAATTTCCTGATTTTCCTGTTTCAATATTCCAGGTATCGAATCTGACGGATAACCGTAATAATTGAATCCATTATGGTTAAAATCCATATTGACCGATAACACAGAATTATTGAAAAAATGTTTTATAAACATCTCGGCCTCATTTTCAGAGAACGGTGCACTCACCCTGTCACCGCCTTCAAGGGTAAGTTTGCCATGAGAAGAAAGGTGTTTTCCGTGAAGACCAAAAATCGTATTTTTTAAATTCCTGCTGTTAAAGAAGAGTTCGCCATAGGGACGGTTATAGTTGCCAATGCCGGCATTTACCATTCCGAATCCCTCCTCCTCCTTGCGTTCAGAAGAAAATGTAGCTGCCTTGAGCGTATTAACGGAAAAAGTATTGAAAACAGGCTGACTGGAAATACTGTAATTAAAGCTCGGCTTCTCATGGTCAGCATCTTCAATCTGAGGCATACTGCTTATCTTATTGGCATCTGAAATAACAGGATCATATGACTTTACTACTTCAACCTCCCTGTGAAGGGCAGTATCACGCTGTGCATAACTCTGAACCGTAACAAATATTAAATAGATAAGAAAAATATATCGTACTGATTTTATGAGCATAATCTATTGATATTTAATTATTAATTCTTAACTGAAAAGAACTGTCTTTAGCTTCCTGTTGTTCTGTTTGCTCCTGAGCTTCAATCTTTTTAAGTTTCCTTGTCGCTTCAGCTTTTATGCCATCATCATCGTTTCCATAGTTTTCAACCACACTCCGCAGCGTATGCTTGGCCTGAAAATAATCATTCCTGTCAAGATAAATATCAGCCAGCAGAAGAAAGGCCTTACCAAGCCAGTATTGAAAAGGAGTTCCTTTTGATATAAAATCCATTATCTCTTCCTCGGCCTGCTGCTTTTGATCCTGACGATAATAAATTTCGGAAACAATATATTTGGCTTCAGCACCCTGTTCTAATTTAGTGTCGGTTGCCACATCCCGGAGAGGAGCAATTGCCTTATCCGGATCACCGGAGAGGAAATGGGACTTTCCGGATATATAATTGGCTTCCCGCATCCAGGCTTCATTAACTGACTCAAAATTTTTTACCTTATTTGCAGCGACAATTGCTTCACCATATTTTCCCAATTCAAAATAACATCTCATCTGACCGGTGAAAGCTTTCAGCATATTCCATTTGCTGTTGGCGACTGATTCAAGCTTTATGAACAGATCAAGAGCCTGGCTGTATTGTCCCGCGTTGAATGTCAGTTCAGATGACCTCGATAGTGCCTGTTCGCTGAAAATATTATTAGGCTGACCGGCGATATATAAATAATGTTCATTTGCCCTTGAATAACTTCCCTCTTTATAAAGCAGTTCAGCCAGATAAAAATGTGCATTAGTGGCAAAACTTCCATTGGGAAATTCCTCAAGATATTGCTGCAAACGTGCAGCAGCCTGAGCATCACCTGACATATACAACCTCTCGGCAGTCTGGTAAGTAAGAGAATCCTTTTCTGAAGTTGTCACACTTACACCTCCGCTGAATTTTTGCGCATAGGCAAAATAAGCATCCAGATTGTTCATTTCTACATAACAATTTTTGATACCAAGTAATGCAGTTTGTGCTTCCGGCGTTCCTGGAAAATTTTCAACCACTTCCTTATATTGTTCCAGTGCTCTGGTGAAATCGCCACTGTTATAATTTATCAATCCCAACTGCAATAGCGCTTTTTTGTAATAAATACTTTCACTATATTTTGATATGATCTCATGGTAATTGCGGATAGCTTCGTTATATTTTCCCAATCTCTCATGGGCACGCCCTAATTCATAGATAGCGTTATCGGCATAATCTGAATCGGGAAAGCCGGACTGAAGACGTTCCAGTGAATTTATCTTTCCCTGCTGATCATGCTGCAATCCCTGACAAAAAGCAATCTGATAAAGAGCATAATCCGGTTCAAATAATTTCATATCATAAGCATTTTGATAGTTTTGCCTGGCAGTTGTGTAGTCAGTATTAAAGAAATAATAATCCCCAACACGATTGTAGGAATCAGCAACCTTCTCTGTCCGATCTTCTTTTTGTAAGCTAATATATTTACGGAAATGCGAAGCAGCTTGACTGTAATCTTGTAGCTTAAAATAAGCATAAGCCAGATTATATTCGACATCATCATGTTCAGAAAGGGAATAAGCCCCGGTTGTATTTAAAAATTCAGAATAATATTTAACCGAATTTTCATAATCGCCTACTCTGTATAGCGCTTCGGCCTTCCAGAAAAGCGCCTTGGCGTTTAATTCCCTGCTGTAGCTCCCGTTTTCCAGTGAAAGATCAAAATAATCTATTGCCTGATTATATGCCAGGCTGTTAAACAGTTCAAGTCCCCTATAAAAAGTTACCCGCTGATATGCCCTGTTTATCTCACCTGACCTGACCTCAATTTTTTCAATAGCATTAATGGCATCTCGATAGTTACGTGTTACCATAAAAACCTCAGTCAGGTAACGGTAGGCCTCAGGATTTCTCTGTGAATTCGGATATAAGGATATATACCGCTCGAAAGCCTTAATAGTCTCATTAAAAGGGGAATAAGACAATTCATAGGTAAGCTTGGCAAAGCTGAATAGGGCATCCTCTTTTATCTTCTCGTTGAAGTCGAATTGGGAAGCAGCTTCAAAGGCAACCCTTGCCTTCTCTTTTTTATTAAGCCTGATATATGTATCAGCCAGATGGTAATAGGCATTTTGTGCCATTTCATCCTTTCCCTTTGAAGCATTCTCCAGAAGCGGAACAGCCTCTTCATAGCGTCCGTCAATGTAATAACAATAACCTAAAATGTAATTATCCTCCCTGGTTTTTAATCCGGGCACTTCATAATAATATTCCAGATAGGGAATAGCTTTTTCATACTCTCTCAAATGAAAATAGGAATCCCCTACGATCTTTGAAAGCTCGCTTTTGTGATCTTTCTCAACTTCATCTATTATTGTTGTGGTATAATTAACTACTTCATTGTATTTCTGCTGCTTATAATAAATGTGACTAACATACACAGGAATGAACCTTGAATAAACAGGGTCACCGTTTAACCCGGAAAACCCCTCAAGAGCCGCTTGAAAATTTTCATTAAGGTACATGAGATGAGCCCAGTAATAGGTAGCAGGCCTGCTGTAGATATTGTTTTTACCCTTAATTGCCTGAAAATAAGTCAAAGCCTTATCATTATTCCCCATCATAAGATTAGAATAGCCCATTTGATACTTAAGCTTTATCCGTTCATCCGGATCAAGGGAGGAATTATCGATATGACTATAACTGCGGATAACGGCAGGATAAGACTTTCCAGAAAACTGATAATCCCCCAAATTAAACCATGCACGGTCGATATAAGGACTCTCAGGATGTTCGGAGATAAAATTTTCTACCATTTTATATCCTGATGAATATCCCGATTTAAGGGCAGCGACAGATTTATGGTACATTGATTCGGTGTAGATTTCGGACTTGGGGTCGACTTTTTCCTGAACCTTTTCATACTGACGGTATGCAGCGCTGTATCTGCACTGGTTAAAAAGCTTTTCGGCTAACTGTATATCTTCTTCGACATCCTCATAGAATGCAGTTTGCTGAGCAAAAAGCGGCAAAGCAGTAATGATTATCATTAAAGTAAATAAAATTATATATATTTTTTTCATGTGTTTAAAATTTTTTAATTACTTCTAAAAATCTTCCCATAAAGCCGACTGACCAAGTTGTGGAACAGAACACGTAAATTTTTAATTAATAATTTCATGCTATTCTGCGTTATGGCTGTTTCATATATTTTTTAAAACGCTTAAAAAAAACAATATTTGTCAAAACATGAATCACAAAAAAATATTTTTCTAAAATAGGAATAATCATTTTCATGTGCTGTCCAATAACATCCGGTTTTCTTAACAAGAAACTGTTTATTTCTTTTATTTATTATTCAAAATAGAAAAAAATAACCTGCTTCCCGGAAAATCATAAAAACGGACGGAAAATTTTTTTCAGTTTTTTTTCTTCATTTTCCCATGTCAATTCTCCGGCTGCCTGCCTCAAATTCCTGATCCATATTTCTCTTTTGTTCCGGTTATTTAACATCTCCTGAAATATACCCGCCAGCTTTTCCGGCTGCAGGGAAGATGTTACCACTCCAATATTATACTTACGTACTACCCCTGCCATTTCCGGCAAATCGGACACCACAACGGGAACAAGTGCTGTGATATAATCAAATAATTTATTTGGTAAAGCATAGTGATAATTGAGGCCTTTGTCCTCTTCAACAGAAAGTCCTATAGAAGCAAGAGGAGTTAGCTTTGCCAGTTCCTCAAAAGGTAGTCGCCCCAAAAATTTTACTTTTTCACTGAGACCTTCTCTTTTTACCAAACTTTCGATATCAGGTCTTTCATCACCGTCACCTGCTATGACCAGAATAGCTCCTTCAACCATTTTCATGGAGAGAACAGCCTGCTGTAATCCGCGTCCTGCATTAACAGCTCCCTGGTAAAGGATTATTTTAGGTGTGACATTTCTGCTGCTACTCTCATCGTCCATAGAAAACCTCGCTGAAGAAACATTACGAACAACATGAAAAACAGTATCATACTTTTCGGTATATATTTTAGCTATTGAATCGCAAACGGTATAAGCATGCTCCAAGCGGGGGACCATTTTTCGCTCCAACCACTCCCAGATGTGCTTAACTTTCGGACGATCAATCAATTCAGGCACTTCAGTAAAATATTCATGACTGTCATATATTACAGGTTTCTTTTTTATTCTCGAAATAATGTAATTTGCCGAAAGCGTATCCAAGTCGTTCGATAATAACAGATCAAACCTGGAAAACAGCAGAAAATAAAATAATCTGCAATTGTAACATGCATAGAAAAAAGGTCCTTTGTTAAAAAGTAACCTGAACCTCCGTATTTTATAATTCCGGGGAGTAAACTCAGGACTACCGGGCAGTTTTCTACCGGCTAAAAGAATATCGAAGCCCATATCTGAAAGAGTAGAGCATACTTTATTGACACGGTTATCACATACCAGGTCATTAGTTACCGATACAATAATACGTTTTTTGTCTCCGCGGCTCAAATTGTTGTTTTATATATCATAACTCCAAAAGTCGCAAAATATTTTTTCATACCGTCAAAGTGCTAAAAATTTACTATATTTTACCTGCTAATCCGGTCAATCCCTATAGTTTCAGCATTTTTATCAACTTTTTTTATTAGTCCCTGCAAAACTTTTCCCGGCCCGATCTCAATAAAAGACTCAGCCCCGTCTGCAATCATATTTTGCACTGTCTGTGTCCATTTTACCGGTGAAGTTAACTGGGCCATAAGATTTTTCCTGATATCAGCAGGATCGGTGACCGGTCTGGCAGTTACATTCTGATAAACAGGACATATCGGCTTTCTGAATGTGGTAGCTTCAATAGCTGCAGCAAGTTCCTCACGGGCAGGTTTCATAAAAGGGGAATGAAAAGCTCCGCTGACAGGCAGTTTAAGTGCACGACGGGCACCCATTTTACTCAATAGTTCGCATGCTTTATCGACACCACTTAAAGAACCGGATATGACTAATTGTCCCGGACAATTATAATTTGCAGGTATAACTATATCGTCAACCAACCTACATACATCCTCCACCACTTCGTCTTCAAGCCCCACAATAGCAGCCATTGCGGAGGGATTCATCTCACATGCCTTCTGCATAGCCAGCGCACGGGCAGAAACGAGTCTCAGTCCGTCTTCAAAATCAAGCGATCCCCCGGCAACCAAAGCTGAAAATTCCCCCAGCGAATGGCCGGCAACCATATCGGGACTAAAGTCTTTTAGTGTTTGAGCCAGAATTACTGAATGTAAAAAAATGGCAGGCTGAGTCACTTTTGTCTGTTTCAGATCATCGGCTGATCCTTCAAACATGATCTCAGTGATAACGAAACCTAATATTTCATTAGCTCTTTCAAAATATGTTTTAGCTTCATCCGATTTTTCATATAAATCTTTACCCATACCAGGATATTGTGCTCCCTGACCGGGAAAAACATAAGCCTTCATTCCTTTTATTTTTTTTTCAGGGGCAAATATAAATGATTTTTTTGCTTTATTCCACAGTAACCGATTTGGCAAGATTCCTCGGACGGTCAACATCGCACCCCTTTAGTCCGGCAATATGGTACGCCGGTAACTGCAAGGGTATTATCGCAAGCAAAGGTAACAGGGCAGGATGTGATGCGGGTATTTCAATTATATCACCGCATATTTTATTTATGCCTCATTCTCTTCATTCTGTCAATAAGTTTATTTCCTAACGCCTCTTTCTCTTTCATATGAACATGGATGGCCTTTACAGTGCTGTTCTGCTCAAATTCGCCACGTACGCGGACAAAGTCAAGCTCACGCGCATCATCACGTCCATCAACACCAAATCCTGTCATTTTGGTTAGTGAAAATTCTTTTTTCGCATCATCATAAAGAAGTCGGTCGATGGCCAAAACACTCTCTTTCCATTTTTCCACGACTGCTATAACATCCTCAGTGATAAAATCCTCTATAGCCCTGCCATAAAACTCCCCCAATATATCGGCAGCCCATGTCCATTCATAATTGTAATAATTTTTATGAAGAGCATATAAGGTTGCATTTACTTCTTCGAGAGTGGTTATTTCCTGATTCTCGACTGACCTTAAAAGTTTATCAAGAGCTTCAAACGGACATATTAGTCCTGAAATGTCCACCCACGTGCCTTTGCCGACAGGTATGTCAGGCTGAAGGATTGTCCTCATCTCAGCTTCCGATGAAAATTCTTTTCCATTAAGTCTGGATATAAGCGAATTACCCAAAAATTTCCAGATAGCCATTTCATAAAGTTTAATACCACGGTCGAGTGCATGATTTTCAATTTTCATCTTGTCATAACTGTACTCACTTGCAAACTCACCTGACGACTTACGAACAGACCTGAGTTTATTAAGACCTTTGATCATTTTACTTACTGTATAGGGACTAAGCAGATTAAAATTGATGAGATCAAGCAGATTGGAATCCCTGCGGTTGTCCCGCCGGGGCCATTTTTGTGTATCCCTTACTGTACCGATGCTTTTCAGGTTGACTGCAGGTACAAGCATACTTTCATCTTTTCTTTCAATAAGATATGAAAAAGGAAAATCAGCCGTATCACAATGCTTATAATGCCTGCCCATTACAAGAGAGAAAGCCCCGATATGTGATGGCCACAATAAATAAGAATTACTGGTGGTCTTTGCTCCCCGCTCCATTATTCCCTGGTGTATCGGACCCAGTTTATACTGGTGATTACTTTGGTTTGAACCACTGCCGGCGTTAAGAAAAGAAAACATACCGGCAATCAGTAATGTTGATTTATGATGTGTTACTGTATAAGGACCGGCAAAAATCGAGCAGGCCTCGCCGTGGAATCCCTGGCAGTTGGCAAAAAATAGCGAATTAACGGCAGAATAATGTTTGTCCAGAATACAACCCTGACCCACAAAGCATTTGGAAATAAGGGTGGCATCAGTGATCCTCGTACCCGAACATATAATAAAATCTTCCATAATAACCCCTTCACCAATCACAACAGGGGCTTCGCGTGTACTGTTAATACTTCCGTTCTTCAGTTTTTTGGCTCCGTCGATAGTAGTTCCGTAACCGGTTTTTACATTCAATATCGTATTGCAATTGAGAATATTCGAGTACTGACCTATAAATCCTGTAGTGCTTTTCACACTTTCCGAATAATCATCAACCATTTTCTTTAGTGCAGATATTAAAGAAGGCCGGTTCCGGTAAAGTGCCAGCAAATAGGCAAGGTGTGCCGACAGATAATCGTAAATGGGGATCTCCCGTCCGCCTCCTTCGTTTATTGCTTCAACCATTACACCGTTGCCAAAATAAGATTCCCCATCAACCGCTATTGTGGTGACATTATGTATTATGACACCCTCACCTATTATATAATTGGCGATGTAACTGCGAACATTATATATTAAGGCATCTTTCCCTACTTCACAATTATGGAGCCATGCATTATAAATCCCCGACTTAAAAGTAATTCCACCTGTCAGTTTAACTGACCTGTTAAAACTGTTTAGGCGTATATGTCCTGTAAACATGACATTCTCAATATTATCAGGTACAAAACCGGCCGATACCTTAACAAGATTCCAGTCGGGCGAAAAACAACCCTGGTAAACGAGTTGCCCTATCTCTTCATCACTCAAAGGACGGTAATTATTATTTTCCATGAATTCAGTTTATTTTGAAAAACAAATATAAGCAGAATAAAGAACAGCAAATTTAAAAAAATAGACGGCATGAATTTTCCAGGATAATTAAAAATCTACTAACCTTTTAGAAAATAAATCAAAGTTTTTTAATTTTGAACACTAAAAACAACAGAAAAAAATTAACATGAAAAGATTATTTTTCATCATATTTCATCTTATCTTTATCACTGCTACAGCCCAGGAATCGCTCATGCCTATGTTGCCTGAAAAGGATTCACTTATAACAGATGATGATCAGTTATTTATGGACAACAGCCCAATTAGTGAAGAAAATTTATCTTTTGAGCTGACAGAGTCTTTACTCCTGCCTGATTTCAATTTCAAAAAAGAGCTTGCCAGCCGTTGGAGATACAACATAAACGGATTATCATCATATCCATGGGATATTAATATTATTGATATGGGGATATACGGTTTTCCCTTTTACCCTGTGACATTCAACGGCGTAATTCTGAGTGAAGGTAGTTACCGGATTAATGACCGGTTTACCATCGGAGGGTACAGTTTTGGAGCTAACAGATTGCTATCGGCACCTGTGACGGTTCAGGGAAATAATAATTTTAATTTTCGCGGGTCAACTTTGTTTTTTAAATATAAAGTATCTGATAAATTTAAAATTGAAACCCGGTTTAATGTCACACAAGATCACGGATTTTAAATTACCCGGGCCTGCAATTTATTGATAATAAAACAACTCAAACTTTATAAAGATAACACTGAAATAAATATATGCTAACTGTATACAGAGCTTCAGCCGGTTCAGGAAAAACATTTCAGCTGGTGGCGGAATATCTCAAACTGATTATAGATAATCCGTTCAACTACCGGCATATCCTTGCCGTTACCTTTACTAATAAGGCTACCAATGAAATGAAAAGCCGCATACTTGAACAGCTTAGTCTGCTAGCTGACAACCGGCAGTCTGATTACATGGATATACTGACAAAGAAAAATTCTCTTAAACCTGAAAAAGTACGAATCAGAGCCCGGAAAGTCCTCAGGAATATCTTGCACGACTACAACCGCTTTTCAATCAGCACAATCGATTCATTCACCCAGCTCATTATTAAAGCTTTTAACCGTGAAACAGGCATCTCACCCAATTTTGTGCTCGGACTGGATGATGATTTGATACTTGAGGAGGCAGTGGACAGGTTATTGTCTAAATTAGACACTGACAAACAATTACAAAAATGGCTGGCGGGTTTCAGCAGGGAAAAAATTAAAGAAAATCGCAGCCAGCAGATTGAAAGGGATATTAAACTACTTGGTAAAGAACTTTTTAAAGAAAAATTTCAGATATTCTTCCCTGACAAAAAAGACTCCGTTTATACCCACGAAAACCTGGAATCATTTCGCAGGGAACTAAATAAAATGATTGCCTGGTTTGAAACCACCATCAGAAAAAAAGCAAAATATTGTATCGAACTGCTTCAAGAGAACGGCTTCTCGACAGATGATCTTTCTTATAGAAGCACA
Source organism: uncultured Prolixibacteraceae bacterium (assembly GCA_964611525.1). Lineage (GTDB taxonomy): Bacteria > Bacteroidota > Bacteroidia > Bacteroidales > Prolixibacteraceae > JAAYJR01. The sequence continues at coordinate 17,690 of CAZTAL010000141.1, forward strand.
GGAATAGGCGGATATCTGAAAAAGCTTTCAGAGGGGATCATAAATGAGCCGAAAGCAAGGGTGATTGATGCTGAAGAGTCCGCACATAACTGGTATTCAAAAACACACAAGCAAAAAGACCGACTCGGAGAACTTGCAGAAAATCATCTTCAGCCTCTTCTGCACGAGATACTTATCTTTTACAGGGAAAATATAATCCGTTATTTATCTGCTCTGGAAGTACGCAAACAATTACGGGTGCTTGGCATATTAACTGACCTGAAATCGGAAATTCAGGATCTCCTCCATGAGAAAGGCATATTACAGTTGTCAGATTCCAACCTGTTGCTCTCAAAAATTATCGGAGACACTGACAGTCCTTTTATTTATGAAAAAATAGGTACACGATATAAATACTTTATGCTGGATGAATTTCAGGACACATCAGCTTTGCAGTGGAATAATTTCAGGCCTCTGGTCGCCAACTCCCTCTCCGAAGGGCATAAAAATCTACTGGCAGGCGATGTCAAACAGTCCGTTTACCGCTGGCGCAACAGCGACTGGAATATACTGGCATCACAAGTAGACAGGGATTTTCCACATATCAGTCCTGTTGAGATACCTCTTGAAAAAAACTGGCGCAGCCGTATCAATATAATAGAATTCAACAATGCGGTTATTTCGGAAATAAAGACAGCTATGGGAAATTACCTGTTAAATGAGATAGAAGACGAAAATTATATTGAAAAATTCCGCAATATATATAAACATCTCATTCAGGAACCAGGTAATCCGGAAGCTGTTAAAAAAGGACTGACTGAAATTAAATTCATGGAAAAAGAAAATTTTGAAGCTGATTCTGCCGGACTCCTGGTTGAACAGATCAAATTACTTCAGGACAAAGGATTCAAAGCATCGGAAATAGCTATACTGATCAGAAAAAATAAAGAAGGACCAAAAATAGTAGAAACATTTTTAGCAGCAGCCCAAAAAGATGAAAATGCATCCTACAACCTCACGGTACTGTCAAACGAGTCGCTCTTCCTTCATGCTTCCCGTGGTGTTAACTTCGTCATGCTGGTTATCGAGACAATAATTGATGAAAAGAATGAAATCAACAAGACTGCTCTTCTATATCTTTGGCTTTCCTGGCTGAAACCTGCTTTGGGAAAAATTGAACATTCATCTGCCGGCGTAGTTTCGGCTGATACTGATGCGCGGAATAAGAACACAGGATCATGGCCAATAGACACTAACTACGAAGCTGTTTTTGAAGAAGAGATGGGGGCCAAAATTAAAACCGCAGAAAGCAAAATACTACTCACATCACTTGATGAGACTATTATACAAATCTGTTCTATCTTCAATCTTTTTGAAATAAAGTCCGAACTGCCTTACCTGCAAGCACTTATTGACGAAGCGGCTGAAATAAAATTATTACTGTCCAATGATCTTTCCAATTTTCTTTTATGGTGGAAAGAAAAAGGACACGAAACTTCGGTAAGTGTAAACGAGGAGGTGGATTCGGTCAGGTTGCTAACTGTCCATAAAGCCAAAGGACTGGAATTTGAAGCTGTGTTAATCCCCTTTTTCAATTGGGATACTTCATGGAGCGGCTCGCAGTCGCCATTGCTCTGGTGCAGGCCTTCCATCCGTCCCTTTAACAAATTTCCGCTACTCCCCGTAAAAGCCGGTAAAATTCTTGCTGGTACAATTTTCAGGGATGATTACCTTGAAGAAAAAGTAAACTCATGTATCGATACACTGAATCTGGTATACGTTGCTTTCACGCGTGCCAAATCAGCATTGTTCATCAATTGCAAAAAACCAAATGAAAACAAAAATGCAAATACCCCGGGAAGAACGATAAATTCCCTATTACTGTCTTCCCTGGAACAACTGGCATACAAAAATCAGTTTACAGGATGCCTGAATGATGATGGCTATACCTTCCGATATGGAGAATTGCCTGTTTATTTTCACGATGATAGTCCTTCAAATACCAACATCATTAATAAATATTTTTCCAACGATTTTACTGCGAGACTCCGGCTACGGATCAACAGTGAAGAATTTCTCATGAAGGACAATCAAAGCCGTTCGGTTAAAAACACAGGGAAGCTTATACATGAAATACTGTCAGAAATAGAAACTGTAAATGATATTGAAGGGGCTTGTAACAAAGCATTTAAGGAAAGAAAAATAAATAGCTCCGAAAGGAAGGAAATTTTAAAAAAGCTTTCATACAGCTTAAAAAAACCTGAAATGTATAAATGGTTCGACGGCAATTATAAAGTGATCACGGAAAGAGAACTTCTCACACCTTCGAAATTACTCCGTCCCGACCGTGTTATGATCTCGGGCGACAGGGCAGTTGTGCTTGATTACAAATGGGGAGAGAAAATACCTGTAAAGCATAGAAAACAGGTTCTTCAGTATGCCGATACTCTTAAAGAGTGTGGATTTGCACAAGTGGAGGGTTACTTATGGTACATTAATCAGAATGAACTCGAAAAAGTATGCTGACAAAAGTAATGGCGTTTTATTATTTTTTTACTGTCCAGAAGAAAATTATTGGACTAAAGCCCTTGTTTGATGCAGTATTCATAGCCCCGGGATTAATACAGGGATAAAAAATAAATAAATTTCTATCTTTGAGTTCAGTATAAAAACTTATTCAATACATCATGATACAGAGAATCCAAACAGTTTTCATTTTTGTGGCTGCATTGTTCATTGCGTTCCTGCTAAAACTTGAATTTGCCTCACTGGTAGTAAACGACAAATTATATACATTTTCAGCCAAAGGAATTGTCAGTGGCGAAGAGATTATACATGACGGATTACCGTTGATGCTATTTATCTCACTCGTCGTATTAATGCACCTTGTTGCCATATTCCTTTATAAAAAACGTATACGTCAAATGAGATTGCTTGGCTTTACGATTTTGCTTTTAATCGGACTGACGGGATTGATGTTTTTCTTTTTATATACTTCATTCGACGATATTAAAGTAGCTTTCAAAATACCAATGTCCTTTCCGCTGATAGCGATCATACTGGATTATCTGTCAATCCGCGCCATCGGTAAAGATGAAGCGCTTGTGAGAAGTCTGGACCGGATACGCTGACTTTCTCCTGCTGAATAGATCAGAAGAACAATGCCCTCATAAATAAATCATGAGGACAAGATTTGCCCTGTAAAAAATCTTCTTAGCGATTTAACAGGAATTGCGTAGTCTTAAAAAATGTAAGTTCCCAACACCGTAAGTTCCCAACACCGTAAGTGACCATTTTCAGGACAAGCACAACTAGACCACCGGACTTTCCTGCCAGAATAAAATTACAGTGACGCCCATATCCGTGCAAGTGAATGACCGGGGGCTTTAATTTGCAAATCCAAAAAATAACCGAAAGGTGTCTGTGCTGTTGAATATCCGCCATTACGAAGCCGCACTTCGGCGAGATCGAAAATCTCCATGGTAAACTCCACCGAAGCTTTCGAATCTGAGAGATGAGCAAATGAGTGAAGGATGATCTTTTTACAATCATTTTTACGGGCAGTCCACTTAAGATGGTTCACTAATTTCTTCTCACGGCTTCTGATATCATATTCCTCATCTTCTTTCTCAATATGAATAAAAGCCAGGATACTATCTGTAAAGGTATTGCCCTCAGTCACATCCTCAGCCGTGTCAAGATTTTTCAGGGCAGGAGAATAACCAAATTCATCTACATACATTACTAATATCTTCATATCGCCATTTTGTTTTAATAGTTCCGGTAATCACAAACTTATTAAAAATTAATATAATGATTCTTTGGCAATATATTAACTTTGGCGAAAAAGTAAAAAGCATGCGTGGGTTTTTTCTGGCCGTGGCCTTCACTCTTTCAATATCTGTTGTCACTAACGGACAAATTTCCAGTGGCGGTCATCCCTTAGAGGTGTCTGCACTTAAAAGCCGCAGCATCCCTCAAAAAATAATGCTACCGGTAAATAACAAAAAATTATTGAGGCAGGCAAAAGAAATGGAGAGTCATGATATTAATCTTAAGTCATTGCGGTTTGCCCACAATTTTAATGTTAACTTCTCACCCGGCAGTGATGGGATATGGATAGACAACATTAAGGGTTTCGATATATGGACACTGAAAATCCGTTCAAACGAAGCAAAATCCCTCAGCCTTATATTCGACAAATTTCACCTTCCGAAGGGTGCCAGATTATTCTTATTCAATGAAGAAAAAAACCATTATCTTGGTGCTTTCACTTCTTTCAATAATAAAGCCTCAGGAAAATTTGCTGTTTCTCCGGTTGCAGGTGACGTAATAACAATTCAATATGAAGTTCCTTCAGAGGGGGACAAAGGTGATGACTTTATAATTTCCAGTGTTAATCATGATTTTACCGGAATATTAAAGTATGACGACCGCAGGCCTTCCGGCAATTTGCCCGGAGAATGTAATGTTGATATCAATTGCGACATCGGCAATGACTTGACGAACGTAAAAGATGCCGTATGCAGAATAATATCCGGTGTTGATATATGCACAGGTACTTTATTAAACAACACGGCTGAAGATCAGAAGCCCTATATTATTTCAGCGGCTCATTGCTTTGATGGTCCTGAAAAATCGTCAACTGCCGTTTTTACTTTCAACTATGAGAGTCCTTATTGCGCAGTAATTGACGGCGATCCTTCCAATTCCATTTCAGGGGCAGTTATGCGTGCTTACTCCGACAGTCTTGATTTCGCATTGATGGAGCTAAGTCTTGAGCCACCCCCTGAGTTCAGACCATATTACGCCGGCTGGGATAACAGCGGGAATATCCCCGATTCTACAACAACTATACATCATCCGGAAGGGCATATAAAAAAAATCTCGGCAGACAGTGACAAACCCCTGATTTCTGATTACCGAAAAGAATACACACCAGATGGATTCCTGAAGATCGTGCGTTGGGATTTAGGAGTTACTGAACCCGGCTCTTCGGGGTGTCCTCTGTTCACTCCTGAACAAAATGTGATTGGCACCCTCACCGGGGGCGAAGCTAGCTGTACTTCACCGGTAAATGATTATTTCTCCCGCCTGGAGGTGGCATGGGAATATAAGGCCGACTCCTCAAAACAATTAAAAAGCTGGTTGGATCCTGTCAATCAGGGCATTGCAAAATTACAGGGCAAACGTTTTTTTACTTCCGAAAACCTTTGTCTTGCCTTTACCAACCTTACAGATAAAGATATTCACGATAATATACCACTGATTTATTCAGAAGAATTTTCCGGGTATTGGGGTGGCACCAATAATCTTGGGATAACAGGATTTGCAGAACGTTTTTCAATTCCCGGAAACGAAATATTACATGGCATTTCATTGGGAGTGGGGAAAATAGACCTTTTCGGTATAAATAATGATAGCCAAATAGAAATTAATATTTATAACGGCAGTGATCTTCCCGAAACAGTTATACATTCGCAGACAATTAAAGTTAAGAGTCTGGCAACCGATGCAATGAACTTTATAGAATTCAGTGAAACAGTTGAGCCTACCGACACTTTTTTTGTGGGATTCGAACTGACCGGCATGAGTAACAGGGACACGTTTATTGTTTACCAGTCGCTACGACCGGATACCTTAAATAATTTCTTCTTTTTCAAACAGGATGAAAGCTGGTATGATTTCAAGTCGTCAAATATTGAAAACTATTCTATGGTGAATGTTTTTGAACTGGTAGCATGCAATGTTGAAACTGTGGTAAACGATACACCAATAATAAACAAACCTCTTGAGGCATTGGTCTATCCCAATCCCGCCAGGTCGATTTTTACTTTTGAAGCCGGACAAACGATTGATCCGAAAAATATATCTGTTTTCAATCTTATCGGAAAGGAGGTCAGTGTGATACTTACAAAACACAGGGACAAAAAAATTCAAATTGACCTGTCGGGTAATATTCCCGGCATCTATTTTATCAGATTAAAAACCCAAAAGGGCATTATCACCAGAAAAGTATCATATATCCCATGGTAAAATAATATTTATGAATCGAATTTATATAATTTTAATCCTGATACAGACAATAGCAGCATGTTGTCCTGATGCGAAACGGAAAGACAACAATATAAATTCAAATAAATATGCACAGGGCTTCATGACCGAAGTTCATGAGAATTATACAAAAGTGACAATACACAATCCATGGGAAAAAGCAGAAAATATATCTATTGAATATTTTCTTGTTAATAAAAATACCTCTTTGCCCGACTCGCTTCACGAAAATAAGATTATCCGCACCCCTGTCGAACGCGTTATCTGCTTATCAACCACACACCTTGCTTTTCTTGAAATTTTAAATGAAACCGGCAGTGTAGCGGGTATTTCAGGAATAAAATATATATCAAGTTTCGAAATACGTAACCGTTTTGAAGAAGGCAAAATACCCGATGTAGGCTACGGACAAAATCTCAATTATGAAGTGCTTTTAAAACAAAAACCGGACCTGGTAATGGCTTATGCATTGGGAAGCGAAGTAACAGCTTATTCTCAGAAGCTGAATGAATTCGGGATACCTGTTGTGATAATTGCCGAATATCTGGAAGAAACACCTCTGGGAAAAGCAGAGTGGATAAAATTTATCGGCCATCTGTTTGGAAAAGAACAGGAATCAATTGAATTTTTCAACAAACTGGAAAAGAAATATCTTGAATTAAAGCAACTTACATCTGACATCCCCAACAAACCCAAAATCATGGTGGGATTACCACATAAAGATACATGGTGGGTACCGGGAGGTAACTCATATCTGGCGAACCTGATAGCCGATGCAGGCGGTCATTATATAGGAAAGGAAAATCCGTCTCACGAAAGCTATGTTATCTCTTTTGAAAATGCTCTGGTCTGGGGCAACGAAGCCGACATATGGATAAATACGGGTAACTTGGTCACAAAAAAGGAGATACTTGCTGTCGATCAACGTTTTAATAATTTCAGGGTTTTCAGGGAGGGTAAAATATTTAATAATATCAAAAGACTTAGTTCTAATGGAGGAAATGATTTCTGGGAAAGCGGCACGGTTAATCCGCATTTGATTCTTCGCGATTTAATTAATACTTTTCATCCCGGACTTACTGACGACGAAATGATTTATTATAAAAAAATCAAATGAGAACTCATTTAAATAATAAAAGAAAACGAATACATATTACCTTTCTGATTCTCGGTATTATGTTCTTTTTGTTTTTTATTACTGATCTGCTTCTGGGATCACTTATTGTGCCAATTAAACAAGTTTTTCTCTCTTTTTTCCCTGCTTCAGAGATAAATGAAACCTTCAGGACTATCATTCTGGATTTCAGATTACCTAAAGCCCTTACAGCTATATTTGCCGGTGCTGCCTTGTCACTCAGCGGCTTGCTTATGCAGACTGTTTTCCGGAATCCCCTTGCCGGTCCTTTTGTGCTGGGAATAAGTGCGGGAGCTAGTCTGGGAGTTGCCCTTTTTGTTCTTGGATTTTCATCTGTAACAGCTCTCGGCATTTTCAGCTTCACAGGTGCATGGCCTCTGGCACTTGTTGCCTGGGCAGGTTCATTTCTAGTAATTACACTGGTGCTTTATGTCTCGGCAAGAATAAATGATATAATGACTATACTAATACTGGGTATCCTTTTCACCAGCGCTGTTTCAGCCATAGTAAACATTCTTCAATATTTCAGTAATGAATCAATGCTCAAGGCTTTTATTGTCTGGACCATGGGTAGTTTGGGAAATGTGACAAAATCACAACTTGCTGTTCTTACTCCTGCACTGACAGCAGGAACAATACTGGCATTTCTCAGAGTAAAAGATCTGAACGCATTCCTTTTGGGTGAAAGCTATGCCCGGTCCTTAGGTGTGTCAGTCAAAACAAGCCGGGTGCTGATATTATTAAGCACAAGCCTTCTGGCAGGAACAATAACTGCTTTTTGTGGTCCTGTAGGCTTCATCGGAATAGCTGTACCTCACATATGCAGGGTACTGTTCAAAACAGCAGATCATCTTGTACTGTTGCCTGCTGTTATAATAACCGGCAGTATTGTAATGCTCTTCAGCGACATTGTTTCCCAGCTTCCCGGTATGCAGACCACACTGCCAATCAATTCGGTAACTGCTCTTATAGGGATTCCGGTAATTATCTGGATAATTATTAAAAATAAAAAATTTGTGTCGGTATCGTGAAACAGCAAAATAGTTGCAATATTAAACTTGATCAGCTCACGGTAGGTTATGAGCAGACGGGTACACCTCCGCTTGAGATACAGAAAAATCTCAACTTGTCAGCCTCTTCCGGAGAAATGGTAGCACTGATTGGTTGCAACGGTATAGGCAAAAGTACACTCCTCAGGACAATAGCCGGCTTTCAACCCTGGTTTGCAGGGAACATCACCGTCAGCAACAGAGCATTAAACACTTTAAGTCCAAAAGAAATTGCCTGTATAATAAGTTTTGTTTCAACGGAAAATATACGCATACCCAATATGTCTGTTTTCGACCTCGTGGCATATGGCCGCTTTCCATATACCAACTGGATCGGAATGCTTACAGACAATGACAAAACTATCATCAGTGAGGCAATAGAAAAAGTCGGACTGAGAGGATTGATGCAAAGACCGGTTCTGCAAATAAGCGACGGGGAAAGGCAACGGGCTATGATTGCCCGTGCACTGGCACAGGACACACCGCTTATCATCCTTGACGAGCCTACTGCCTATCTCGACGTAAGCAATAAATATGAAATTTTTCACCTGCTTCAGACACTGGCAGATGAAAAAAATAAAACCATAGTACTTTCTACCCATGACCTAAATATAGCTCTCAGGGAAGTTGACAAGCTCTGGATAATCACTGAAAACTTCAGTTACCAGGGCGCCCCGGAAGATGCTGTTCTTAACGGATGGCTCAGCAAGCTGTTCATGAACGAAAATATTGGATTTGACGCTGATGAGGGAAGCTTTTTTTTCAAAAAAAAGTTCAGAGCTAAAGTGAAAGTCGAGGGTAAAGGACTGCCTCTTACATGGACTTTAAGAGCACTTAACCGGAAAGGATACCAAATAGTAATGCAGGCTGAGCATGACTTAAAGGTAGTAATAAAGGAAAACTCATGGACCTTAACCTCAGAAAAGATTAATCAAAAATTCGATAGCATATATCAACTCATAGCCTTTCTGGAAAATCATCTCTGATAATTACAGATATTTCCCTGACTATCTTTCCTTATTCAAAATAATCATATTACCCGATTAATGAAAAAATCCATTAATAAAATAATTCTCACATTATTATTCTATACTTTTCTGATCTTTCGAGTAAATAAACAAGACAGTGCCAAGCTCGTCATAACCTTCAAAAATTTTCTCTCCTTCCTTCTTTATCAGTTCTTCGCGTATGCCTACAAGGGTAATACCGGCATTTAAGGAATGTTTGTTAATTATAGATTTGGCGGAGACATTTTGATCCTGGATAATAAGCCTGATATTTTTCGCATGAATAGGCAGGCGCCCTGTCAAAACCAACTCACGCATAGCTTCTTTTGTTTTTTCCAGTTCTCCAGGCCTGCAAATATTGAATATCTGAATATGAGCTTTTTTCCATTCGGGATGGACAAGGATAATAAAACTCAATAAAATCATCAAATTAGCATTTTCAGTATCCAAAGAGTTTATCCATACATGGATGCCGTTTTTATGAATAATTTCGCGGTGACTGCTGGCAAGAATACATATATCAAAGTCGCCCGAATTTACAAGTGCAAAGTTATCTATGATCTCCGGCAGATTAGTGGGATTCTCCTTATCAAACTCAAAAATAACCATATTATTTTCCATGCCGGCAATTCCGGGTATCTGTATTGCCTGTGCAATCGCTGATGTGTTAGAAGGAGAAATTAATGTGTCGATATAAACATAATTTTCAATATTTTTTACTTGGTTAAGTAATTTTGTATATTCCTTCCTTGCCTGCTTAACGGTATTACGACTGTAATAGCCTTCAATCTGGTGAAGGTAGGTTCCAAAACCATATTTATAGGATATCCAGTTTAGCAACCGGAAAGCTTTATCACGCTTAAACGAATCCTTAGAGATACAAATAGCGCTGGGACGCCACTCTTTGTTCGCTCTTTTGCTTTGCTTTTTCTGGATCATAACCTGCAGATTACGGTTGAGCTGAAATATGGCATTAAGAAAAATAAAAGCAAAACCTTTTCTGTTTTTATGATAATGATCAACATATAAATATATCAGTAAAATTACAGCAAAAGCTAAAACAGCATATAAAGAACTGATCTTGAACATAACCCATACAGCAACTACAAATCCCGTAAGTGAAATATACCATCGTGATTTAAAAGAAGGACGGTATGACGGGGATGAACCGAAATGGTTAAGAAAGGAAATGAGGCAAAGGGATCCGTAAGTTACCATAAAAAACATGGAAATGATCGAAGCCACAGCATTTACATCTCCAAGTGCAACAAATATAAAAGCAATGAGAGAAGTCACAACAGACGCATTGACCGGTTCATTATCTTTTATTGATGATTTTGATAACCACCTGTTAACTCCTTTCGAAGGGAAGGCCTTATCGAGTGCCAGAGCCTGTAAAGTACGGGGAGCTACCATTACCGACCCCAATGCCGAAGAGATAGTAGAAGCAGCAAGTCCTAGTGGGATGACTACTGCTCCCGCCACAGCAATCCGTGCCATTATCAACTGGTTTTCAAGCAGGTCTTCTACCGGCGCAGATTTAGCAAGCTTGTAAACTACAAAAAAATAAATTATCATTCCTGAAAAAGTTGCCAGAGTAGTGCCGAGAGGAATAGCTTTCGAAGGATTTTTGAGATCTCCTGAAAGTCCTACCCCTGCCGTCATGCCAGTAAAAGCCGGGAATATAATTGCAAATACAACAAAAAAATCGCCCGGATTACGAAGCTGAGCATTAGCAAGATCAAAGGTTGATTTATCGGCATGACCGGTACTGCCTAAAAAGAACATTGCCAGTGATATAAATAAAATACCAACAACAACATAAAGTGCCTTTACGCCGAGATTAGCTCCTTTCCTGATGATCATTACAGCCAGCATCAACATTACAGGGAGACTGACAGCCTGGCGGGGGAGAATAAAACCGTATTTTCCCATGATAAAATTGAAAAAAAACTCAAAAGCTTCAGTAAAGGCAATTACATAAAATGCAACACTTATAGCCTGTGATAAATAAAGAGCAATGCCAATTGTTGCACCAATATTGAGTCCGAAAGAACGTGAAATAATAAAATATTCACCACCCCCTTCAACTCTTTTATTTGTAGCAATTTCCGATAGGGCAAGGGAAGTTGGGATAGTTACAAGGTGCCCGAGTAATATAAGCAAAATAACACCCCAAAATCCAAGTGTGCCCACTGCATATCCAAAACGAAGAAATAAGATGGCCCCTAGAATGGTAGATATTGCAGTTAAAAAAACAGGGGCTGTACCAAATTTTTTCGGAGTATCGTTCATTTAAGAAAATTTACCGGTTTAACTCCCAAAATCATCATACATAACATTTTCATCAGGAACGCCAAGATTATAAAGCATTTTCTGTACGGCGTCGTTCATCAGTGGCGGACCGCACAGATAATAATCGATTTCTTCCGGTTCATCATGATTATGCAAATACTGATCATAAATTACCTGATGTATAAATCCTACAGGCCCTTCCCAGTTATCTTCAGATCTGGGCTCTGACAGCGCCAGAACGAATTTAAAGTTGTCAAAATTCTTCTCTATATCACGAAACTGGTCGTAATAGAACACCTCCTTCCACGAACGTGCTCCATACCAGAATGTAATCTTTTTGTCCCTTTCTTTTAGAGTATGAAACAAATGAAATAAATGAGACCTCATCGGAGCCATGCCAGCTCCTCCTCCGATAAACATCATTTCATTATCGTTGTCCTTCAGGAAAAAATCGCCATAAGGACCTGAAACAAAAACTTTGTCGCCCGGTTTACGGGAAAAAATATAAGAAGAACATATGCCGGGATTTACCTTCTTAAAACGTTTATTGGCACGATCCCACGGAGGTGTGGCAATACGGATATTCAACATTATAATGTTTCCTTCCTCAGGATGATTAGCCATTGAATATGCCCGGAAAGTAGGCTCAGGATTCTTCATCTTCAATTCCGGGAGACCAAATTTGTCCCAGTCATCACGAAATTCTTCTTCTACATCAATATCTTTAAAATCAACTTCTATCTTTGGTACATCAATCTGCACATAGCCACCCGATCTGAATTTTAATTTTTCTCCCTCAGGCAGCCTGAGTATAAATTCCTTTATAAAAGTAGCAACGTTTTTATTGGATATTACTTCACATTCCCATTTTTTAACGCCTAATACTTCACGGGGAATAATAATGTCGAGGTCCTCTTTTACTTTCACCTGACAGGCAAGGCGCCAGTGTTCGTTTTGTTCTTTTCTGGTAAAAAAATCTGTTTCGGTGGGCAATATGGAACCTCCCCCCTTAACGATCCGGCATCGGCACATGCCGCATGTGCCCCCGCCACCACAGGCTGAAGGAAGAAAAATTTTATTATTACTCAAATTAGTCAGCAGCGTATCACCCGGCTGAGTCTCTATTACCCTTTCTCCTTCATTTATATCAATTATTACCTTACCTGAGGGAGTAAGCTTCTTTTTAGCATACAACAAAATGGTAACCAGCAGGATTATCACAGCTAAAAAAACCACCACACTAGTAATGACAACAGTAGTTTGTATTGATATTAAAAACATTAACACTTATATAATATATTTACAGTTTTATTCCCATAAAGCCCATAAAGGCCAGTCCCATCAAACCGGTAACAATAAAAGTAATACCGAGTCCCCGCAAAGGACCGGGCACATTGGAGTATTGGATTTTTTCACGTATTGCTGCAATTCCTACGATTGCAAGAAACCAACCCAATCCTGATCCCAGTCCGTAAACCGTAGCCTCCCCTATATTAAGGAATTCTTTTTGTTGCATAAAGAGTGAACCGCCAAGGATGGCACAGTTCACTGCTATCAGGGGCAAGAAAATTCCCAGTTGATTATAAAGCACCGGGGCAAACTTTTCTACTACCATCTCAACGAGTTGTACCATAGAAGCAATGACAGCTATAAACATTATAAAAGAAAGAAAACTCAGATCAACTTCCGCAAAAGCAGGACTTATCCAGCTAAGAGCTCCTTCCTTTAATATGTAATTCTCAAGAAGGTAATCCACCGGCACAGTAATTCCTAGGACAAAAATAACTGCAATGCCAAGACCTGTGGCTGTCTTTACAGTTTTCGACACAGCCAGATAAGAACACATACCCAAAAAATAGGCAAAAACCATGTTCTCAATAAAGATCGACTTAATAAATATGTTTATTAGATTTTCCATTGTCAGTATTTTGCTGTTAATCTTCTATCAACTCCCGATTGCGACTGCGCTGTATCCAAATAATTATTCCTACTGTAATTAAAGCCATAGGGGGCAATATCATCATTCCGTTATTCTCATAGAATCCTCCTTTATCCATATACCAACTTTCAGGAATAACCTGATAACCATAAACCGAACCCGAGCCAAACAGCTCCCGCACAAAGCCTACAATAATCAGAATAATCCCGTATCCTGCAGCATTCCCTATACCGTCCAGCAGGGATTGCCACGGTCTGTTCCCCAGGGCAAAGGCTTCAAGCCTTCCCATAATAATACAATTAGTAATTATTAGCCCCACAAAAACCGATAGTTGTTTGCTGACATCATAAACATAAGCCTTTAAAATCTGATCGACCAATATAACCAGGAAAGCAATTACCACAAGCTGCACAATTATCCTTATACGATTGGGAATAGTATTACGTAAAAGGGAAATTATCACATTTGCAAGAGCCAATACGGCTACCACGGAAACCGCCATCACCACTGCAGGTTTCAACTGTGCTGTCACTGCAAGTGCTGAACATATACCCAGTACCTGCACGGTTATAGGATTGCTTTTATTAAGCGGCTCAGTAAGCAGTCTGATATTTTTTCTTGAAAATAGAAGATCACTCATCGCTCATGATTTTTTTTAATTAAAAATTCCTCATAACTTTTAAAATCATTCAACAACATCTTCTCCAGCCCTTTACTGGTAATGGTTCCACCAGATATACCGTCTACACTATGCTCTTCATCACCTTCCTGTCCCGACTTAGTGACCTTGATTGAGACGAGATTACCAGATTGGTCAAATAACTTCTTACCTTTAAAGGTACTCTCAAAAGATTCAGTTGAAATCTCAGCCCCGAGTCCCGGGGTTTCACCCTTATGATCGAAATTAGCACCGTAAATAGTATTCATATCACTGTTCAGGGAAACATACCCCCAGATAGGTCCCCACAACCCGGTTCCCCGCAAAGGAAAAATATATTTTAATCCATCATCTGTAAAACACTCATAGACCGGCAATAACCGCTCATCCACGGGTTTTGCTCTTTGTTTTTTTAAATCTATTTCAAAGGCCTCCCCGCCTTCCACGATTTCTCCTTCTGAATTGACAACATACTGTCCCTGTATCTTTTCAGAATATATTTCTGTAGCATCATTCGGACTACTTTGAATATTGACTGATGCCAAAATGCTTTGTTTCTTTTCTATCTCAATATTCTGCGTCTGAAGAGGTCTCAGGGCCATTGATACCGATGCAAGGACAGCAGCAACAATTATTACCATTATGGCTGCATAAATAAATGTATATGTATTACCGTTTCTATCCATTATTTTAATTTATCATTTGGCAAGAATCCTTCTTTTGTAAGGACTCTGTCTTTTCAAAAAATAAAATCCTTTCAGTCAGTAAATCTTTTTCAATCACTCTCTTGTATAATGTTTTTGTAATAAATATGCCCGTTTTGTACGGCGTCTTATATAACCCTTAACAACATAATGATCAATCAGCGGTGCAAAAGTGTTCATAAGTAGTATTGCCATCATCATGCCCTCGGGATAAGCGGGATTAAGTACACGGATCAATATAGCCAGAATGCCAATCATAAATCCGTATATCCATTTACCCTTTTCTGTCTGGGCTCCTGAAACAGGATCTGTAGCCATAAAAACCGCTCCAAAGGCAAAACCACCCAATACCAAATGCTGCCAGAATGGAACAGACATATATGCATTGTCCCCTGCAAAAATATTCAGGATTAGACCCATCAACAGCCCTCCTGAAAAAGTTGAAAAAATTATCTTCCAACTTCCGACACTGGTAATAATAAGAATAATTGCACCCAAAAGGATTGCAAGGGTTGAAGTTTCGCCGATTGATCCTGGAATGAAGCCGAAAAATGCATCAAGAACATCAAAATCTATATTTCCCGTGGCTGCATCAGCCATAGGTGTGGCTCCCGTAAAGGTGTCAACCGGCTGATTATTTTTACCAAGTGATACCCAAACCGAATTACCGGACATATGAGAAGGATAGGCAAAAAACAGGAATGCCCGT
Organism: uncultured Prolixibacteraceae bacterium; assembly: GCA_964611525.1. Classification (GTDB taxonomy): domain Bacteria; phylum Bacteroidota; class Bacteroidia; order Bacteroidales; family Prolixibacteraceae; genus JAAYJR01. The sequence continues at coordinate 33,219 of CAZTAL010000141.1, forward strand.
GCCAGCAACGCAGGATTCCAGATATTCATTCCGGTGCCGCCAAAAACCTCCTTACCGAAAATAACGGCAAAAGCCGTTGATAATGCAACCATCCATAATGGAGTCTCTACAGGCATAATTAGCGGAATGAGCATTCCGGTTACAAGAAAACCCTCATTAATTTCATGACCGCGTATCTGGGCAAAGAAAAACTCAATGCCAAGACCAACAACATAAGATACTATAACGATGGGAAGAACCTTTATCACACCGTATAAGAATATATTGACAAAACCTGTGGATACGAGTTCTCCAAGAGCTTTATAATGCTGAAAGCCAACATTATACATTCCAAATAATAACGACGGCAGCGTTGCCACCACAACAATAGCCATAACTCTTTTCAGGTCAATGTAATCATGAATATGTGTACCTGTTTTTGAAGTACTCGGGGGAACAAATAAAAGAGTAAAAAAACCATCATGCACTGATTTGAGCCAGTGGTATTTACCTCCTTCCTCAACATATGGTTCGGTTTTTTCAAAAAATTTTTTCAGGAATTGCATATTATAATTAATTTATATAACCAACAGTAACTATCCAAGTTCCTTTATCATAGTATTAATGCCCCGGCGCAAAATGTCCTGAACTTTAATTTTGGAAGCACATACATACTCACACAGTGCGAAATCTTCTTCAATTACCTCATATATGCCAAGTTGTTCCATCTTGTCAATATCATTTGCCAAAATGGCTTTCAGTAAAAATACAGGCAGAATATCCATCGGAACAACCTTTTTATACTGGTCGGTCATTACAAATGCACGTTCGCTACCGTGAAGGTTAGCATTCATATCATATTGCTCCTTGGAAAATAATCCCGAAAGGAAAGTTTTAGACGCACTGTACTTATTAAATCCCGGTGAAGCCCATCCCAATAATTCATATTCATCCCCTTCCGGTATAACGGTAATCTGGGAATCATAAAATCCAATATAATTTTGTTCCTTCACACGTTTGCCGGTCAGCACATTACCACCGATAATACGTTGCCTGTAGTCTGCTTTTTTCAACCTGCCATCAGTAATCAGGGAAACAGGTACTCCTGAAACTGTTCTGTAATATTGCGGATTTTTTATCTCCGAGCCCGTCAATGCAATAATTTTTGTTAAGTCCAGTTTTCCGTTAAGAAATAGTCTCCCGATAAAAAGAACATCCTGAACGTTAATAGTCCAGACAGCATCACCTTTGAATACCGGTCTTATATGATGAATATGTACTCCTACATTCCCTGCCGGATGAGGTCCGGAGAAATGCCTGATCTGAACATTCTTAACCTCTGAAAAAATTGAATTTTTCTTTACTCCCATATAAACAGGCCCCTTTGTCAATTTGGCCAAAGCATCGATGCCTGTTTGAAATGCTTTCATCTGTCCCTTAATAACAAAATCATAATCAGGAGCAAGCGGACTCGTATCGAATGTTGAAATGAAAATAGCTTCGGGTTTATCATCAGGATAAGCTACAATACCGTATGGACGTCTTTTTATAAATGGCCAGAGTCCGCTTTTCAGCAACTGGTCTTTTATCTCTTCCCCGGAGAGGGTATTCGGATCAGCTTTTAAAAATTCTGCTTCATCAGGGTCCTTTGCAGTCTCGATCACAACCTCCAGGATCCGACGTCTCTCACCTCTTTTTACCGCAGCAATCTGTCCTCCCACAGGCGCAGTAAAAAAAACTTCAGGATGATACTTGTCATGGAACAGAACATCGCCTGTCCTGACCATAGTACCCGGCTTTACATCTAGTTTAGGAACAAGACCGTGAAAATCAATGGGTTTGACAGCTACAGAGGCAGGTGGTGACAGAATACCCACAACGTTTTCAGCATCACCCTTAATCTTTATATCGAGTCCTCTTCTTAACCTTATTACTTCTGACATTTGTTATCAAGAATAGAATTGTTGATCAGGTTGGCAAAAATAAATAATAAATTGCCTTTGCGCAATGTTTAATATAAAATTTGAGGAAAGACTCCATCTTTTTTGACATCTTTTTAAAAAGACGGAATCTTTGCATATACAAAAAAACTAAATAATTTTTTGATCTTAAAGTAATAAGATATCTTTGAAAATTAATTAGGTATTGTGTTAAAGTCCGCCGGCGCCGTTATGTTTTGTCCTCATGATTTATTCAGGAGGGCTTGTACTCAAAATGTTCATTTTCTGGTAAAAAGGATAAAATTATGCTGATATTAATAATAATCGCAACAGCTTTACTGAACGGGATTCATAATTTCCCGCAAAACGAAGAAGAAAATTATTATTACGAGGATGCCGTATATAACGAAAATATTAAAACCGTTATGATGCACCGCGAAGGATTTGAGCTGTCTAATCCCGTTTGGGAGATGGGTGAAGAGATACCTTTGGTCTTTAAGTTTGATGATTTATCTGGAGAAGTAAAAGATTATTACTATACTATCATTCATTGCGATGCTGACTGGAATGAGAGTTATATTCCACAGACGGATTATATTGATGGCTTTGTCAAAAACCCGCTTGATGACTATGCACGGTCATTCAATACAAGTTTCGAATACATCAATTACCGTCTTTTTCTTCCCAACGAAAATATTGACTTTAAAATATCAGGCAATTATGCCCTGGTTATTTATGAAGGATATAATAAGGATAACATAATCCTGAGCAAACGGTTTCATGTTGTTGAACCGGTTATCGATGTGGAGGGTACTGTGCGGCGCGCAACGCTCGATGCATTTAAAGGTGAAAACCAGGAAGTAGACTTTACCATCTATCACGAAAATCTGAACATAGAAAATCCCCGCGAGGAAGTGAAGGTTGTGATCATGCAGAATAATCGCTGGGACAATGCAATACGTGACTTAAAACCACTTTTTATTCGCGACAGAAGTTTAATTTACGATTATAACCGGGAAAATGTTTTTACTGCGGGTAATGAATTCAGGTATTTTGATAATCGTACAAACCGTGTTAACGGCGAAAATGTGCTTTCCACGGAATTTCACCGGCCCTATTTTCATAAAACACTCATGCCCGATGACGTACGTTCCAACCGCAAATACTTTTCTTATGAAGAAATGAACGGAAAGTACGTTATAGAGAGTCAGGACAGGGAGGTGCAGGATTATGATACTGAATGTGATTATACTTTTGTACACTTCACTCTGGAACTCGAATCCATATTACTCGGAGGAAGTGTAAATGTGTTCGGGGCGCTTAACAACTGGAATGCCAATAAAACCAACGAGATGACATGGAATTATGACACAAGCGCTTACGAAAATACTCTTTTGTTGAAGCAGGGATACTACAATTATATATATGTTTATGTCCCAAAGGGGTCAAATGTTGCCGACCATAAAAATATTGAAGGTAGTTACTGGGAAACAGAGAATGATTATCAAATATTTGTTTATTACAGGGAAATGGCATCACGTTACGACCGCCTGATCGGGTATCGACAATTGAATTCTGTTACAAACCGCTTCTGAATATAAATAAACTGAAAACAAACATGAAATTTATTGATCAGAATATACGTATCATATTACTTTTGACTATAACACTTAATTTTAATTTCTGTTGTGACAGTTCAAAATACATTTATAACGAAGGATTTGTTTATGGTACTATTTATCATATTATCTATGAAAGTCCTTCCGGCAAAGACCTGTACAATATTATTGAAGAAAAGCTTGAAGAATACAATAATATATTTTCTACTTTTAATAAATCTTCTGTTATTTCGAAAATCAATGACAACCAGCCTGTAGAGCTTGATCCCCTTTTTATTAATTGTTTCAACAGGGCTATGGAAATTTCAAAAATCACCGACGGCGCATTTGATATAACGGCGGGACCCATGGTTAATGCATGGGGATTCGGGCCGGATCAAAAAAGAAAGGTGTCTCACGAAACAATAGACAGCCTTAAAGCAATTACAGGATATGAAAAAGTCAGGCTTGCAGACGATAGAATAATTAAGGATGATATTGACATGAAGCTGGACATGAGTGCTATTGCAAAAGGTTATACCTGCGATTTGCTTAGCGAATTTCTGGAAAAAGCAGGATGTAAAAATTATATGGTCGAAATTGGAGGGGAAGTTGTGGCTAAAGGACATAATGAAAAGGGACGGACATGGACCATAGGTATAAGCAAACCTGACGATACTTTTTTTACTTCAAATGAGATTCAGGCTAAGGTATCATTGCAGGAGAATGCTTTGGCAACTTCCGGTAATTATCGTAATTATTATGTTGAGGAAGGAAAAAAAATTGCCCATACAATTAATCCCAAAACAGGCTATCCGGTTGAACACACTATGCTTAGCACAACAGTACTGGCTGATAATTGTCTTGATGCCGATGCATTTGCCACTGCGTTCATAGTAATGGGACTGGAAAAGTCAATTGAATTGTATAAAAAGATTCCCGGCATTGAAGTATATTTTATCTATTCATCAGATGGCGGGGAGAACCAGATTTATATGTCCGGTAATTTCAAAAAACACCTTAAGAAATAAAACAACTTTAGGTTTTGTATTTTACTTTTTTATAATCAACCCGGTTATAATATTTATCCTGTTCCAGACGATCTTGTGTCCGGGCACAATAAACGCCACGACCGGCAAGATATTTATTTCTGCCTATATGAATATTGGGGAATTTGCCACCTTTTTTAAATACAATACGAAGTGCAAGTCCCAAAACAGCTATCAAAACTAAAATTACAGCTAATAAAACTACTATTAAAAATTCCATCCTTAATACATTCCTTTTTACAAAAATACATTATTTTTTATACTCAACGGATAAAAAATCAGTTAATGGAGAGAGACCTTTGTGTTATTTGATTTTCATAGTTCCTATCTTTAGTTATTAAAAACTTTTTTGTAATTTTATTATAATTTTAAAAAATATTAACAATGGAAAAGCATATAAATGTTGTAGCTGCTCTGCAAATCGGTTTGAGTATATTAGGGATTCTCGCTGGTGTCTTTCTTTTTGTTATTCTTAATTTTACAGGTAATATCGTAAATGATGAACAGGCACGTTTAATCCTGTCCATCATTTCCAAAGTCCTTTCAATTTTCATTATTGTGTGTTGTTTACCAGGAATAATTGCAGGGATTGGACTTTTCAAAAAGAAAGAGTGGGCACGCATATTAACACTTATTATCTCTGTTGTAGAATTAATTAACTTTCCGCTAGGAACGGCTGTGGGTATATATTCCATATGGGCACTGGTTCAACCGGAAATAGTGGAAGAGTTCAAAAAAATTGATGGTACAGTATAAAATAAGAATAACAGGACATGTCAAAGGGGTTGGTTTTCGTTATTTTACACAAAAGCGAGCCACTGAATTTAATATTACAGGCTGGGTAAAAAATACTCCGGGTGGCGTTTTGGTTATAGCCCGGGGTAATGAATCTGATATGCAGACTTTCCTTGATCATCTCCGTATAGGTCCCCAGCTTGCAAGGGTTGATAATATCGAAAAATATAAAATGCCTGACTTGGAACCTTTCGACGGATTCATGGTGAAGTATTAAATAGTATTCCTGATAAATTTTCACTCATTTCTTTAATGGTTAAGGTAATTTTTTACCTTTGACAAACACTTTGAATGGCAAAGGCATAAAACAACTTTTCAAAAATATGAAGAACTACCACCTTAGTATATCTCAGTTTCGTGAAGAAGGGAAAAAAATTATTGACTGGATTGCGGACTATTATGAAAATATTGAAAAATTTCCTGTTTTGTCACGTGTAAAACCGGGGGAGATAATAAATTCGTTACCTGAAAAACCTCCCTTAAAAGGTGAGTCCATGCAAGAAATAATGAATGATCTGAACGAAAAGATCATGCCGGGAATCACACATTGGCAGTCTCCTGACTTCTTTGCATATTTCCCGTCAAACACTTCTTTCCCCTCCATTTTAGGGGATCTGGTCTCTTCCGGTCTGGGCGTCCAGGGTATGATATGGGCTACAAGTCCTGCAGCCACAGAGCTGGAGACAAGGGTGCTGGACTGGCTGGCGGATATGATGGATATGCCTGAAAAATTCAAATCTACCTCTACCGGGGGCGGCGTTATTCAGGATACGGCTTCTACCTCGGCACTGACGGCAGTGATTGCCGCCCGTGAGAGGGCTACCGGTTTTGAATCCAATGATAAGGGAGTCAGGCAAAATCTTGTGGCCTATGTTTCTACTCAGACTCATTCTTCACTTGAAAAAGCAATAAAAATGTCAGGCATTGGCCGAAAAAATCTTCGACTTATAGATGTAGATGAAATGTTTGCCATGCGTCCCGAATTATTGCAAAAACAAATCAGACAGGACAAAGAAAAAGGATTGATACCCTTCTTCGTATGCGCAACTATAGGAACTACTTCATCGAATGCCATGGATCCGGTACAGCAGATAGGAGAAATATGCCGGAAGGAAAATTGCTGGCTCCATGTTGATGCCGCTATGTCCGGAACAGCCATGCTCTGTCCCGAACACAGGCATTTCAAAAAAGGAGTGGAACTGGCAGATAGCTATTGTTTCAATCCGCATAAATGGATGTTCACCAATTTCGATTGTGATGTTTTCTGGGTGGGCAACAGGAATGAATTGATAAATACATTTACAATCCTGCCTGAATATTTGCGCAACAAAGCTACGGAGTCGGGTGCGGTTTTTGACTATCGCGACTGGCATATGCAGCTTGGAAGACGGTTCCGATCACTCAAATTATGGTTTGTAATCAGGCATTACGGGGTGGAAGGATTACAATTTCATGTAAGAAAACATATAGCGCTGGCAAAAATGTTTGCCTCGCAGGTAAGGGAGTCCATGGATTTTGAAATTATTGTTGAACCTCCATTAAATCTTGTGTGCTTCCGCCATAAAGCCGGAGACGATTTCAACATGAAACTTATGAATACTGTTAATCAAACAGGAAAAGCCTATTTTACTCATACCAAACTGAACGGCAAAGTGGCTCTTCGAATGTGTATAGCCCAAACTAATACTGAAGAATCAAATATTAAACAAACATGGAAGCTGATTGAGGAAATAACAAAAAAGCTGCAATGAGATACAGCATTAATCCTGAAAATTAATATTTTTATTATTAACATGGAGTCAAAGGTATACAGGCAATTGATTTATGGGGTCAAAAGTATACAGGCAATTGATTTGACAAATTGTACTTAAATTCACTTTTATCTAAAAATCTTAAAAATAATGATTGATTTAAATAACATGGAAATATGGCTTGTTACCGGAAGTCAGAATCTTTACGGAGAAGAAACTTTAAAACAGGTAGCCTCCGACTCACAAAATATTGCCGGCTCACTGAATTATTCTGACCATATACCTGTTAAATTCATCTTCAAGACTGTTGTAACATCTGCTGAAGAAATATTATCACTTTGCATGGAGGCTAACTCAAATACGAATTGCATAGGAGTTGTTACATGGATGCATACTTTTTCACCAGCTAAAATGTGGATAGCGGGACTTAAAATTCTTAATAAACCGATCCTCCATTTACATACCCAGTTTAACAGGGATATTCCGTATTCAGACATAGACATGGATTATATGAACCTTCATCAGTCAGCCCATGGCGGCCGTGAATACGGATTCATGCTCAGTCGCCTCAGAAAGGAACGCAAAGTAATTGTCGGCCATTGGAAGGAAAAAGAAGTACAGGGGAAAATAGGTGTCTGGTCGCGAGCTGCTGCTGGTTGGCATGACTGGCAGGGAGGCAAGGTAGCACGCTTCGGCGACAACATGCGTGAAGTGGCGGTAACCGAAGGCGATAAGGTGGAAGCCCAGATAAAAATGGGCTTTTCAGTCAATGGTTACGGTGTAGGCGATCTCGTAAAGATTTTAAACGAAGTAGCCAATTCGGATATAGATAAGTTAGTGGATGAATATGCCGAAACATATATTATAGCAGATGAGGCAAAAAAGGGAAGTCCTCTGCATGAAAATGTACGTGTTCAGGCAAGATATGAACTGGGAATTAAAACATTTCTGAGGGAAGGCGGCTTTAATGCCTTTACAACTACTTTCGAAGACCTCCACGGGATGAAACAACTACCCGGATTGGCGGTACAGCGACTAATGATAAAGGGATACGGATTTGGAGCTGAAGGAGACTGGAAACATGCCGCTCTTGTAAGAGCTATGAAAGTTATGTCAGCAGGACTGGAAGGAGGAACCTCTTTTATGGAAGACTATACATATCATATGGATCCCCAAAAAGGCATGAAAGTGCTGGGTGCCCACATGCTTGAAATATGTCCGTCTATTGCTGCAGCCAAACCAAGACTGGAGGTGCACCCTTTAAGTATTGGCGGTAAAGCAGACCCGGCAAGACTGGTGTTTAATGTGTCTGAAGGAACTGCAGTAAATGCGTCTATTGTTGACATGGGGAACCGTTTCCGCATGATAGTCAATCCGGTAGATGTAGTTAAACCAGATGACGAACTACCCAAATTACCTGTAGCCCGGGCACTATGGATACCGAGGCCTGACCTGCAGACAGGAGCGGCTGCATGGATTCTGGCCGGCGGCGCTCATCATACTTCATTCAGTATGGCAATAAATACCGGATTCCTCGAAGATTTTGCCGAAATGGCCGGAATTGAGCTGGTTGTAATTGATGACGAGACAAGAATACAGGAATTTAAAAAAGAACTTCGGTGGAATGAAATGTATTACATGTTATCCGGGGGACTTAAATAGTATTGGAAAATATTAATATTTTATATTCATATTCTGTTTATTTTTCCTTAAATTAGCTATTAGTAGTCGTGTGACTGATTGACACTATATCATTTCATAATGATAAAAGATTAACTTTTATTTAGTGAAAGCGAGGCTGTTAATGAAAGTGTCATATATTAATACTAAATTCAAAATATTCTTTTTCCATGGAAAGAAAAATTGTATTCCTTATCCTCTTGTTTTTACCCTTAATCTCTTCTGCCCAGTTTTTTAAAGTGTATCCCTACTCGACTGCCGAGGCAGGTGAAAAAGAACTTGTATACTGGTTCAGTGCTATCGCTTCCGATCATCAATATTCATTCTTTGGCGATATGGTCGACAGGCAGGGACTAACAGCACACTCGCTGGAAATAGAATATGGTTTGAGCAATAAATGGACTGCCGGCTTTTATCTTGATTTTGAACAGCCAAAGGGACAACAACTACGGCATATCAAAACAAAAGCATTGATGTTCCACGGCAGATTCTGGGAAAAAGGTGAGCGTCCCGTCGACCTGGGATTATATTTTGAATACATATTGCCCAGAAAAGATTATAAAAATGCCGAACAACTGGAACTAAAAGTAATAATGGAAAAAGATTATGGGTTTAATTCATTCGTTTTAAATCCCACATTTGAAAAAAATATCAGCGGACCTGACATGGAGGAAGGCATTGAATTCGCTCTTAACGGTGGCTGGTATTATCGGGAAAGTTTAAAATTCCATCCGGGAATTGAATTTTACTCCAAATGGGGAGAACTTAAGGAAATGTCGCCATTTGACAAATCTAATATCTATATTTTCCCGGCAATAGATATTATTTTCGGTACACACGGTAGCGTTACATGGCATACAGGTGCAGGCTTCGGTCTGACAGACCCGGCTGATAACTTTGTATTTAAATCGATTATTTCTTTCGGATTCTTTTAATAAGTAACCTTTTAATTTATTGAGATGAAACAACTGATTATATATATTCTAATGGTTATCCTGCCAATAACAATAACGGCCCAGATTAAAATCATTTCACAAAATCAGCCCAAAAGGCAACACAAACCTTATCACTATTTTGAAAATCCACAGGTATGCTCAGGCTGTCATTGGGATAAATTTGATCGGTGGAATGTATCCCAGCACTCCAAAGGCTTTACAGGTGATTTCTTTCAAAAACAATTTTATGAGCTTGTACTGCCTTCCGAATCATTTGCCCCCGAGGTCAAAGATGCAAAAGAGGGCTGTATTGGCTGTCACTCACCAAGTGCTTTTCTGGCAGAGGACATGATCCCTCCTGAAGCTGACAGTTACGATAATCACTGGAACAGGGGAAAAGGATATAAGACAAGGGCAGAACGGGGCATCTTCTGCGACTTTTGCCATACAATAAGTCATTTCAGAAACGAACCTCCTTTTAATCATGATTATGTCTCCACCGTCACTGACACTGTTGATACAAAATTCGGCGATCTTGAATTCCCATGGTCGCCGCACCATGAAACAGCGACTTCCGAAATATACGAAGATCCTGTGATATGCGCTACTTGTCACAATGAACTTAATTCTTATAATGTCTGGGTTAAAGCTACCTTTACAGAATACGAGGAAAGTATTTATATGCACAGAGGTATTGTCTGCCAGACATGCCATATGCAGATAATGGGCGGGAAACCCGCAAAAATGGGAATATCAAGGCCTCATAATTCAGATCACTGGTTTGGCGGTGGATTTACCGAATTTGTGGAAGGTGCTGCCAGTGTTAAAATAAAAATCGACAATACCAAAATCAAACCGGAACAAGAAGTCGAATTCACTGTTGATGTGACAGCAGAAGCTACAGGCCATAAATTTCCGACAGGATCCACAGAAGAACGTGATGTATGGCTACGCCTTTCACTGGTTGATCATCAGGGTAACGAATTACTTCATATACCTGTTCTGAAAAATCCGGATGATCCGAATGATAAATATTTCATAACAAGTAATGAACCCACAGGCTATCCTTCTCATAGTCAGCTTTCCGAACCAATTTCCCGCGACGCTCTCCCTGCAGGCGACAGAATTTACCATAGTGCCTTTCTTGACAGTGAAGGTGAATTTACCTTTGCCCAGTGGTTTTGCGTAAAGGAAATTGAAAACCGACTAGGGCCACAGGAAGTACGTACTGAAAAATATATATTCACCATGCCGGATATTGGGGGAGATAAAATTTATTTACGAGCTAAACTTAACTACAGACGTATGCCCGATTCATTTGCCGATTACCTGAATATTGATCGACGTCCTGTAATCCAGGTAGCTGAAGATATCAGAAGAATCAATATTCAGAAATAAAAATTCCATCTTCAAAAAAATTTTTAATACCTGAATATCTGTCCCCTAAGATGAAATCCTTTTTCTGCTCAACAAATTAATTTGTTCATAAAGATCAGCCTCCTGATAAAAATATTTATGAGCATAATTCAAAAATTTCAGAATCTTAAAAGTATTGAATTTGTGAAAGAAACGAGACTGAAAGGTTGAAAGCTTTGAGCAATTTGAATTGAGGTCATTAATTTTTATAAGGAAATTGTCCTCTTTAAGGAATTTGGCAATTGGTTCGGGCAATTCTTCAAGAAAAATCTGATATTTCTCATTAGATATCTTAAACAGATGATCTTTCACGGTGAAAAAGACCCTTAAATTTTCAAAAGCCCGAAAATTATATGTCTGATTAAGATCTTTTTCATCATTCATCCATTTTTTCAAGACAGGACCTGTTCCGAAAGGTACACGGTCGGACAAACGTGCCGAAGGATGAACTGTCGTATTGTTTATTTTCCCAACCTTTCCGATATGAACCAGATTCTGTAAGAAATAAAAATCTTCCCCTGCCTTGCGACGGTTCATTCCGCCCCGCCTGACATACGCTCCGGCCCTCACTGCAAAGGCAGATCCAACTGTAAACATAGGATATGGATACCCTGTAAAACTTAGTGCATTTTTATAGTATCCCATATATTTTTCATAGAGTCTGATACCCTCAAGATGCTTATCTGACAATCCACCTGTTTGATGTCTAACAGCGATGGTAGCTCCCACTTCTGCCGTATTTTGTTCAAAATGATATTCTATCGTCTTTAGATAATTTTTTTCAACCGTTGTATCAGCATCGAGAGAAACAATAATACCTTCAGGTCTTTCAAGTAGATTAAACCGCCTGACTGCCTCATCCATTCCTTTTTTTCGTGCCAGTCCCGCCCCTGCCCATTTAGGTGCAAACTCAACAGGACCAACAACAAAAAAATCAAGATTATGCCTGTTGTTTCTTAAAATCCATTGCAGGATATTATATTTTGAGCGTTGATTTATATTCTTTACCTCATCAGATGCTTTTAGGGAATGGTTTATCAATAATATGATTTCAACATTACAGAAAGGGGTATCACAGGAATAAATGGACTCAAGTGTATTAATAACATCCGGCTCACATAAGCAGGGAATGACAATGATCATTCCGGTTTTTGGATGAGGAGGTTTTTTAATACATGCAGAATTATTATTCTTTTCCAGATAGTGGGTTGCAAACATGCAATAAAATTTTTGTGAATGTACAACCTAAAAAGATAAACCTAAATAACCAATGAATATGATGCTGATGCAATCGCCAACCACTTCTTTTCTCTACCATTTGCCCTAAAACAAAAAAACCGGGCTATTCCCGGATTTTCTGAATATTTTTTAATTTTTACTTTATTCGGATTGGCCTGTATATCGTTCATTTAAAGCTTGAAGTACCTCAAGTGTAATATTGCTGGCTTCATCACCGACTAAAATATCTGCTCCGTTAAAAATATAGTCGTAATTTTTCTGCTTATTATATTGTTCAAGGTAATTAAGCAAACTGTCTAATACCCTTTTATTATTTGCTGTCTGTAACTCAGCCAGCTTACCTGACAACTCCTGATCGAGCTGAACAATCTCTTTTTCTTTTCCCAAAAGCCTGTCACGTTCTTGTATAGCACGCTGCTCCGTAAGGAAACCTCCCCGCTGTAATTTTTCCTGGAAAGCTGCCGCCTCTTTTTCAAAAGACTGACGCTTACTTCCATATTCAGTATTATATGCTTCCTGCTTTTTAGTGAATTCATCATGTAAATCCTGCGACAAATCATAATTCATAATTACCGAATCAGTTTTTACATAGGCTATCTTAAGTAGCTTTGATTGCTCGGCAGTTTTAGCCTGCACAGGTGCCTTTTCATTTTCCTGACCGTTAAAAAAGAAAAACAGAATATATAATACTATAACAGCAGCTAATGATACAATAGAAACTATTAAAGAGGGACGTTTCATTCTTTATCAATTTTTTAAGTTTTTACTATCAGGACAAAGATAATTTTTTAAAAATAAAGCAACAGTAAAAAAAAGATTTTTTATTTTTATAAAATATTAAGTAATTTTGGACAAAAGAAAAAGGATAAGGAAAAAGCTACCAAAGCTAAAAATAAAAAATTATGCTGACCAAACTTAACCAAATACGTACAGTAGCTTTTCCTATCCTTTTTTATTTAACGCTTATTAGTTAATTATATTGCGCTTAAAAAATTAATATTACAGACTTATAACCTCGGGTTATTGTTCGCACGTAAAGCCAGAATTTTGTTCTAAAAGGCTTGCTGGAAGTTCAGAATAATTTAATTATAATAAAATACAAAATATGTATCTGCTTGGATTCGATATTGGTAGTTCCTCGGTGAAAGTATCCCTGTTAAACGCCGAGGAAGGGAAATGCATAAATTCTTCCTTTTCCCCGAAAGAAGAGATGCCAATAACTGCTCTTCATAGCGGATGGGCTGAACAGGATACGGGATTGTGGTGGAGTAACCTTAAAGCAGCATTGAAAGAGGTGCTTGATAAATCAGACATAAATCCTGAAGAGATCGAAGCAATAGGTATTTCTTATCAGATGCACGGACTTGTAATGGTGGACAAAAATCTTGAAGTAATAAGGCCCTCAGTTATCTGGTGCGATAGCCGTGCTGCAAACATAGGAGAAGAAGCTTTCAAAGCAATCGGACAGCAAAAGTGTCTCAACAATTTGCTGAATTCTCCGGGAAACTTCACTGCATCAAAGCTTAAATGGATTAAAGACAATGAACCCGAATTATTCGAAAAAACATATAAAATAATGCTTCCAGGTGATTTTATCGCCATGAAACTGACAGGGGAGGTGCAGACAACAATAGGCGGACTTTCGGAAGGTATCATGTGGAATTTCAGGGAAAATGCCCCTGCTAAAATATTATTGGACCACTACGGATTCTCATCTGATATAATTCCTGATGTTGTCCCTGCCTTTTCTGTGCAGGGAAAGTTAACCTCACGGGCTGCGTCTGAACTGGGACTTTCAACAAAAACGAAAGTCTGCTACCGTGCAGGCGATCAACCTAATAATGCGCTTTCATTAAATGTTATGGAGCCTGGCGAAATAGCCGCAACTGCCGGAACATCAGGAGTAGTTTACGGGATCAGTGATGAAATAAAATACGACCCGGAATCAAGGGTTAATACTTTCGCCCATGTTAACTACACAACAGATGAACCTAGACTCGGCGTTCTGTTGTGCATTAATGGAACAGGTATACTCAATGCATGGTTGAAACGCATGATTGGAGATAACCTTTCCTACAACGACATGAATGAACTGGCTGCAGCCGTACCACCGGGATCCGGGGAACTGATAGTGCTTCCTTTTGGCAATGGTGCTGAACGTGTACTCAACAATAAAAATATCGGGTCCATTTTTAACGGCATAAATTTTAATATCCATCAAAAAGGACACCTCATAAGATCAGCTCAGGAAGGAATAGTATTTTCCTTTAAATATGGAATGGATATAATGCAAAAAACAGGAATAGATGTTTCCGTAATACGTGCCGGAAAAAGCAACATGTTTCTCAGTCCTGTTTTCAGGGAAACTTTGGCATCTGTAACCGATGCTATCATAGAACTTTATGATACGGACGGTTCGGTTGGGGCAGCCCGCGGTGCAGGCATAGGATCAGGCTTTTATTCCTCGCCGGAAGAAGCATTTTCAAAGCTTAATAAACTGGAAACGATTAAACCTGACAATGCTAAAGTAAATGAATACATGGACGCATACGGAATATGGAAGGAAATATTGACAAAAAATATAAAAGATTAGCTTTATATCCGTATTTAAATACCGAAATATCAGGCTGAAACAATTTAAGTATTTTCATAAATATTATTAATAAAAACTTATTTACTATGGAAGTAATAACAGGAAATAAAGAGTATTTTCCGGAAATCAAACAAATAAAATATGAAGGCCATGAATCTATAAATCCGCTGGCTTTCAAATGGTATGATGAAAACAAAACAGTTGCAGGCAAAACTATGAAAGACCATATGCGTTTTGCAGTTGCTTACTGGCATACTTTCTGCGGAACAGGGGGTGATCCGTTCGGACCGGGAACTAAGAAATTTCCGTGGGACGGAGCTTCTGATCCGCTGGATGCTGCTAAAGAACGTATTGATGCGGCTTTTGAATTCATTACCAAAATGACAATTCCATTTTACTGTTTCCATGATGTTGACCTTGCCGGTGGAGAAGGAAAAGTTTTCGACATTGAAAAACGGCTGGAAAAAATGGTTGAGATAGCTAAACAAAAACAATCAGCATCCGGTGTTAAACTGCTCTGGGGCACAGCTAATGTATTTTCCGATCCGCGTTATATGAACGGAGCAGCTACAAATCCCGACTTTGATGTTGTCACCAATGTAGCCGTACAGGTGAAAAATGCCATTGATGCAACTATCGCACTTGGCGGATCAAATTATGTTTTCTGGGGCGGCCGTGAAGGATATATGACACTCCACAACACAGACACCAAACGTGAAATTGAACATCTTGCCCGGTTCCTCGGGATGGCACGTGACTATGGCCGTAAACAAGGATTCGACAAGACTTTCCTTGTAGAGCCGAAACCAATGGAACCGACAAAACATCAATATGATTACGATGCCCAGACAGTCATAGGATTCTTAAGGCATTACGGTCTCGACAAAGATTTTAAACTTAACATCGAGGTGAATCATGCCACACTTGCGGGACATACCTTTACACATGATCTCCGGATGGCTGCCGATGCAAATCTTTTAGGCTCGATTGATGCTAATAAAGGTGATTATCAGAACGGATGGGATACGGATGAATTTCCGACAAATATTTACGAAGTGACAGAAGCTATGCTTGAAATACTTCAGGCAGGAGGATTCACTAATGGAGGTATTAACTTTGATGCCAAAACAAGAAGAAACTCTACCGATCTCGAAGATATCTTCATAGCACATGTAACAGGAATGGATGTTTTTGCACGTGCACTGATTATTGCTGATAATATATTGAAAAACTCCGATTATCTTGCTATGCGAAAAAAACGTTATAGTTCTTATGATAATGGTAAGGGAGCTCAATTTGAAGCCGGAGAACTATCATTTGAAAATCTTTACAACATAGCGAAAGAAAAAGGTGAACCGGCTATGACCAGCGGGAAGCAGGAACTACTAGAGCAATTAATAGGCTGCTATATTTAACAGTCCGGGAAGAGCGGCTCTTTATTTCACTGCTAACTTGCAGCAAAACGCTCTGCTATAACTTTCCAATCTACTATTCTCCAGAAATCTTCGATATATCCGGGGCGTGCATTCTGTTTGTCAAGATAATATGCATGTTCCCATACATCACACATAAGTAATGGCGTTTTTCCATCACGCAATGGATTTCCTGCATTGCTTGTTTGGATAATCTCAAGGTCACCGGCACCGTTTTTAACCAACCATGCCCAGCCTGATCCAAACAGAGTGGCTGCAGCATTGGAAAACTCCTCCTTAAAAGATTCAAAGGATCCGAACTTAGATTCAACGGCAGATTTTAATTCTCCCTCTAGTTCCCTGATTCCATCCGGATTAAACTGGTTGAAATAAAAAGTATGATTCCAGACCTGAGCTCCATTGTTGAAAATTCCACCATCTGCCTTTTTGATGATCTCCTCGAGAGTTGCATCCTCAAATTCCGTTCCTTCGATCAGCTTATTTACTTTATTTACATAGGCCTGATGATGTTTCCCATAATGGAATTCAATAGTTTTTTCACTTATGAAAGGTTCCAGTGCATTTTTTTCATACGGTAATTTTGGTAATTCAAATGCCATAATTATTAATTTTAACTGTTATTAATTGTTTTCGTTTCGCTTACTTTTAAAAAGCTATTCTAAAAAGGGTGCAAAGCAACTAATTAAAAAATTTATCAAACTGATTTTTAGATATTTATAAAAAATATAAATATTTTATCAGAAAAATTTATGCTTATTTTACCAAACTCATTTAAATTTAACAAAAAACAGGCAATATTTGTTTTAGAAAACCTTAAATAATATAAAATTTGTTTCTTTAATCTTACAAAATAACATGAATGTATATAACAAATGCGGGGAGCTATGCAAAAAATCGGGAATGCAGTTTGGCTACCATAACCACCACTTCGAATTCAGCAAAACACTTAAAGGTGAAAGGATATTCGACCTTTTTATGAAAAATACTGATGCCGGCAAAGTGGTTATGCAACTTGACACAGAAAATATGTACATAGCAGGAGCCAAAGCAGAAGATGTTCTGGCAAAATATCCTGCCGAAAGATATGTCAACCCGTTAAAGATATGATAGAAAAAGAAGGCGGGAAAGGTTATGAAAGCACAATACTCGGACAGGGAGTTATGGATATTAAAAAAATAACAGATATGGCCCACGATATGGGGACAGAGCTGTT
This sequence comes from uncultured Prolixibacteraceae bacterium, assembly GCA_964611525.1. Classification (GTDB taxonomy): domain Bacteria; phylum Bacteroidota; class Bacteroidia; order Bacteroidales; family Prolixibacteraceae; genus JAAYJR01. The sequence continues at coordinate 50,840 of CAZTAL010000141.1, forward strand.
TATTATCGAACAGGAATCATACCAGGACAAAACACCCATTGAGTGCATGAAGGAAAATCTTTCCGTCTTAAATTCCTGAGGTTATTGACAGCAGATCAGAAGCAATATTTATTTTCTTCAATCAGCTTGTCTGCAATCCTTCGCCGTGCATCTTTTACATTCACAGCTTTTACGCATGTAAGATATGCAACTCCTTTTGCAAATAATTCCTGTTGAGATCCTTCGGTAAAAGAATTTATGGCATCCATTGCTTCTTTATGAACCAATGCGGCAGTATCATATATTAATACATCAAGTATATCTTTGTGAATCATTACATCATGTCCTTTCCCCTCTTTTTTCTTAATGCGCAGCAACACTGATTCCGCCACATAAATATTCATTACAATATTGGAAAGGTTATTCAGGATTTCCTGTTCGTTGACAAGCTCACGGCTGAATTTGTCAAAAGCTGCTTTTATAACCATAAGCCCTGCTTTTTTTAAATTTTCTACTGCCGCTTTTTTATTTTCATAGTAATCTTTCTCACAACAACCGCAACCCCTGAGTTCTTTGAGACTGTCAATTACTTCCTGCCCTTTTTCCAGAAGATAGTATTCATGCTTCCTGCCCCGCTTTATGATCGTGTCGATAGTTATCAGGCGGTTAATCTCATTGGTTCCTTCAAATATCCGGTTGATCCTTGAGTCACGATATCCCCGTTCGATCGGCATCTCGGAAGAATATCCCATTCCTCCGTGGATCTGAACGCCCTCGTCAACAACGTAATCCAACGCTTCGGAGCCATATACTTTCAGAATAGCAGCTTCTATGGCATATTCCTCAAAAGCTTTGACCGTAGCTTCCTCCCTTGTTATCTCTTTTTCTTTTGCTGCAATATATTCATCAACATTGCGACTGGCACGGTAAACAGCTGATTCATTTGCAAAAGTCCTTATAACTTGTTCTGCCAATTTGTATTTAATTAAGCCAAAAGAAGAAATTAACTGTCCGAATTGTTTACGGTCGTTGGCATAATTCACAGACTGGTCAATAGCCATCTTGGCAGCCCCGATAACATTTCCTGCGAGCTTGATGCGCCCCATATGAAGTATGTCAAGTGCTATACGGAATCCCTTACCACGACTCCACAGGAGGTTTTCAACCGGTACTTTACAATTTTCAAAAAATATCTGACGGGTGGAAGAACCCTTGATACCCATCTTTTTCTCCTCAGGATTAAATTTAATTCCGGGATAATTACGTTCAACGATAAAAGCGCTCAACACACGATCATTATCAATTTTTGCATAGACAATAAAGACATCGGCAAAGCCCGAATTTGTGATCCACATCTTCTGACCGTTTAAAATATAATATTTGCCATCTTCAGAGAGAGTGGCTTGTGTTTTCCCTGCATTGGCATCTGAACCTGCATTTGGTTCTGTCAGACAATAAGCTCCAATATACTCACCCGTTGCCAATTTAGGAAGGTACTTTTTCTTTTGTTCTTCATTCCCGTAAAATAAAATAGGGAGGGTGCCAATACCTGTGTGACATGAAAAAATTACAGCAAACGAATAAGCAGATCCCGTTACCTCACTGGTCAGCATTGAAGTTACAAACGACTGACCAAAACCTTCATATTCCTCCGGAATAGAAATTCCAAGCAACCCTAATTCTCCTGCTTTGTCGAGCAGACTGCGTGCCAGTCCTTCCTCTTTTGCTTCAAGCCGGTCTATATTAGGCATAACCTCCGCATCAAGAAAATCGCGACAGGTTTCTGCAATCATAATTTGTTCTTCATCAAATTCTTCCGGAATAAAGACATCTTCTGCCTCCGTGTCTTTTACCATGAACTCGCCACCTTTTACATAGTTATTATTTTCCATTATTATTAAATTTTAATTAGAGTCTGTCACTAAATTCCGCTGACATCGCCCTCCTATTTTAAATGAAAACATAGCCCTAAAATGGTTATTTACGAATAGTAAACTCAAATTTTTCAGACTTTACAAGCTTTCTAAACCAGACTCTTTACTTTGTTAACAAAAACAAATTAACCGGTCAGGGTACCGGAATTAATCATAATCCCAAAGTCATTGCTACTAATTCGGCAAGATCGTAATTTTTTACCGCCTGCTCTCTGTTTTTATATTTTATACCATCTGTTATCATTACCATACAAAACGGACAGGCAGTAGCAATGATGTCCGCACCTGTTTCCAGCGCTTCCTCTGTACGCTCAATAAAAATCTCTTTATCCCCCTTTTCAGCTTCTTTGAACATCTGACCTCCACCGGCACCACAACAGAGTGCAAAACTTTTATTACGTCTCATTTCTGTAAACTCAGCCGGAATATGGTTGATCACCATACGTGGAGCTTGATATTCGCCGTTAATACGGCCAAGATAACAAGGATCGTGGTATGTGATCCTTTTCCCTTTAAAAATATCAGAATCAAGATTAAGCCGTCCTTCCTCAATCATCTGTTTAATAAACTGTGAATGATGAATTACCTCAAAGTCTCCTCCCAGGTCGGGATACTCATTTTTGAATGTATTATAAACATGAGGATCACAGGTAATCACTTTTTTTATTTTATAACCCTGAAGTAGTTCAATATTCATGAGTGCCTGCATTTGAAAAAGCATTTCATTTCCCGCTCTCCGTGCAACATCTCCGCTTGAAGATTCTTCTGTTCCCAGTACCGCATAATCTATACCAAGATATGTAAGAACTTTAACAAAAGCACGTGTCACCTTCTTATACCGGTCGTCAAAAGCACCGGCGCTACCAACCCAGAAAAGGTATTCAGGCTTTTTCCCTTTGGCCTCCAAATCTGCCATCACCGGAACTTCTATTTTAATTTTTGCCGTTTTCATGATTTCTAAAATTAATCTGCCGGTTTATTTATATAAAGCTCTTCAGCCCACTTCATCCGGTCTTCCTGAGCAAACTGCCAGGGGGCCCCGTTATTTTCTATATTTGAAAAAATCTGGTTAAGTTCTCCGGGGGCTTTCGACTGTTCCATTACAATATATCTCCTCATATCCAATATAATGGAAGGCTGGTTAATATTAAGGGGACACTCCTGTACGCAAGCATTACATGTGGTGCAAGCCCATATCTCTTCCGGAGTAATATAATCACCAAGCAATGTTTTTCCATCTCCCCACCCTTTTCCGTTTTTAACTAGCCCGGGACCTTTTTCTTTCATACGTTCACGGACATCTATCATTATTTTACGGGGCGAAAGTAATTTTCCCGTAATGTTTGCAGGACAAACCGAAGTGCATCTGCCGCACTGGGTACAAGCCAGCGAATTAAGATAATTTTTCCATGTAATATCTTCAATATCGAGAATTCCGAAACGACCAGCCTCACCCTCTTCTTCCGGCGGTGCAGAAATAGCAGCATCAGTATCCATCATTAATTTTACCTCTTTTATAATGTCATCCATTGTAACCATTTTCCCGCGCGGCTCCAAATTGCTAAGAAAAACATTGGGTACCGACATAAAAACATGAAAATGCTTGGAATAGGGAAGATAATTGGCGAAAACAAATATGCCGAGTATATGACACCACCAGTTAACCTCCATTATAAAATAAGCGGTCCGGCCAGATACATCTTCAAACCAACCGGAAATATAAAGACTTACAGGATATACACCTGTCAAATTCTCGTCGGCAAGTCCGGAATCAATAATATAAAATGTATTATAACCCAACAGGGTGATCATCAAGAAAAGAATCAAAAACAGAGAAATACCGGCATCCACATGATACTTATGCTTCATCTCAACTCCTTCAAACCGCTTTATATGCATAAATATCCGGCGTACTAAAAAGGCAATTACCACAATACCGATAACAAGAGCAAAAACATCACCCGAAGCAATAATAACATCGTACACGACACCAAGAAAACCCAAAACCCTGTCAGTTCCTGTTAAACCGTCGATGACCATTTCTATACTTCCAATGAGGATTATTAAAAATCCCCACCAGACTAATGCATGCATTAACCCAACTACAGGCTTTCTGAAAATTTTGCTCTGCCCAAAGGCCACTCTGAGGGTGAGCAGAATTCTCTTCCCTATATCCTTCACCGGAGCTGTAGGTTTTGTAAGTCTGAACAGTGCAGCCAACTTTCTTACAGTATATCCGAAAATACCCAGGGTGATTGCTAATACAATAGCAAAAATAACCTGTTTTATCATTAAGTTTAATTATTATATACAAAGCAATTATAAAAATAATAAAGCTTCTATATAAATTATAATTGATTATTTATAATTTAAACCGCTTAGCGGGAATATTTTTGTCGTATAACTAATTTCTCAACCTAACCGTTCTTAGCTTCTTTTACAGCCTGTGTCATAGCAGGTAAAACCTTAAGAGCATCCCCTATAATACCGTAATCTGCATATTCAAAAACCGGGGCATCGGGATCAGTATTTATGGCTACGATACATTTCGAAGAACTTACTCCTGCCATATGCTGTATTGCCCCTGAGATACCTGCGGCAATATAAAGGTTAGGGCCAATGATCTTACCGGTTTGTCCGGTATGTTCCTCATGAGGGCGCCATCCCTCATCAGATACCGGACGAGAACATGCAACAGCTGCTCCCAACGCATCTGCCAGATCCTGGATAGCATCCCAGTTCTCGGATGAACCCATGCCGCGGCCCCCAGAAACAACTATTTCAGCATCAGTAAGCAAGATTTTGCCAACCTGCTTCCTGATATCTTTTACAACAGTAACAGATTCATCCACCTCAACCTTAAAAGGTTCAATATTTGCCTCATTTTTAGTTTCAACCACTTCAAAAGAGTTTTGCATCAATGTTAAAATCTTAACGCTTGTTTTCAGCACAACATTTGCAAAAGCTTTCCCTGAAAAAACCTTTTTACGAACTGTAAAAGGATCAGTTGAAACAGGAAGTTCAATAACACCCGCTCCGCAGGCTGACTTTAAACTGACTGCAAGTCTTGGCGCTATAGCTTTCCCTGTATTGTTATGGGAAATCACAACAACTTCCGCTTCTTCCTCAGCAGCAACCTGAGATAAAATACTGGTAAATATCTGGTTGTCAAGTCCCTGTATCTTTTCATCTTCTACTTTTAAAATCTTCCCGGCTCCGTAATTACCCAGTTTATTTAACTCGGGATCATCAACATTTCCTATGGAAACAACAGACAAACCGGTTCCGAGCATCTCAGCTACCTTAGCACCATATGAAACCAGTTCAAATGATGATTTTTTAAACTTTCCATCCCAATTTTCAGCATATACTAAAACTGACATATTTTATGTTTTTATTATTCTGAATAAAATTATATTAAAGAACTTTAGCTTCATTTTGAAGCATATCAATCAATTTGTTAATTTCATCCGCGTCTACAATTTTACATGGCGGTTTAGGTTTCGGAATTTCAAAACTCACATAATCGGTAAGAGGATCTACTTTAATGGGGGAAACAACATTCAACGGCTTTTTGCGTGCCATCATAATTCCCCTCATAGCTGCTATGCGCGGCTCTTTAGCAATACCTTTCTGCACAATAGCAATAAAAGGCACAGGAACAGTGACATCCTCTTTTCCACCTTCAATATCACGGGTAAGTATTACTTCATCTCCATTGAGAGTCAACCCTGAAACAGATGAAACAGATGGAATTCCGAGGAGTTCGGCCAGCATGCCGCCTGTCATTGATCCGTTGTAATCACTAGATTCGATCCCTGCCAGAATTATATCAAAATTCTGGTCTTTCAATACTTCCGCTATCATAAATGCAACAGAATATGCATCCTGAGGATCAGCATCCACCCTGATAGCCTCATCTGCTCCAATTGCAAGAGCCTTTCGCATGGTTGGTTCTGCATCCTTTTCTCCTACTGTAATAACTGTAACGGAATCTACCGAATTACCATTATCTTCCTTCAATTGAATCGCCCGGGTGAGGGCAAGTTCATCCCACGGATTTATAATCCATTGAATTCCCGTTTTATCGAGAGCGGTACCATCAGCAAATTTTACCATGGTAGTTGTATCCGGCACATTTCCCAGACAAACTAATATCTTCATTTGTTTAAATCTTTTAAAAAAAATATTTTTATATATAAGCTTGAAAAGACAGAAATATAATTGTTTTAGCTTAATAAAATTGTGGACAAATATAAAAACTGAGTTTGTAGAAACAAAGTGCGCATTATACAGGTATTATATCATTATTTTAAAGTAAAGCCTCAAAAAATGTACGACTGATAAAAATGAAGCCATTAAAAGCAATAACAGTAATACTTTAAAACAATTAACCAATTATTTCAAAAAGTTCTTAATGATCAATCACCAAGCATTTATTTATAATTATTCTAAATAATGCCACAAAAACATACTTCTTATGATAAAGACGTCGTATATCCTGAAATTTTACCAAAAGAATATCAAGCCATGTATAAAAAATTGGGCTGGGTCCCTGCATTAAAAAATTGTCAGTTCAGGTTTATCTCGACCTGTCCTGCTGACCTTGTATCAACAACATCATAGGAGTAGGCAAAATCAATAATCTTGCAAATAATCTTTTCAGAAGGGAAAAATCCGTCTCTTATTCCTGCCATATCATTATTCTCAAACTCTTCAAGAGAAATATTATCACATGGGGACTTAAAATAAATTTTTTTAATAAAAAAGAAAAAAGTAGAATCATTTTTCATAGGCATTCTCTGTTTCAAAACAGAACGTCCCTGTTTTATTAATATTGTGTTAAGAATTATTAATTTCGAGTTAAAGTCAGATTCTTTTTATTTATTAACTTTCTCAAATTAATTAATGCATAACGCATACGTCCCAATGCCGTATTGATGCTTACTCCGGTTTGATCTGCAATTTCTTTAAAACTGAGCCCCATATAATGTCTCATATAGATAACCTGCTGCTGATCTTCCGGAAGTTCCTTGATCAACTCCCTGACTTCTCTTAATATCTGGTTATTAACCATATGATCTTCAATTGTGTCTTCGGAATATTTGCGGGAATTAAAAATATCTATCTCCATACTGTCGTTAGAAACGGTACCCTGCAACTTCTCTTTCCTGAAATGATCAATTATAAGATTATGGGCTATACGCAGAACCCATGAAACAAATTTTCCGTTTTCCACATATTTACCACGCTTCAGGGATTTTATCACTTTTATAAATGTTTCCTGAAAGATATCTTCGGCTAATTCCTGATTTTTCACTATAAGCAAAATATAAGAATATATCCTGCTTTTATGCCTGTTAATTAAGATCTCAAGTGAAGACTGGTCGCCATCAATAAACTGTTGAACGAGTTCATTATCGTTCAGTAAATTTGTTCTGAACATTACTTTCTATTTTTTTTACAAAAAGTAAAGTTGTTCGATAGGCGTCCTTTTTAAATTTGAAGTAAAACTATTTTTTAATTTTGCATGGTAAAAATCTTACTTTTTATTGAGAAATACAAGTTTTTTTAATAAAATTTAGAATCGGGGCTCATACAATGTCATCGATAAAAACAGATAAATATATAACAATTCAAGGTGCAAGGGTTAACAACTTAAAAAATATAAGTCTGGAAATACCTATAAACCAGTTCATTGTTATTACCGGAGTTTCAGGCTCAGGTAAATCCTCATTAGCTTTCGACACACTTTTTGCTGAAGGACAAAGACGTTATGTAGAAAGCCTTTCTTCTTATGCAAGGCAATTTCTGGGAAGAATTAACAAGCCTGAGGTTGATTTTATCAAAGGAATACCACCCGCTATTGCCATAGAACAAAAGGTCAATACCAGAAATCCCCGGTCTACTGTTGGCACCTCAACCGAAATATACGATTATCTTAAGTTGCTCTATGCCAGGACTGGCAAAACATTTTCTCCCATCTCAGGCAAAGAGGTAATGAGACACCGGGTATCGGATGTAGTGGATTACATTTATTCTTTCACGCCGGAAAGTCGTATTATGATTGTGACGCCACTGACAACCAAAAACGGCCGTTCAGTGCAAAAAGAAGCTGAATTATTAATGCAACAGGGTTTTACCCGTCTTGAAATAAATGATAAAATTTTTAAGATTGATGATTTTTTAAATTGGGATGATGAAAAACTTTGTATCAATGGGTGCAATGTTGTTATTGACAGACTTGCCGTCAAAAATGATGAAGATACACGGGAAAGAATAGCCGACTCAATTCAGACTGCATTTTATGAGGGACATGGAAAATGTATAGTCAAGGTTTATATAAATAATGAAATTATTAAACACCATTTTTCTAACAGGTTTGAAGCAGATGGCATTGAATTTGAAGAGCCGACGATCCATACATTTAGTTTTAATAATCCTGTAGGGGCATGTCCTTTATGTGAAGGGTATGGTAAAATAATAGGTATTGATGAAGAACTCGTTATCCCCAACAAATCATTATCAATATATCAGGATGCCATAGCCTGCTGGCGTGGTGAGAAAATGGGCAAATGGAAAAACAGGCTAATATATTCAGCCGATAAATTTAACTTTCCGATCCATAAGCCTTTTTACGAGCTTACAGAAGAACAAAAAGCTTTACTATGGACCGGCAACAGCTATTTTAAAGGACTAAACAGATTTTTCAAATACCTTGAGGAAAAAAGTTATAAAATTCAGTACAGGGTAATGCTCTCAAGATACCGTGGTAAAACAATCTGCCCAATGTGCAAAGGATCCCGATTGAAAAAGGAGGCAGGTTATATAAAAGTTGGTGGCAAATCACTACAGGAGCTTGTATTGATAACGGTTTCGGAATTAAAACAATTTTTTTCGGACCTTAAACTAAGCAAACACGATAAAGAAATAGCAAAACGTATACTGACTGAGATAAAAAGCAGGCTTAATTTTTTGTGTGATGTAGGTCTGGGTTATCTTACCCTCAACAGGCTTTCATCAAGTCTTTCAGGCGGTGAGTCACAAAGAATAAACCTGGCCACCTCATTAGGAAGCACCCTTGTTGGATCACTTTATATACTGGATGAGCCAAGCATCGGACTTCATCCCCGTGATACACAAAAACTAATAAAAGTTCTCCGCATGTTACAAAAAACAGGGAACACGGTGATAGTTGTAGAACATGACGAAGAAATTATTCGAGCTTCTGACCGGATAATCGATATTGGCCCTTTTGCTGGCCACCACGGAGGTAAAATTATATTTCAGGGTGACCATAAAAAAATTAATGAACACCATGACAGTCTGACCGCACGTTACCTTAACGGTACTGAAAAAATAGAAGTACCCGCTCAACGAAGAAAATGGAGTAATTTCATTGAAGTATTGGGAGCTAGACAAAATAATCTGAAAAATCTGAGGGTGAAATTTCCCCTAAATATTTTAACGGTAGTAACCGGCGTCAGCGGATCAGGTAAATCATCGCTTATTTCAGAAATACTATTTCCGGCTTTAACAAAAATTTTGGGAGGATATGGTAAAAAAGCAGGACTACACGATGCAATCCTGGGCGACTATAAAATGATTAATTCGGTTGAATTCATAGACCAGAATCCTATTGGAAAATCATCCCGCTCAAATCCTGTAACCTACCTTAAAGCCTACGATGAAATAAGAAAATTGTTCGCATCCCAACAGTCAGCCATAATGCAAAAATTAAAGCCACATCATTTTTCATTTAATGTTGACGGTGGCAGGTGCGATGAATGCAAAGGAGAGGGAATAATCAAGGTTGAAATGCAATTTCTTGCAGATGTATATCTTACATGTGAAAGTTGTAGAGGGAAACGGTTTAAGGAAAATATACTGAAAATTAAATACAAAGAGAAAAACATTAATGATATTCTAAATCTTACTGTTAACGAAGCAATAGAATTGTTTTCTTCGGAAGATTCTTCAACCGAAAATAAAATCGTAAGACGACTGAAACCTCTGCATAATGTAGGCTTGGGCTATATAAAACTCGGTCAGTCATCGAGCACCCTGTCGGGTGGTGAAAGCCAAAGGGTGAAATTGGCTTCTTTTCTCGCTCATGAAAAAGATGAACCTGCTTTGTTCATATTTGATGAACCAACTACCGGGCTACACTTTCATGATATACGTCAGCTTCTCGATTCATTTAATACTCTAATCAGCAGGGGACATTCAATTATTATAATAGAGCATAATCCCGAAATAATCAAATCGGCCGACTGGATAATCGATTTGGGTCCCGAAGGAGGTGACAAGGGCGGCCACATGGTTTTTGCCGGTACACCCGAAGACCTGGTTAAGTCAGATAAATCTTTTACCGGTCAGGCGCTGAAGAGTAAACTTAAATAGTTGTAACCCTTTATATCAGTCACCGTTTTCAAGTTCGGGTAATTTTCTCCATGCACGTAACAAAAACCATACTACAACAAATGCTGACATAGTATCAGCAATAGGATAGGATAACCAAATACCATTAATACCCCAAAAAACCGGTAATATAAAAAATAATGGAATAAGTCCGATAACCTGGCGAAACAAGGTTGTAAACATAGCAATTTTTGCTTTCCCTATGGACTGGAAAAAATGGGAAGCCACTACCTGAAAACCTACAAAAGGAAAAGCTAGCACTACCATCCGAAGTCCGTTTACAGCAATATTAAATAACTCGACACTCTCATCATTAAAAACCCTTACAATTATTCCCGGTATCGATTCTATTAATATAAACGCCGCTAAAGAAACAAGGGTAGCCGCGATAAGAGAAATCCGGAGAGCTTCTTTAACACGCCTTACGGATCTGGCTCCGTAATTAAAACCTATAATAGGCTGTGAGGCCATATTTATAGCCACAATAGCCATAATTACCAGTGAAATTACTGAATTAACGATACCCATTGCACCAACAGCAAGATCACCTCCGAAATCAATTAACTTCTTGTTAAGCAGACCATGCACAAGGCTGCTGGCCATCTGCATTGAGAATGGGGCCATTCCTATGGCTATGATCTCAAAAAATATCCCCAAATTGATACGCATATATTTATTTCTGAGCTTGACAACTGAACGCTTTCCCCTAAAATGAGCAATAACCCAGACCATTAAAATGAACATGGAAATAATAGTGGCATAGGCTGCCCCCCTCACTCCCATGTCAAGCCAAAAAATAAATACCGTATCTAATATGATATTAGACCCTGCACTCAGTATCATTGACAACATAGCTATCCGTGCATTCCCCTCAGATCTTATCACATTATTCAGAGAAAAACCGACGACCATAAAAGTAACACCGGCAATGATAATATTCAGATATTCGTTTGCATATCGAAATGTCTCTTCATTGGCTCCGAAAGAACGTAATATAGGTTTTTTCAGGATATAGATTATTATCATTATAAGCACAGAAACTATCAACATAAAAATAAAACCCGTTCCCAGTGTTTGTTCCGCCCTGTCCAAATCTTTTTTCCCCATATTTAAAGAAATATAAACACCTGTACCAATTCCTATCAGCATACTAAATCCCATCATTATCAACATAATAGGATAAATAACCGAAACACCCGATAATGCCTCAGCTCCAACCCCCTGTCCGATAAATATCCGGTCTACTATATTATACAAGGCATTCACAAACACACCCACAAATGCCGGAACAAAATATTTCAGCATCAACTGGCCAATATTAGTTTCCCTGAGCTCTTCAATATTTTTCATTTCCTGCAAAGGTATATATTTAAGATATTATTTGTCCCATACACATTTGTTATATTTACCTTCATAAAATGATTAATTTTGCTTATCCGGCAATCATTGATTTGAGAACTTTTGTAAAAATAATATTACTGGTATACCCCGGTTGGCTCTTTTATGGGATGCTCCGTATCTTATAGCAGGCCTTTCCTCGGCCATACCCTTAAAAAATATCTCCTTATATGAAAATATCCGTGCCGGGCAATTGCCAAATAGTTTTACTTTCTATTTCGCAAAAAAAATCAAAGGGAAATTAAAAGGTCTTACCTCACGACAATACCTTGCCACTCCGGAAATAGCCGTTTTATTATCTGAAAATACATTGATTATGTTTACAGGTATGAGGATAGAGTTACCCAAAAAAACATACGGGTTATTTGTACAAAACAATTTCATACGACATCAGTATGGCCTCACTGTCCTGGCAGGCTGGAAATTAAACAATTTACGGATAAATTTTTCCGCAGGTTGTTCTTATTCGGTGCCACATAATAAACCTTCCCTTCATGGCGAAGTGAATCTTGGCTTTATTATCCCTTCGTTACAAAACGAAAAAGGAAATCCATGGAGTCGATTAAAAAATGGTATTAATTAAAATTCGTTTATAAAGTCCACCGAAATAATTATGTTTATCCTCTAAATGATTATTTATGAGTCTGAATATCAGTAGACTCCTTTTCATCCATCTGCCATGGTACAACAAACCGCTCATGAGTGATTTCATGCCTTACCGACCTGTAGTAATATCCCCGGTAAGGATTTTTGCTTTCATATTCCGTTTTTATCTTACTAATTGTTTTCATAGTTATACTTTAAACGAAATTGAACGGCCAATTGTTTCAGAATTATTGGATATTTTTATTTTGAAGAAAAATATTTCATAAACTGAGACCTCTCATAAATGAGTGGGTCTGATATTTTTTTATAAGAGAGCCGCCCGCGAAAATCTTCTATCCTTTTAAAATTCCATTTTTTCATGAATTCACTTATCTCTGATAAAATGGTAGAAATTACTTTATTGCCGTTTATATATAACGATGAGCATAATTGAACAACCTGCGCTCCTGCAAGTAGCTGTTTTAACACTGCCTGCCCATCGTGTATCCCTGTTGATGCCGCAATATTAATTTCCGGAACCTGTGATGATACTAATCCAACCCATCTCAGCGTATGTCTGATCTCTGCAGGATTACTATAAACACTTGCGGGTATAAGTTCAAGAGTATCCAGTTTAATATCAGGTTCATAAAAACGATTGAACATAACCACCCCTTTGGCTCCGTTAACTTTTAGCTTATAAACCATTGCGGGTATATTGCTGTGATATAATCCCATCTTAACGGAAACAGGAATTGAAACCTCTCTTTTCACCTTACTTAAAACTTCAGTATATAGCTGTTCTATTTCCCCAGGTTCTTCCCAGAGGTCTACCGGTACATAAAAAATATTCAGTTCAAGTGCATCAGCTCCGGCATTCTCAAAATCTTTGGCAAAAGTTGTCCATTCGCTGGCTGAGATACAGTTAACGCTGGCAATGACGGGTATGCCGACTGATTTTTTCGCACCACTGATCAAATCTAAATATTTTTTAGATGTATTATCACGAATATAATTACTAATATAATCCTCTGCCTCAGGGTAAGTAATGTTTTGGGAATTCTTCATCAACAGACTTGTAACTTCATTGTTGATCTGTTCTTCAAATACAGACTTAAGTACTACAGCACCTATACCAGCCTGTTCTAAATCTTTTATCTTACCTGTCGAACCCGTTAAACCCGAACTTGCTGCTACAAGAGGATTTTTAAGTTTCAGTCCCAAATATGTTGTTTCTATGTTGGCCATATAATTTATATTTTAGATTTTAAGGTAACAAATAAACAAAAGTATAAATATTGATCACATTTATGATTTAAAAATTATTTATATTTGAATATATAAGGAAATTTTCCAAGGGTCATTTATAAAAACTTAAAATTAAAACCATGAATTATTTAATAAAAAAAACTGCAAAGTTTGCAGGAATAGCACTATTATTCCTGTCTCTGATTTTTTCCTGTAAATCCGACAAAGAGTTGACGCCGGAAACTGCACTTGAGTCATACCTGGAAAAAAAGGACAAGTCCTTCGAATGGGAACTGGTTGATTCTTACGGTCAAGACGGATTAAAAATTTATAATTTGCTTCTTACTTCACAACAATGGAGAAAATATAAATGGAGGCACCAACTTTCTATTGTTGTTCCCGATGATTTTATACATGAAAAGGCCCTGCTTTTTATTACAGGGGGGAGCAATGAGAATGAAATGCCTAAGTGGAAGGAAAAAGATGACGACGCTCTTCAGATTATGGGATTAGTCGCGAAAAAAAATAAAGCTATGGTTGCCGTCCTGTATCAGGTACCCAATCAACCTCTTTATGGCGATCTTACTGAGGATGAACTCATTTCATACACCTTACATAATTATCGCAATGATAAAGACCTGACCTGGCCGCTGCTGTTTCCTATGGTAAAAAGTGCTGTCATGGCAATGAATGCTATTGAGTCATTTTCAGTCACTAATCTAGAACATGAAATTACCGGTTTTGTTGTTTCAGGAGCATCAAAACGGGGGTGGACAACATGGCTTACAGGTGCAAGTGATTCACGCGTTGAAGCAATAGCGCCAATGGTTATCGACATGCTCAATATGCCAAAAAATATCAGTTACCATTTAGAGGCATGGGGTGATTATAGTATACAAATTCAGGATTACGTTGAACTCGGCATTGCACAGGATATAGATACACCCGAGGGACAGGAAATTACCACTATGATAGATCCTTTTTCTTATCGTGAAAGGCTGACTATGCCTAAACTTATTTTTATAGGCACTAACGACGAATATTGGCCTGTGGATGCAGTCAAACACTATTTTGATCAAATTCCGGGCGAAAACTATATCCATTATGTTCCAAATGCAGGACATGGATTAGGTGACAAGAAACAAGCCATACAAGCATTAAGCGCCTTCTTCGGGGAAACACTGGAAAATATTAAATATCCGGCCTGCAGTTGGAGCAGCGAGGAAAACGAAAAAGGTATATCCATTACTGTAAAAACTTCACCCGAAATATTAGCCGGTGCACTATTATGGAGTTCCGATTCGGAAGATCGCGACTTCAGGGATAACGAATTTTTAAGTAAACAAATAACTAACGTAACCGGACGCGATATAAAAATTACAATAAATTATCCTGACAAAGGATTCAGGGCATTTTATATTGACCTTCTCTATCCACACCCAAACGGTGGAATTTATTCTAAAAGCACCAAAATTTTTCTTGCTGATGAAGACGAAATATTATAAATGACCCTTATCGTATGAATTATTTATAATTCCTATATTTTCTTTCTATAATTTACAAAAATTTTTGTAAATTATAAAGAATTATTTAAATCAATAATACAATCTATGAAACAAAAATTCTATTCTTTAATTTTAATCCTTTTGTGTATAATGACATGCATTTTGTCTTCCTGCACAAAAGAAGAAACCCGGCCTGAATTTCCATTATCAGCAATAATTTTTCATAGTGTTGCGGACAAACAAGTTGCATTTACCGCGTTAACTCACAGCGCTGTCAGTTGGTCATGGGATTTTGGCGACGGGGAAACGAGTGCCGAAAAAAACCCTGTACATGTCTATGATGAGGGTGGATATTACATTGCTACCTTAACGGCAAAAGATGAATCTGGTAATACCGCCACGGATGAGGTGAAATTGGCCATTGAACTAACTCCTTATGATTTACTCACAGGAGATCATACTGCTGATGATTATGATGGAAAAACATGGAAACTTTCTGCAGGACATTCGGTCAATGACAAAGTGGTAAACTCAGATGCGACCCTTTCATTGTATGATGAAGACATTGAATACCTGCCAACCGGAGCTTTTGATTTGTATTTAGGTTTAAAAGAAGCTTACAATGATGAATTTACTTTTTATTATGATGGCAGTTACAAGCACGATACAAAAGACGGCTCTTCTTTTGGGGGTATTGTTTATGCTATGGTAATGCAACAATTTGGATTATCCACTATAACTAAAACAGGAGGAGCAGCAGTTTTCGGGCAAGATGCTTTTGCCTTATCCACTTATTCACCTGACGAAAATGCAATATTTTTCCTTACTGAAAGCGAAGATTTCTCCATACCGACCATACCTGATTTTGCCACAGGGGTGAGTTCTGGAATTCCTATAGTTACCTATCCCGGTGTAATGACCATAGATTTTCCCAATTCAACAGAATTTGTTGGCATAATGGACTTTCACAGAAAAGTCATTGTTGAGGAAATAACTGATGAATCAATGAGGCTCGTGATGTTCCTTACATTGAGTCCTGATGCAATAGTAAGCCAGGATCCATTGATTGCACTGAGCACTAATGCTTTGATCCTCACATTCGAGGTAGTAGACTAGACCAGTACAAATTAATAGTTATGAAACGAAAATTATTATTTTTTCATGGTTAATTACATGAGTTTTCTTTGAAAATTAATATAACTGAATAAAACAAGCCATTAGTGGTTACTCATAATAAATCAAAATTTTTATATCTATGGCGAATTCCATTTATTACCATTATAAATTATAAATACAAACAAATGAAATCTGAATCTATATCAAAAAAAATAATGAGTTATCTCCTGACTTTTACACTTTCTGCATTGATATATTTATTTTCCTTTCATTCTGTCAGTGCAGAATCAAAGTTCGCTTCAAATCCGGCTTTACAGGAAACAATAAGTATTACGGGTACTGTTAAATCCGCTAAAGACGGGACACCTCTTCCGGGACTCACTATTATCGTAAAAGGAACTATAAAAGGCACTACTACTAACAATGAAGGGAAATATAACATAGAAGCAGCTTCCGATGCAATTCTGGTTTTCTCTTTTGTGGGATTCAGCACACAGGAAATTCCTGTTGAAGGCCGCAATGTTATTAACGTCGAAATGGAAGAAAGTATAGAAGCTCTCGAAGAAATAGTGGTTACAGCTTTGGGGATCAGACGTGAAGAAAAATCATTGGGTTTTTCGGTTGGCAGGGTCGACGGAGAAGAATTAACCCGGGTTGCCCAGGAAAACGTTTTGAATTCCATGGCCGGCAAGGTTCCGGGTGTATCCATAAGCTCTACCGGCGGAGCAGGTTCCACAGTTAATATGGTTATCAGAGGGGCTACTTCTATGAGTACCGATAATCAACCGCTTTTTGTAGTAGACGGGGTCCCTATTTCAAATACTGTTAACAACGTTGGCGGATTTGGTGAAGATAACAGAGTTGATTACGGGAATGCCATTGCCGACCTTGATCCGGAAAGTATTGCAGATGTATCAATCCTGAAAGGTCCTAGTGCTGCTGCTTTATACGGCACACGTGCAGGGAACGGAGTAGTACTTATTACGACAAAAAAAGCAAAGGAGAAAGGGATGAAGGTTACCATAACCTCTAATACTGTCTTCGACTATCCTGTTCGTTATTTGAACGTACATAAACAATTTGCATCAGGTTTTTTCTCTTACAGGCCTGAAAATGTCAGTGGAGGAATCTTACCCGAAATTAATCCCACCGAAGCAACCGGAGCAGGACCGGAAAACGACAAGGGTTACTGGGCTGTTCAATGGGACGCACCGCTCGATGCCAACGGTGTAAGAATCCCCACAGAAGTAGTTTCTTATCCTGATAATTTTAAAAACTTTATAAATGATTATGCACTGACAACATCAAATGGAGCTTCAATTGCCAGTAGTTCAGATGTTCTAAACTACCGACTGGGAGTAACCAATATGACGCATAGCGGATTAATTCCCAATTCCGACCTGAATAAAAACACTATTACTTTGTCGGCTTCCGCAAAACCACGCGATAATCTTACAATAAGCACAGATATCAATTTTAACAATTCATGGGCAGACAACAGGCCGGCCTCAAACCGGGGAACCAATCCCCTGCAGTGGGTTTATTTTCATCCGTCTAACATCGATATACTAAAATTAAAAGATTACGGATCAGGAGAAGATATCAAACGTGTTTCCGGAGGACATGAAAATCCTTATTTCCTGGCATATGACGTTAATAATAGTTTTAACCGCTACAGGGGATTCGGGAACCTTGTTGCTAACTGGCAAATCACACCCGAACTCAATTTAAGGGGACGTATGACTATCAACAAAACGGATGAAGTGCGTGAAACAAAAATTGCACCGGGATACACACAAGAGCCTAATAATGGCGCATATGGTATAGTTACTTCAAATTCATTTGAGAGAAATTATGATATTTTGGCTACCTATTCAAAAAAAATTGGAAATTTCGATGTTTCTGCTTCCGGCGGTGGCAATATTCTTTACAGAAAAACATCCCATGTCAGCAATTCATCGAAATCAGGCTCAGGATTAACTGTTCCTAATGTTTTTACAGTTCAAAACATTAGTTCAGGTTCGCTACAATACAACAATTACAGGGGACATAAAGAAATCAACAGTTTATATGCTACTGTCAATCTTGCCTGGCAAGAATTTGCTTACGTTGATCTGACTGCAAGAAACGACTGGTCAAGCACCTTGCCATCTGAAAACCGCTCATATTTTTACCCTTCAGCTTCCATAAGTTTAATGGTTGATCAGCTAACTGATATGGGTGACAAAGTCGATATGTTTAAAATAAGAGGAGGATGGGCACAGGTAGGAAATGATACAAATCCATATGGTTTATACCCTACATATCAAAATGCAGGCCAATGGGGTGACGCAATACGCCTGTCAAAGCAAAGCGGATTACTTAATCCAACGTTACTGCCTGAAGAAGCAACTTCTTATGAATTCGGAACCGAACTTAGATTATTATCGAACAGATTACGTTTCGATGGTACTTACTATAAAGTCGATAATAAAAATCAGATATTAGGTGTTCCTCTGGCTTCCTCAACTGGTTTCAGCGGCATACAGATCAATGCAGGGCTCCTTCAAAGTAAAGGATGGGAATTCCTCCTGGGAGTAACACCCGTGAGAAATACAAACTGGAACTGGGATATAAACCTCAATTTTACCAGAAACAGAACCTACATTATTGAACTTACAGAAGAAGTTGAATTCGTTGAATTCTGGGATGAGGCAAGGGTCAGAAGTATTGGTTATGTGAAAAATGAAGATCAGGGCCATAACGGATTACTTGGAAACCTTTATTCCAGAAAGGTTATGAGAGTAACAGATCCTGATTCAGATTACTATGGATTCCCCCTACTTGGTAGTGGTTTGGATGCAGAATGGCAGGGAGAAGAAGAATATTCACTTGTAGGAAACTATAATCCCGATTTTATCATGGGACTCCAATCATCGCTTTCCTATAAAAATTTTATGTTAAGTATGACATTTGACTGGAGATCGGGGGGACAGTATGTTTCACAATCTTTCCGGTACTTGTCCGAAGATTCCATGTCGAAAGAATGGCTTGATGGACTGGTACATCCGGGTAATCTCGGAGGAGCCCCAAACGAGGATTTGAAGCAATGGGTACTTGCCAATAAAGAGGAATTATTATTTGCCGATGTACCACATCCGGTTGGCGGCCCAACCCCCGAATTCGGAGGTTTCCCCGAAAGTTTCAGCGGGTACACAGTATACGACGGAACTTTTGCTCCGGGAGTTATAGGTCATTACGATGAAAACGGAAAATTTATCCTTGAACAGGAAAATTTGGGAGATGAAGGTACTGTATTTTTACCTTACGTCGTAAGCTATCCATGGGATATTGGACAAGCAAACCTTTTTGATGCAGACTACATTAAGATCAGAGAAATTTCATTAAATTACAGGGTACCTCAGAATTTCTCACAAAAACTCGGTATAAAGGATATAAACCTGTCTCTGTACAGTAGGAACATTATTTTATGGACTAAAGATTCAGGAATCGGAGTAGATCCGGAAAGAGCCTACCAGGCTGAAGGGAATGGCCGGTTTAAGCAAGGTGTTGAAAGATATAATGCAGAACCATGGGTTGTTCCAATCGGTTTTAAAGTGAATTTTTCTTTTTAAATGCTAAAAATTTATCACCATGAATATAATAAAAAATATATTTGTAATTGCCTTGACAATAATCCTTGCTTTTTTTGTATCATGCAAGGATATGGATGAGCTAAATATCAATCCGAACGGCGTAGACCCGAAAACAGCGGATCTTAACCTGCTAATGCCAACGTTTATTACCGGTGTCGGCCAGATAGTTGTCAGTCTGGGAGCGGGCGATATTGCAGGTGTTATGCAGCACACCCAGAAAGACGGATGGTCAGGCGGACATAATGATTATGATTGGGATAACCTAGACCATAGCTGGTCTGGCCATTATGGAAACCTTAGAAATATAGATGAATTCCACAAAAAAGCGGTGGAGGGTGAATATGAATTCCACCAAGGTGTTGCACTGGTCATGAAGGCTTACGCATTCGGACTGATAACCGACCTCTGGGGAGATGCACCTTATTCGGAAGCCCTAAGGGCAGAAGAGGGTTCGGATTATTTTAAACCCAAATTCGACTCCCAGGAGGATATTTATCTAGGAATCTTGGCTGACCTGGAAAATGCAAATACTTTATTGTCTAATAGCCCGAATTCTTATTTAAATATTAACACTACACAGGATTTACTATATGAAGGAGATGTGACAAAATGGAGAAAATTTGCGAATTCGCTGGCACTCAGGTACTACATGCGCCTTTCGGCTAAAGAACCGTCAACAGCTCAGGCAGGAATAAACAAAATTGCTTCCGATCCCGGCAAATATCCCGTTATTACAGTAACATCAGATGATGCAACCGTAGGATATATCGGTTCTTCCCCCGGCGACTCATGGCCTACAAATACTGTTTTCGATACAGATCCCAGGGGGTCTTATATGCGGGTAAAGATGTGCGCAACACTGGTGGATGCTATGCAGGAGCTAAATGATCCCCGACTGGGAGTTTATGCTAATAAAATCGGGATACCACTAAAGCTGGTATCAGGTGAAAATATAGACCGGATTGTTGATGGTGTAAGAGAGATATCCCAGGATGTCATCGATGACTATGTTGAATCATGGGGAGTGGGGATTGACTTTGATCCTGATTACGTTGGAATACCCCCGTCTATTTATGCAGCGCCACAATACAATTTAAATCCAAACCTTGATCAGGCAGTTTATAATCCGCACTGCTCTCAACTCAACGATATGTACAAACAAACACATGGCGGCTTATTGCTGATGCGCCTCATGTCTGCTGCCGAAACGCATTTCATTCTTGCAGAAGCAGCATCTTATAATTGGATATCGGCAAGTGCAGAAGAACACTATGCTGAAGGGATTAAGCAATCATTAAATGCATGGGGAATAGGAGATACTTTCAGTGATTATATAAGCAACGCTCCTTATTCAGGAATAGAAAGCATTATTCAGCAAAAATGGATAGCAAGCTGGACAGCAGCGGCAGAATCCTGGTTCGACTGGAGAAGAACGGGGCTGCCTGAATTACAGACAGGAGAATCAGCAAGAAGAGAGGCCTTACCGCTTCGTTTTTACTATCACTATGATGATGAGATTGCAAAAAACACAGCGAATGCAGAAGAAGCAATCTCCAGACTCGAGCCTACACAATATTTAGGTACTGATGTAACCAATAACAGCGCCTGGTCGAAAATGTGGCTTTTGCAGGATACAGAAAATCCTTATTGATTTATGAGTTCAGTATAAAAACTAAAATTATTCTTAATAAACACTTTATGCCTTTTATAACTGATTGTAAAACAGTTTAATAAATTTAATTATTTGTCTAAATAGGATGCAAAGTCCCTTTTTAGAGGGGACTTATTTATCCTTTAAATTAATTTTTATGTGAAAATGAGAGTACATTTTTAAAATTGAATGCCTTATGAAAAAATTTTACCTTTTTATTTTAGCAATGATGCTTGCAGTATCAACACTGTTCGGGCAGGCTTCTTTAATCTATACTATTGACCTCAGGGGATTCCGCTGGTGATGGATGGCACGGTGGCACGATAGATGTATTGGTTAATGGGAACATAGTGTTGAATGATGTAACGTTTTACGGAAGCTATGCAAGCTACAATTTTTCAGTAAATCCCGGTGATACAATAACTACAAATTTTGTTGGAGCATCTTATGCTAATGAGTGCGAATATGTGATTAAAAATGAGAATAGCCAAGTTGTTGTTTATTCCGGCCAGCTAAATCTTACTCCTGAGAATAAAACTTATATAGTGCCTGCTGACTTTACCCTGAATACCGGGGATATCATATCACTGTCCAAAACATCAGCAGGCTTTGATAACGCCATTATACAAAATGGGCCCTTAAATCCGGTTACAATCACCGAATACGGGTATATTTATGAAGCGGGGCAGTCTCCTGTTTGGGGGGATTCACCTAAAGAGATAACCGGTACTAATGTAATAATCCCCGGGGGGACAGATTATCCTATTGCTACAACTACTTTAACAGGGTTAGTCCAGGGATGGGAATATTATGCAAGCAGCTATGCTACCGATGGTATAAATGTTTGGTTCGGAGATGAAATTATTTTCACTACTTGTCCTGAGGACACAATACTTGACAATGATCCCTGGGTTTGTGGGGCAGTGGTTAATTATGAGATTCCTGAAATGGTTGCTTTTTCGGATACTTTTATTCAAGGCCAGGCATATGGTAACTGCAATAAATGGGAGACATTTTGTTCTGAGTTACTTCCGGAGTATAATTATACCAAACTTACAATGAAAGGGACTTATGATACATTAGGTGTATCACTCACTGATCCTGCAAAAATCCAGCAAATTGCCAATGCATTGCATGAGGGAGTATTTCTGCAAGTCAACGATATACCCTGCATTGATAAATACCGGCACGAGTCATACCAGTATACCTGAGTGGGCACGTACATACAATGACATGGAAAGCGGCTGTTATGATGCCTG
>CAZTAL010000142.1:0-12235 GCA_964611525.1 uncultured Prolixibacteraceae bacterium
TTTGAATTTGTTCAATTGATTTGTTGGCAGCATCAAATTTTTCAAGTTCCTCTTCCGATGCATCCGCTTCCTTATTAGGGTCCTGTTGTGCATTTAAAATTTCGTTAAATTTTTGAACATCCAATCCTTCATTTTGCACGGCGAATGCCATTTTATTCTGAAGTTGTTCCTGAATAGATTGAATTGTTGTATATGCAGATGCAAACTGCTTCAACTCGGTATCGCTAACTTCAGTTGGTTGTGCAGGTTGTTGCGGAAATTGAGCAAAAATACCAGTTACTCCAAAAAGAAAGATAATTACTAAAGAATTCATTTTTTTTAATAAAATCATAACAAATAAAATTTAAATATTTATAATTAAAGTAAGAATTATTCGGCTTTAATGCAGATAGTTGATATTGACATGACATGTGCCGGATGATATTTCCAGGACATTTGGAATAATTTGTTTTCACCGGTACCTCCCTGTTTTTAACAGCAAGAAATAATTGTATTGCACCTGGTAAAAAAAAGCTCATTCCTAAAAATCCTTCATTTCTGCCTTCAAAATAAAACGGGATTACCAATAAAACCAAACAAAAAATGTAAAAAATTATTAAATACTTTCTAAAACAAGTCTATTTAACAATTTTTTAATTTATTAGAATAAACATTTCTTTCTGTCTATACATAATTGTTCTAAATTTTCCAAGTTACAATGATATTGAGCTTTGTCTGAATTTCAACATAAAAGCTAATAATAAATATATATTTACCAAATAAACTTACTTTATTTCATAAAAGGAATGATGAGCCGGAGCTGAAACAGAAAAAACATTATGAAACTTTAAACACAAAATAAAAAATTATCTATCTTATTAATGCTGATTATCTTGATATTTGAAGACATAAAACCGGTCCGTCAACACAGGGTTACCTTCAATAGTAAGATCTTCTTTTCCCTGAAAGGCAAAAATCAAATGGCCTATCAGTGAAGAGTTCATAAAAAGCAATTCCCCAATGAAATTTTTTTCATATATATGCTTACACTAAAGATCAGCCGGCTGACTGTTATTATCAATAATTAAAAAGTACGGGGATTCCGGCGCACTGCCGGCAGTATGAAAAATAAATTCTATAAATTTCTCACGTTCAGACTTATCTATCTCGAATACACCGGCCAATATTTCGAAAAGCTTTTCTGCCTTAGATATGTTTCCGTTTTTAGCAAGTTCCAGAAACCTGAAATAATCCATGAACGTTATGATTATATCTACATGAATTATCCGCTTTAAAGAGCCTTAAAGAGAAAAAAAGTTTATAAGCCAGGAACTATTTCTTAACTATAAATACTTTATCACAGAGAAGTTCTTTTTGTTACCATTGTAAGAACAAATAAATAACCCAGAGCAGAGCCCTGTAGTATCAAATGGAGTTTACTAAGTAAACTTATAAATTTTCAACCCAAGGGTCAGGGAATTAAACTGCTTATTACCCGTTATAAACCACAGAAAGCAAGGTTATATCATCTGACTGCGGAGCGCCCTTTACGAAAGATTTTACATCTTTTTGTGAATCCTTAATAATTGTTTCAATAGGTAAATCAATCCGCTCTTGTAAAAAATTTTCAAGTCTTTGCTCACCGTAGGACTCTTCTTTTGAATTGAATGCTTCAGTGACACCATCAGTGTACAGAAAAAGTTTTTCACCTGGTTTCATTTGCATTTTACCGGGCCGGAAAGTAATATCTTCAAAAGCTCCGAGAACTGTATCTCCGGTTATCTCAATCTTTTTTATCCCTTCTGATGAAAGCAGATAAGGCGGATTATGCCCGGCATTGACATATTCAACATTACCGGTTGTTACATCAAGGATACCATAAAAAACAGTGACGAACATTGATGATACACTTTCAGTACACAGCAGATTATTTACATAACACAGGCATTCACCGGCAGAGACCCCTTTAATGCCTGTGGCTCGAATCAGGGTACGGCTGACAGCCATAAAGATGGCTGCAGGAACTCCCTTCCCCGAAACATCACCTATAACAAATCCGACCTGGGTAGGATCAATCATGAAGAAATCGTAGAAATCACCCCCAACCTCCTTAGCTGCCAACATAGAAGCATAAATATCAAAATTTTGCTGTGAAGGGAAAGGCGGAAAAATCTTTGGGAGAATAGCCTGTTGAATTTCGCGGGCAACATTCAGGTCATGCTGGATTGAAACCAGTTGATCATGCTCCGCTATCGAACGGCGGATTTGAGTTATCTCTTCAATGGTTTTATCTATAGTTATTTCCAGGTCTTCAAAATTTACCGGCTTAGTAACAAAATCGAAAGCTCCCCGGTTCATGGCTGTCCTTATATTGTCCATATCACCATAAGCAGATACAATAACGGTCTTTAATCCCTGATTCTTCAACTCCTTTAATTTCGCCAGCAATGTCAGACCGTCCATTTCCGGCATATTTATATCACTCAGCACAATAGCTATTTCAGGATATTCAAGTATTTGGGATAAAGCTTCCAGTCCGTTGAAAGCAAATATAAAATTGTATTTATTATCGCGGATCTGACGGCGGAATTTTTGCCTTATAAGTGACTCAAGGTCTATTTCATCATCCACCACCAGTATCTTAAAATCGTTAGGTAAAGCTTGATCCATTAAAGTGAAATTTTTATTATTAGAAAAGGAAATTAAACAATATCTGCATAATTTTTTGGTATTATTGGCTTTATAATTTTTTGAAAATCACTGACCCGCACTTTTGTTAATCTGCTACCCCCGGGAAACAGCCCCGAAATATCAAATGGTGTTTACCGGACAAATTAATAAATTTCCGACCCTGGGAGTCGGTGTATCAAACAACTATAATAAAATCAAAGATATAATATTTTTCCAGTATAAATATTAATGCCGGTTTAAAAAAGGAATTATAAATAAATGAAGGACTCCGAAAAAAACAATAAAATATGCTAAAATAATAGAATAATTATAGATCAATAAAATATTGAATATCAGGACTTATAAATTTCCGGCCCAAGGGCCGGGATATTAAACCACATTTTTAAAATAAGTTCAAGAAAATTTTTAAAATCTGCCTAATAAGGGCGCGAAGCGCCTTTTTAAACCCAATCCAATAATTATATAAAAAAAATTTTTAAATTAGAACGTCAATGTGATAATAAATAATCGATATGAATTCAACGCCTAAATTTATCCTCCAGACCTTCCTTTTGATTTATACCACCGTTATTATTTCCGGATGTAACCATAACAGAAACATTAAGGATCATAACGTATATGAAGCAAATGATACTATAAATGCGAAAAAGCATACAACCGGAAAGTTACGGAATGTCACCTTTCTGCCTTACTGGGTGACTACGGCACAGTTTGCCGGATATTATACAGCTAAGGAAAAAGGCATTTACCAAAAATATGGCATACATTTGGATATTATCCCATATAAACCATTTATAACTTCCACAGACCTGATTGCCGAAGGTAAGGCTGATTTTGCAGCTCTCTGGCTGGTTAATGCCATCGAATTAAAAGCTAAAGGAGCTGATATCGTTAATATTATCCAGCCCTCTTCCCGTTCCTCTGCAATGCTTATCACAAAAAAGAAGAGCCAAATAAATACTATTGCAGATATGGATGGGAAACGTGCGGGCATATGGATTGGTTATGAACTTCAACCAAGAGCATTATTCAATAAATATCTACTTGATGTTGAAATTGTTCCGATAGGGAACTCCAATAACTTGTTCCTGATGGACGGTGTAGATATTATCAATGCAAACTGGTTCGATGAATACCACTCTATAATTAATTCGGGCTATGATCCTGACGAACTGAATGTATTCTTCTATTCTGATTACGGATTGAATTTTCTAGAAGACGGCATATATTGTTTATCTGAAAAATTAAAAAATGAACCTGATCTGTGTGTGGATTTTATCAACGCTACACTTGAAGGATGGAGATATGCTTTCAATCATAAAGAAGAAGCTTTAGATATAGTACTGGAATTTGCCAAAAAGGAAAAAATACCTGTTAACCGGATCCATCAGCGGTGGATGCTCGATCGTTACAAGGATTTGTATCTTCCCGAAGGTAAGACGGAATTCAATAACTCCCTTGCTGAAAGCGATTATTTATTCATAGCTAATCTGTTAAAAGAAAATAATCTTATAAATGAAGTCCCCCCGTTTTATCAATTTTATCAACCTGCCATCAAATGAATGCGATACATAAAATAACCCACAGAAAAGGTCTTGCTTTTAAAATGATTCTCTACATTTTTACCGGTATTGCAATTATTTTCCTGCTGATCTTTTTATATAATTATAATATTTCCCGAAGGATAGTAAGGAAGAATCTAATAGCCAATGCTGAAAACCTTACCACTCTTACCGTAGCACGGGTTGAAAAAGTATTGAATTCCGTTGAAAAAATACCCCATAACTTTTCCAAAATAATAGAAACCGGCAATTATTCAGAAGAAGAACTGATGAAACTGCTTTATGAGATGGTAAATAATAATCCTGAAATATATGGTTCGGCTCTGGCTTTTGAACCTTACTACTATGATGTTTCCAAAAAATATTTCTCACCATATTTTTATCGTGATTCATCCAAAATCAGCTTCAAATATATCGGAGATGAACAATATGATTATTTTTCAATGGACTGGTACCAGATACCTAAAGAACTTGACCGTCCGATGTGGAGTGAACCTTATTACGACGAAGGAGCAGGTAATGCAATAATGTCAACCTATTCCGTACCAATTTATAAACATCTGAACGGCCAGAAGAAATTCATAGGCATACTTACTGCCGATATCTCACTCGACTGGCTGCAGGAATATATGAATTCAATAAAAATATATGAAACCGGATACGGATTTATGATCTCATCGAACGGGACCATGGTGACGCATCCCGACAAAGAACTGATAATGAATGAAACGATTTTCAGCATTGCAGACAGTCAGGAGTCTCCCATGCTGAGGAAAATCGGAAAAAATATGATACATGGTGAAGTTAGCTTTGCACAGTTTGAATACAGGAATGTTCATACAGGGAAGCTAAGCTGGCTTGCCTATGCTCCCGTTAAATTAAATAACTGGTCGGTCGGAATCGTTTTTCCGGTAGATGAATTTATGACTGATATAAATAACCTTCTTAAAAATCTTTTGGTATTTTGTATTATTGGATTATTGATCCTTTTGTCGGTGATAATTTTTATTTCCAGGTCAATAACAAGACCGCTGAGAATACTCACAAATGCTGCTGGGGAATTTGCACAGGGCGATTTCAATATTACATTGCCTGAAATAAAATCCCGCGACGAGATCGGCACTCTCAATGACTCATTCATATATATGCAGAATGAACTGGCCAGAACAATCAGTGATCTTAAAAATGCATCTGCAAAACTTAAATTGTCTAACGAAAAACTGGAAGAATACAGTCGTACTCTCGAACAAAAAGTAGAGGAACGGACAGCCGAATTAAATGACAAAAACAAGAAACTGGATGCTGCATTCAGTAATCTGAAAGCAGCACAGGCACAACTTATACAGTCTGAAAAAATGGCCTCGCTGGGACAACTGACCGCCGGTATTGCCCATGAAATAAAAAATCCACTTAACTTTATCAATAATTTCTCTGATCTGACCGCTGAACTGGCTACAGAGCTGAAAGAGGAATTTGATAAGCTCTCGGATAAAATTTTACCTGATGACAGGGAATATCTGCAGGGAATAACAGATGACATCTCTTCAAATGCACAGAAAATAAGTGAACATGGCAGGCGTGCGGACAGGATCATAAAAGGGATGTTACTCCATTCCCGCGGGAGGGCAGGAGATAAACAACCTTCAGATATAAATGCCATGCTTGCTGAAGCATTTAACCTCGGATATCACAGCATGAGAGCACAGGACAAAAATTTCAATATAAAAATTGAAACAAATTACGATACAACAACAGGCATGATAAACGTTGTCCCGCAGGACATAAGCAGGGTATTCCTGAACATTATCAATAACGCCTGTTATTCCACACATGAAAAGAAAAAGAAACTAAAAGATTCCTATAACCCGGTGCTCCAGATCAGCACTGTCAATTCAGATAATAATGTGATAATCCGTATAAAGGATAACGGACCAGGCATTCCGCAGGAAATACTTGACAAGATCTTCGATCCTTTCTTTACTACCAAACCTGCGGGACAGGGAACCGGACTGGGTTTGTCGCTGAGCTTTGATATTGTCGTTTCCGAGCATCAGGGTAAGCTGAATGTGAATACTAAAGAAGATGAATATGCTGAATTTATAATTACCCTCCCGAAAAATCCGGTTTGAAAAATTTATGGCCATATCCTGAAAATATATGCTGGAAAATTGATTTACAGCAGAATATTTTAAAAGAACATAAATAATGAAAATCAATCCTGAGCTTGTTCCGAAAAGTCTAAAAACAAAAACATCTAAAAAATGTCATATAAATAAAAAATGTAAATATTTGAACATTAATTTTTTGTATCTTGACTCAATTATTTTTCATTGAAATTTGATGATAAAAATATACTTTTCAGGATGAACCAATAATAATCAGTTGTTGATAATAATTTTTTTAGTAAATTGCAAATATATAGCCAGAGTGTTTTTATCATATTATTAAATGAAAAATATTAGTACAGAGCATTTCATAATTGAAAACCGAATAGAAGAAATACCTGTTCTGGCCGAAAAAATAGAGCGCCTTGCCGAAAAACGGAACCTTCCCGGTAAAGTGACAATGAATATAAACCTGGCGTTGGAAGAAGCACTTTCCAACATCATCTACTATGCTTTCAGTGATAACAAAAAACATCTGATCAATATTTCATTATCTGTTGAAAACAAAAAACTGACAATAAAAATTATTGACGACGGAATTCCTTTCGATCCGACTCTGCAGAAAGAACCTGATATTTCATTGGCTGTAGAAGACAGACCGGTAGGAGGACTCGGAATATTACTGATCTCGAAGATTATGGATACTGTTAAGTATTCAAGAGATAAAAATCTGAATATACTGACTTTAACAAAGCATCTGAAATGAACTTGACAAAAGAGAAAATCAATGGTTTTTCCGTTATCAATATAATTGGAAGAATCGACAGTACCAATTATGCTGAATTTGAAAAACAGATAAACCAGCTTTTCAGCAGCGGTGAAACGAATATCATTATAAATTGTAAAGAGCTGAAATATATCAGCAGCTCCGGACTAAGGGTTTTTTTAATAGCACAGAAAAAAGCTACTGCAGTAAATGGTAAACTTCACTTATGTGAGATGCATCCTTCTATTAAAGAAATTTTTATCATCTCAGGATTCTCAACTATCTTCGATATATTCGAAACCCTGGAAGAGGCTCTTCAGCAATAAATCATGAAACTCATCAAAATAATCAATTGTATTATAGCTCTGGTAATTGCGGGCGGAATTTTGCTTATCTCCGATTTACAGAACAGGACAGGCAAAAAGGATACAGAACCGGCTTTCAAAACAAATGTGGAATATCATGCCATCCCTGGAAAAACATACAAGATCGGCATGACATATTTTGCACCTGACGCTACTTTTGAGATGGCAATGGAGGGGGTATGGGCAGGATTGAAAAATCTGGGCTTTGTAAAGGACAGCAACCTGACCGTTGTTTCACAGCATGCCAACGGCGAGATCGCCAACCTGCAACCAATCCACCTTAATATGGACAACCTGGATCTGGATCTCATACTGGTGACGTCAACGCCGGGTATATCTGCAGCAGTTTCGGCAGTCAAAAATCACCTGGTGGTATTTACCATGACATACACTCCGCTTGAGGCAGGAGCAGGGAAAAGCTATACAGATCATCTTCCAAACATGACAGGCGTAGGTTCATTCCCTCCGGTGGAAAAAACTTTTGATTTCATTAAGGAAGTATTTCCGGATGCAAAAAGGATAGGAACTCTTTATAATTCATCTGAAGCAAACTCAATTAAGGTTGTTGAGGTCGGCCGTAATTTTATAGAGGCAAAAGGACTCGAACTTGTTGAAAACACGGTTACAAATACATCAGAAGTGTTCCAGGCAGCATCGGCTCTTTGCATGAGAAATATTGATGTTATGTGGATAACCGGAGATAATACGGCCCTTCAGGCACTTCACGGTATAGTGAAAATATGCCGCGATAATAAAATTCCTCTTATTCTGAATGATGTGGATTATGTGAAATACGGGGCACTGGCTGCTGTGGGAGTGGGATGGTACAGCACGGGCGTTTACTCGGCTTCTTTTGTAGCACGTGTACTTAACGGGGAAAACCCGGCAAATATCCCCATTGAGAACTATGTTGAAGAAGAAATTACCCTCAATCATGATGTCGCAAGAGAGCTTAACGTTACATTCCCGGAAAAATACCTGTCGGCCGAAAAAGAAAACCGAGAAACAAAAAGTTATAAGTTTTGCCTGGTACATTACGTTGACAGTCCTGTTTCGGAAGATGCGGAAAGAGGTATTCGGGATGAACTTAAGAATCAGGGAATGAAAGAAGGAAAGGACTTTACGCTTAAGGTATTTAATTCTCAGGGCGATATATCGATCCTTAACAATATTGCACAATCAGTGGCTACCGATCAGTGGGACCTAATTTTTACCCTTTCCACACCTACTATTCAAATGCTTTCCCAAAAAATAACCGATACGCCGATCGTATTTTCAAATGTGGGAGATCCTGTCCGTGCCGGACTTGGCAAATCAAACATGGAGCACAATCCCAATCTTACCGGTATATCCACAATGAGCAACTTTGAAGAGTTAATTATACTTGTTAAGGAATCTTTACCGGAAATCAGAAAGATAGGAACTATATTTACTCCGAGTGAAATTAATTCTGTTGCATATATGGAAGAACTTGAAAAAGCTGCAAAAAGACAGGGCATTGAGTTGGAAACAGTACCGGCCAATTCAACATCAGAAGTTCCCGATGCAGCAAGAGTTCTGATAAACAAGGGAATAGGAGCATTCACACAGATCTCTGATAACCTGACTGCCAGTTGCGGGCCTTCTATTATAAAAGTAGCATATGATACGAATACTCCTTATTTCTCATATGTTACCCAACAGATAACCCAGGGTGCTATCGCCATTGTTTCAAGTGACTATTATTATGCAGGTATCGATGCTGTGCTGGTAGCAAAAAAAATACTTGACGGAGTGTCTCCCAAAGATATACCTTTCAGTAAAGTATCAAATTCTGTTGTGAAAGTAAATAAGGATGCGATGAATCATTTCGGGGTGCATGTTCCGAAGAAATATTTTAACAACTAAAAATGCTGAAGTATGAACAACCTTGAAATTAGCATGACAAAGAGCAATGACGAAATTTGTCTTACCTGTACCGGCAGACTGGATGCTAACAGGGCGGGATATCTTAATGATTACATTGACAGGCTGGTACGCGAAGGGCGCTATCATATTGTACTTGATCTTACAGGGATAGAATATCTGAGCTCAGCAGGTATAAGGATTCTTGTTTCCCAGTATAAAAATCTTGATGCCGTGAATGGATATTTTACTATCCTGAAAATGTCAGACAATGTAAGGCAGGTACTAAACATGGTTGGAATAGCCGATATGCTGAGCCGGCAATCCCGGATAAAACAACTGGAAAAAGGCGAAGAAGAACTAAACAGACTGGAAGCATACGGATTTGCCTTTACACGTACTACTCTTTCACCGGATGCAAAAACCGATATCGAATTTTACGGTAGGCCGGAACTTACTGCCAAGTCGGGATTCATGCCTGAGCATGTTAGGATGATCAAAGCAGGAGTCAATCATTTTGCGGTCGGATTGGGAGCCATCGGTACTTCCTTCAATGAATGTAAAAACCGTTTCGGTGAATATATCCTGCTGGGCAAGAATGCTGCATATCTTCCCGGAGATGGCTCAAAAAAACCCGATTATATGATGGCCACCGGTCAGTTGGTAGTGTCGCTTACCGAATTATACGGAATTCATTTCACAGGACATTTTTCATATCTTATCCGCTTTGATCCTCTTGATCCCTTAAAAACAATAAAACTAAGCAGGTTTGCAGAAGTACTTATGCAACTTACGGATTATGATCAGATAGCTCTAGTAATGATAGCTGAAAGCGGGGGCCTGATAGGAACATCATTGAATACCTCACCGGTTGACGGTAAAAAACTTTTTACTTTTCCTGAAATCAAGCAAACAATGAATTTCACAACAGAACCTGCCCACAATAAAATGCTGACCCTTTCGGCAGGATATCTGTCATCCAAAGAAAACAGTGAAGGAAAAAAATTCATCAGGCCTTTGTTGCCCGGGAAAAAATTATGGGGACATATCCATTCATCGGTATTTCCATTTCTGCCCCTGAAAAAAACAAATATTGACCTGAATGAAACTATCGAATATATTTTTAATAATACGGAAATTACCGATATCCTTCATCTTATAAATGATACCAGAGAGATCACAGGTCAGGGTGAAAGCCGGTTTGTAAAAGGTTTCTGCTGGGTAGTTCCCGTTGAATCAATAAATTTTTTGTCAAAATAATAATGTTTAATTATGTCATTGTTAATCGGATCTACTACCATTGGATTAATCCTGGCGCTCCTTGCACTGGGAATTTTTATCAGCTTCAGGATCTTCGCCTTTCCTGATATAACAGCCGAAGGTTCTTTTACATTTGGCGCTGCAACAGCTTCTGCGCTGATAGTGGCAGGTGTCAATCCCCTGCTGGCATGCCTGGCAGCATTCATTGCTGGCATGATTGCCGGTGCTTCCACAGGAGTAATTCATACAAAGTTTAAAATAAATCCCCTGCTGGCAGGGATACTTGTAATGACAGCTTTGTATTCTGTGAACCTTCATGTAATGGGAAAAAGCAACCTGCCTCTTCTGAGTGAAATTACTGTTTTTTCATGGATTGAAAATCTGTCTGCTGCAATTTCGGGACCTGAAAGTAAAATGATAATCATAGGATGGGAAGTTTCAACAAAGGATGTCTGGCTACTGCTGTTTTCCTTTATTGCAATCCTTATTTTCTGCATAATACTGTGGTGGTTCTTTAAAACCAATATCGGCACAGCTATGCGGGCTACAGGTGATAATGCCCAGATGATCCGTGCACTGGGCGTAAATACAAAAATGCTGATAATTGCAGGGATAGCCCTGTCTAACGGATTCATAGCCCTTTCAGGTGCCCTGCTGGCACAATACCAGGGTTTCGCCGATGTTCAGATGGGACTGGGAATGATGGTCTGGGGACTTGCCAGTGTTATTATAGGTGAAGCTTTAATTAACGACAATAGTGTCGGATTTGTAATTGCCGGCGCAGTAGTGGGTTCTGTTTTATTCAGGTTACTGGTAGCTATAGCTCTTCGCTGGGGACTAAATCCGAATGACCTGAAGATCATCACAGCCTTGTTTGTATTTATTGCACTCATCCTGCCAGGATTAATGAAAAATAAGCAAAAACTGACCTTTAAAAGAAAATCACATGCTATCAATTGAAAATATCAAAAAAACCTTTAATCCCGCAACTGTTAACGAAGTGAAGGCATTACAGGGTGTTTCCCTGCGCATTGACAATGGTGATTTTGTTTGTGTACTCGGTACTAACGGCTCCGGAAAATCAACTCTTCTGAATGCGGTGGCGGGAAGCTTTATCGTTGATGAAGGTACCATTACACTTAACGGAAAGGATATTACAAAATGGAGTGAATACAAACGAGCTAAATATATCGGGCGCGTTTTTCAAAATCCCTTTACAGGAACAGCTCCTAACATGTCAATCAGGGAAAACCTCGCCCTGGCTATGAAGCGGGGTAAAAAGCGCGGTTTTGGCTGGGGACTTCCCGTTTCACTGCTTAACAAATTCAAAAAAATGGTGATGCCACTGAATATGAAACTGGAAGACAGGCTTGAAAATCCCATAGGCAAGCTGTCAGGCGGCCAGAGACAGGCACTCACATTACTTATGGCTACCGCACTAAAGCCCGATTTGCTTCTTTTGGATGAGCATACTGCCGCCCTTGATCCGAAAACCGCTGCAAAAGTTATTGACCTCACACAACAACTTATATCAAAAGATAATCTTACCACTCTTATGGTGACCCATTCAATGCAACAGGCAGTTAATCTGGGAGACCGGATAATCATGATGCACCACGGAAA
>CAZTAL010000143.1:0-2652 GCA_964611525.1 uncultured Prolixibacteraceae bacterium
GCTTGATGCAGGCAGATATTATCTGAGAAGGCAAAGAAGGCCGGTTAATATTTCTGATGAGGAGATAATAAATGTTGCTGTCGAGTCATTAGGCCTTAACGATCTTTATCCATTTGATCCGAAGAAGAAAATTATTGAATATGTAACTTAAGAAAGATGATTTCATCTCATTATAATTGTTTATTTTATATGAGATGGAACTCGTCATTTATAATGTTTTTCCTGTGTGAACGATAGTACATGACTCGTTTCATCTTTAAAGGCATAATCTTAATTAGAGACCGTTCATAAAATCCCCTGACAGGGTTTCCCTGATTTTACAGAGAATCCCGTTCTCCAAAATGGTCATTTGAGAATAGTAAATTTATATTTACAGAGCTTTAAGCGAACTATCTAAACCAGACTTTCGACTATATAGACAAGCACTAATTATAATCTTTTATGCCAAAAGGCATTTGTTTTTGCCACATTTGAAAATATTTGCCACGATTATTATATAATTCAGCGTGGTTACCTTTTTCTGCTACTTTCCCGTTTTCAAGAAGCACTATCTGATCGGATGAAATGATATTAGTCAGACGATGAGTAATTATAATTATCGTTTTACCTTCTTCCTTCAGGTCTCTGATTGTGTGTTGCACATGATGTTCAGCAATTGAATCAAGTGATGAGGTTGCTTCATCCATGATCAGGATCTGAGGTTTACGATAAAGTGCCCTGGCTATTGCCATTCTTTGTTGTTGTCCTGTTGACATGTTAGTACCATTTTCACCAATATAGGTATTAAATCCGTCCGGTAAATTTTCAATAAATTCTATCATCCCCAATCGTTTACATATTTTAATAATAAGATTCATGTCAGGATTCATATCTCCGGCAGTAATATTCTCGGTTATCGTACCTGTTAATAAATCCAGTTTTTGAGGTACTATGCCTATCATTTCTCTCAGACTTTCGTTACTGTAATATGAGATATTTGCATCACCAATATAAATCGCTCCGTCATTTAACGGATAAAGCTTATATAAAAGAGCGGCAATAGTTGTTTTGCCGGATCCGCTTTCACCTATAATAGCAGTGATTTGTCCTTTCTTTATAGTAAGATTAAAATTATTGAATACATCCGTTCTTGTTCCGTAGCTAAAACTTACATTCCTAAATATTATATCACCCGTTACTTTATCATTTGCACATATAAGTTCACCATCCGGTTCACATTCCAGGTCTATAATTTCAAAAAGGCGATCGGCAGCAATTGATGCATTTTGGAATATCTTATTCATTTCCGTTAATCCTGAAGCAGGTCCTGTAAAATACCCTATTAAAGCATAAAATGACATTAGTTCTCCCGGCGTAATTTCTTTACGTAAAACCAAAATACTTCCTATCCATAGTAAAACAATAGTGAAGAATCTGTTCAAAAAAAACGATGAATTTTGCGAAAAAAGAGAATTTAATCCCGACTTATATACTGAATAAAGAAGAGTTACAAACCGGTTTTCTGTTTTTAGGTTAGATAAATATTCTATATTGAGTTGTTTAATTGTTCTCACCGAATTAATGGATTCCACCAATTGGGATTCAACTTCGGCTGACTGTTCCATTATTTTTCTTTCTCTCTTTTTATTTAGTGAATTTGTTATGAAATAAATCATGAGGTATAATGGAATAAGTATAAGCATGATCAATGCCAGTTTCCAGTTATAAATAAACATCAGCGAAAATGAGAAAACAACAATGAACAAATTTACAATGAAAGTTATAAGGGTATCATTTATAAAAGCCCTGATCTTTACTGCATCATTGATTCGCGATACAATTTCACCTGTATACATTGTATCGAAAAATCGTTGAGGCAATCTGAGAAGATGTTTATAATATCCAAGAATAAGTTTGGCATCAAGAAGTTGTCCTGTTTTTAAAACGAAGATGCTCTGCATGGTACCCATAAAGATTTGAAAAAGAAGAATAATAAGCATTGAAATGCTCAGCAGGTTCAGCAGATTTATATTGCCGTTGAGAAGTACAAAATCTGTTATTTTTTGTATATATACGGATGTTGATAGTCCCAGAAGAGTAAAAACAATTGCTCCGAATAAAGCTTGTACAATTATTTTTCTGTGAGGATACAGTAAAAAGCGAAAACGCCTGAAATTTGATATTTTTTCATCTCTTCTTTTAAAATCACTGCCAGGAGAGAGTAATATCAGTACGCCTGACCATTCTTTATTAAATGATTCCGGCTTTTGCCTGATTAGTTTTCCTGTGCCCGGATCCATTATCTGGATATAATCAGGATGTACCTTATATATTACAACATAGTGTTGCAGTTTATTTTTGAGGATAACATGAGCGATGGCCGGCAAAGGAATTTCAGATAATGATTCGAGTTGAGTTCTGACTCCTTTTGCGTGCATTCCCATTTTTCCGGCAGCTTTAATAATACCCCATGCATTAGTACCTTTTTTATCTGTGCCTGCCCACTGCCTTATTCTGGAGACAGGAATATAAAGTTTGTGATACGCGGCAACTGAGGCAAGACATGCTGCCCCACAATCTGTTATATCCCTTTGTTTAATTTTAATGTTCATGAATTATTTTAGGATTTAGCCAGTTATCAGTTTTGTCAAAAATTAGTTTTGCTAAAGTTCT
>CAZTAL010000144.1:0-7122 GCA_964611525.1 uncultured Prolixibacteraceae bacterium
TCCTTTCTTCCCCGGAATTGGCATTTTCTATGAAACTTTCATACATATTTGCACCGTGGATATATAAATTCAGAAATGACTTAGGGTACTTTGTAAAAATTTTTTTCCAATGGGGTAATGCCAATTCAAAATAATTATGTTTGTAAAATTCCCGATATAACGAAGATTCATTCATATATTCCTGATCCTGCTCTTTGATCAATTCATCGTGTGATTTAAGTATAACTCCATCCTGAGTCTCTTCAGTATTCTCATCAGAGGGGATTTTTCCATCGAAAGCAAAATCAAAAACATCTCCGGTCTTATCAGATATGTCCAGTTTCCCGGATTCATTCATAAATGTAAATTTCAGCCATTTTGAATTATCGCCGGCTTCAACTTCATACTTTCCCTCAAAACCCGTCATCACTGTTCCTCCCATGTGGACTTCTACCGTAGCATTGGGAGCAGGCTTCCCATTGCGGTAAACGGTTCCTTTAATAATTCTTTGAGCTTGAAGATTTGTCAGGGAAGCACATGTAAAGGCAGCTATTACCAAAGTTATATAAAAAAAAGCTTTCATTATTAATTCTGTTATGATTAATCAATTTTTGTAATAAAATTCATAGACGATTTAAATTAATTTTCAGGTTAAATTTTATACTAATAAAGAACATAATTGTCTGATTTGGTCTGTATCCTGATTGTAAAGTATTCTCATATGATCTTAATTCATATCGTAACAGTTGGTAGTCTATCAAATACATAATGAAAATCAGAATTTTATTGTGGTTTTTACAGTAAATAGTTAAATTTACATTAATTGAATGAAATTTCAAAAGTGTATATCTCAAACGGTAGATTTTTGTGTTGATTATTTTTGACATTTCAAAAAAAATTATGAAACGAGTATAATTATATAATCACCTAAAAGTATGATTAATACAAATGTGAGTTATATATGATACCTTTGAAAATAAACAATTTTAATCGTATGAAAGCTGTTTTTATATTTATTTTTCTTTTCGGATTTTGCAGTATCGCTTACGGACAGGAGGAGTTCATTGAGTTACAACATGAGCCGGTTGATTTCAAGGCGGAAGGATTTTTTATTAAAAATGTTATAGATGGGCGGGCTGACAAGGAGAGTATAGGGTTTGTTCAAAAAGGAATATTTAAGAAAACAAAAGTCTATGATAGTTTTAAACATGGTTTGGAAACTGCTATTTATAACTCTTATGTAACTTCTTTTTTTAGTGGCAG
This sequence comes from uncultured Prolixibacteraceae bacterium, assembly GCA_964611525.1. GTDB lineage: Bacteria > Bacteroidota > Bacteroidia > Bacteroidales > Prolixibacteraceae > JAAYJR01. Next base: position 1,243 of record CAZTAL010000144.1, read on the forward strand.
TTTTTATTTAAATAATCTTTCATCGAAGTTAAATTTCTCTGTTTTGATGATTTTAACTTTGTCAAAGTCTGACTGTCCGTGATTTATTAAAATATTAAAATCTCCTTGAACTACAGCCGATGGAACTTTTATGTATAAATCCTCATTTTTGCCAACGAAATCTTCTCCTAATTCTTGCGTTACTTTTGAATATGGAAACTTTCTCCAATTATCTGGTAGAGTATCTGATTCAATCTGTTTTATATTTGAATAATCTGGGACTTCAATTGTTATTAAATAATAATCGACAGGCATAATACCAACCGGTGTGTGAACTGCAATTTCAGCCATACACAATGCTCTAGAGTCTGCTGTGCATAAAAGTTTTGTTCCTTTAAAATTCCATCTACCTCCAGTAATCTCTGCACCTGTTCCTGAAAGGTCATGACAGTATTTTTTATTTGCAATTCTAAATACTATCATGCTAAAACTCCATGTTCAATTTTAATCAACTCATCTTTAACCATGTTAATCCCAAATGAATTATCTAATAAATCAATTGGTTTAACACCTCCGAGAGGAATGCTTTTAGAATTAATCCATGCTAGAAAATTAGAGGTATTGCCAAAAACACTAACTCCTTTATTGAAAAGTAATATTATTAGAAGTAATTTTTCAGTATGGATTGAATCCAGTCGTTTTTTCTCTCTCCTATAACGTTGTATTGTCCTTTTCGACATGTTTAATATCCTAGACCATGTGGAAATATTTAGGGGATATGAAACTGTAAATTCATTAAAAGTGTTATAATCAATACCTTCTCTAGTGACATTAATCAGTTTAAAAATGTCATTATTTTCGAGCGATTTGAATGTCAGATTATCTGTTTTCATGATTTTATTTTTTTTATAAAATCAAATATACGTCAATTTTCCCAAATAACAAGTCAGATGTCGCGGGATTTAAATTGCCACTAACGTATGTGCATGTTGCAATGCAACATACATATTTATTACGAGGCCACTACAATTACTATGGAATAACATTCAATGGTAAAGGAGTAGGAAGTTTTTATGAACAGGTCAAACAAATTTTGTATAAATGGTTAAATCGAAGAGGAGGTAAACCTTCATGAAATCGGGAAAGGTTTGATAAATTTTTAAAAGAATGGCAACCCTTGCTAAGGTCTAAAATATATTATAGCTATCAAACAGCTAAACCGATTTAGGAGGAACCGGATGCAGGGAAACTTCTCGTCCGGGTCTGTGGGGGAGCGGGGAGGTAACGACCCGCTCTACCCGGAAATTTACACACTTCTTAAGACAGTATCTTTAAGCATGTTTTTTACATATTAATTTTAACATTTTTCGCTCTCATTCCGTTAAATCCTTTTTCTGCATCAAATTTCACCTTGTCGCCTGTTTTAACAGAGTCAGCGCAATCGCTGATATGGAAAAATACAGATTCTTTCGCAATTGAATCAGCAATAAAACCATAACCTTTTGAATTATCGAATTTTGTAACTATTCCCTCGTGTATGCCTTCTTCTTCGCGAGATTCCTTTTTGGGCACTGCTATTTCAATACTTTCGACATCAATCTCCACTTTTTGGGTTAAATCCGGCGGAGTAGATGTAATTACCCCATCCCCGTTAACGTAAGCAATCATTTCATCAATACTTTGTCTCCCTTGTTCCCTTTTTTCCAGTTTACGTTTTTCCTTCTCTTTACGCTTTTTTAATTTTTTATTTCGTACTTCTTTTTTCCCAAATGTTTCTTTTGATCTACCCATTCAGTAATATTTTTAGTTTATATGTTGTCTTGGAAGAGTGTTTTTCCTGACAATAAGCATTTCAATTTTAATAAGGCAGAGCTTTTTATCTGCCTAACCCTCTCATTTGTTATATCCAGTAAGCTCGATATTTCATTGAGACTACAAACCTTATGATTATTAAGGCCGTATGATAAGGTTATAATTTGAGATTCCCTTTAATAGCGGTTATATTAGCAGCCCTGCAGGAAGATACAATAAGCACCAATTTCGTGAGACTTGAAGGCTTCAAATATTTTGGTTAATCAAAGAGCAAGCCTGCTCCCGAAAATATAATATCAATTTTTCCATCAATGGTAGTTTTTACCAAATCCTCAAAATTTGTAAGCACTGCCATTATAGTCACACCCAAAATTCCTTTTGTTAGTTTCCTGACTTTTCTATAATTTCATTTCCCTCTTCAGCTTCGATAAAACCAAAACCCATGGCTTCATTATACCATATTACCTTACCGCTGATCATACTAGTATTGTTTTCTCGGACGTGCTTCATTAACTACGATTGCTCGGTTTCCCAGGGTTGCACCGTTTAATTCACTAATTGCTTTGTTAGCTTCAGAATTGTTTTCAATTACTACAAAACCAAAACCTTTACTTCTTCCACTGTATTTATCTGTAATAATTTTTACATCGCTTACAGAACCATACTTCTCAAAAATATTTCTGAGATCATTTTCATCAACCCCGAAATCGAGGTTACCAATATAAATATTCATATTAAATTTATTAAGGCCTGAATTAAATTGTTTTATTACAATTTATTACAGCCTGATTATTACTGCGTAGCAAATGGAAATTAGAAATTGACAAGTTATTTTATGTTTTTTTTCTAGCCTAAAAGCTACTATTTACTGTCTAATTAGAAAAAAACATTGTTACTATTCGGTGAGAAATAATAATATTATTATAATCCTAATCAAGGAGTTACAAAGTTACAACTTTTCTTTTAAATACAAAACATGTCCCGAGGCACCTTAACCTGCTCATCAAAAGGGTCGTATGAAATCTATAAATCCTCATTTCGGGTAAGCCTTTTGATTAAATCGTTATAATATTCACTCAAGTGTGTAAGATTTTTCAGTGAATAGATTTCATTGATGTAAAATTTTAGGTTGGTAATAAAACGTATAGTAAAAATCAGAATATTTTAAATATCTTTGAGCCGTAATTAACATAGTGATTTCGAAAAAGCGTTGTCAGACATTTTGCCCAGTCTGTATCTGAGTTCATTTCAGCCGGGATAACAAATCCATCGCTCCCGGAAGCACACCATAAAAATATATAATGATAAAATTTGAAGAAATGGGGTTTACTCCCGGTATTCTGAAGGCAATCCATGAACTTGGATTTGAGCAACCCATGCCGGTACAAAAAAAAGTAATCCCTTTAATGCTGGATCATGAATGTGATATTATAGCCCTTGCACAAACAGGAACGGGGAAAACAGCAGCATTTGGTTTACCCCTTGTACTGTCAACTGATACAGGAACAAACCGCACTCAGGCACTTATACTATGCCCTACGCGAGAACTTTGTATGCAGATTACCGGGGACCTTACGGATTATTCCAAATATACCGGTAATTTGAAAATACTTGCAGTATATGGAGGTTCAAGTATTGAAAACCAGATAAAAGCTTTGAAAAAAGGCATACAAATTATAGTTGCCACACCGGGAAGACTTATTGATCTGATTGGACGGGGAGTTGTAAAATTGTCTAATGTAAATACCGTAATACTCGATGAAGCTGACGAGATGCTAAACATGGGCTTTCTTGACAGTATTAATGAAATTCTCAGACAAGTTTCGAGTGGCAGAAGAATGCTTCTGTTTTCAGCGACTATGTCATCGGAAATTGCATCAATTGCAAAAAAATTCATGAAAAATCAGGTTGAAGTTACTATAGGAGCAAAAAATTCATCTGCTGAAAATATAAGTCATGTATATTATAGTGTACATGCAAAAGATAAATATAAAGTACTTAAACGTATTGCTGACTCCGAACCTGACATCTATGCGATTGTTTTTTGCCGGACACGCAGAGAAACCCAGGAAGTAGCCTCGAAATTGATAAATGACGGCTATAATGCTGATGCGCTCCATGGTGATCTGTCTCAGGTACAGCGCGACTCTGTGATGCAAAAATTCAGGTCACGGAACCACCGCCTGCTGGTGGCAACTGACGTTGCTGCACGCGGGCTGGATGTGGATGATCTTACTCACGTTATTAATTTCAGTCTGCCTGAAGATCCGGAAATTTATACCCACAGGTGCGGCCGAACTGGGAGAGCGGGTAAAACAGGGATATCTGTTTCACTTGTCCACCTGAAGGAAAGGAATAATCTTCATAAAATAGAAAAACTTATAAAGAAATCTTTTAAAGCCACATCAATTCCAACAGGAAGCCAGATTTGTGAAAAACAGCTTCTACACTGGGTCAGCAAACTTGAAACTATTAAAACTGATCATCAGGAGATTGAAAAATTCTTGCCCGAAATAAATCTTAAACTTTCAGGATTGGCCAGGGAAGAGCTTCTTAAACGAATCATTTCGCTCGAATTTGACAGGTTCCTTGATGATTACCGGAATGGTGAATACCTTATTGATTCTGTTCCGGGGAAAAATAACAACTATGATAAATTGGGCAGAAAAAATTCACGTCAAAAAAAATATACAGGTCACTATACAAGATTGTTCATTAATATTGGAAAATCTGACGGATTTTACCCTGAACAACTTATTGACCTGGTAAACAATAATACATTCGGAAAGAAAATACCAATCGGAAAGATTGACCTTTTGAAGACTTTCTCCTTTTTTGAGGTCGAAGACAGCCTTGCCTATGACCTTATCGGAGCATTAAATAATGTAGAATTTATGGACAGAAAGGTTTCAGTGGAGATTGCCAGGGAAAATACAGGCAAACAAGGACAGGCAGAATATTTCGGAATAAAAACTACCAGAAGGCCCAAAGGTAGAAATGGAAAAAGAAGGACTAAAAAAAGGCATAGAGTTATATACAAGAGTTAATAATTTGCTTTCAAGGCCTGGACTTAAGGAATTAAAATTCAATAAATCTATTCCGCTTATTGCAGCAAGAGGTATCTATATACAGGGAAGGATATTAACAACATAATGAAGTTGGGGGCTTCTGGCGTTCAGATGGGAACCAGATTCATAACCTCTCATGAATGCGATGCTTCGCAAGGTTTAAACAAGCATACATTAATTCAGTTGAAAAAGATATTGAAATTATAAAAAGTCCCGTTGGCATGCCGTGAAGAGCTATTTTTTAAATATATCATATTCATTAAAGTCAAACGTCCGCTTAATTTTTTCCCAGACAGACAGTATATTTAGGCTTTTATCCAAAAGTACCGCACGTAATAAGGTCTTCCCTCTATACTGAAAACATCTTCAAGTCCCAAAGTCATTTTAACAGCCTCAACAGCATATTCTTTACCCTTTTTTGAAGTGGTGGAATATCTACCTTGCAAATAACACAGAACGGACAGTATAAACGTTTCACTTTTCCGATAGGCGTAACAACCAAAACATTGTTGGCGCCAACAATATTAAATAGTTCAGCAATATATTTCCGGGCTTCTTTTTCAATCATAAGTTATATTTTCATTAAGGGAGCAGCCACCCCCTAAATGCAGGAGTGGTTGCCGATTAACTCACAAACCAATGATGCTTATTTTCACCTATAGCTTTATACAAGCCATTTACAAACTGTTGACATCCTGCACCCCTGTCAAGGAATGTGTCGATGTAGCTCATTTTATTTGCACCGGTGAACAAGTTGAATAATTTTCACAGGTTAATATTTTTTAAATCATTCCGGCAAAAACTCTCATCTGAATAATAATCCTTCACCACTAACAGGTACTGTATTTGCTGCCATGAAATGTTTGTCCGATGTTTCTGTCAAAGGTGCAAACTCAACAAGTGACTGGGCTACCGACACAATAACTTCAAAAGCTTATTGAGGATAAATAATTATTTTTCAAAAGAATAACTTACCAAGCAAACTTTTTAGACAAATTATAACAGTGATTGATCTACTTTT
>CAZTAL010000145.1:0-9853 GCA_964611525.1 uncultured Prolixibacteraceae bacterium
TAATTTTGCCGTCACTTCGGCTTGTAGCTCAGTTTGGCAGAGCAGCTGACTCTTAATCAGCGGGTCCAGGGTTCGAGCCCCTGCAAGCCGACTTTTTCAAATCATTTTTTCTTTTTCTTCCATATCGGCTCCCCTGTATATTTTTGACCAACAGGATAATGCTCGTTTGGAATATATGCGGTTTTCATAATTTGTTCAATCTTCCTGACAATGTCGGTATGATGTTCTGATATATCATTTTTCTCTCCAACATCCTTTTCCAGATTATAAAGTTGAATTTTCCCTCCCTGTCCGTGACGGATACCTTTCCATTTGCCCAAACGCACTGCCTGGTCGTAACGATCGCGACAATGTCCGTAATCCCAGTAAAGATAAGAATGCTTTTCTTTTTGCTTATTTCCGGTTAATGCATTTACAACAGAAATGCCATCAATATTTTCAGGAATACTGACTCCTGCCAGTTCGGCAAATGTTGGCATCATATCCTGAAAAGCAATTATCTCATCACTGGTTTTTCCTTCAGGTATCCTCCCCGTCCATCGCGCAATAAACGGAACACGAATACCTCCCTCCGTTAAATCACGTTTATATCCCCGAAGCGGACCGTTAGTATCAAATGCTTTCCATATAACACTGTGACCTCCGTTATCACTGGTAAAAATGATCAGGGTATTATCCTTAATGCCCAAATCATCCACCAGATCAACAATGCGGCCTACATCCCCGTCCAGTAAATGAATCATAGCAGCATATTTCTTCGACTGACTATTCCAGTCTTTACCGGTATAAGGATCTGTAGAGGGAACTGCAAACATGTCTTTATCCTCTGACTGTGCCGAAAAATGAGGCAGGGTAAAAGCAGCATATAAAAAGAATGGCACATCATAATGATCCCTGATAAATTGCAAAGCCCGTTCTGCCACTAAATTATGACTATAAAACTGTTTCGACTCCGTATTCCCCGGAAGCTCGTACCGGTAATTGTTATCACTACTGTAGCTGTCATCCAGATATTCGGTATAATAATAATGGGCATGATCCTGGTTGAGGTAACCGAACCACATATCAAATCCCTGATTAGTTGCTTCACCAATTGTTCCTGCATCTCCCAGTGACCATTTACCAACTCCTCCACAATGGTATCCACCCTTTTGCAAAATTTCCGCAACAGTAATATCATTCTCTCTTAGATAAGTATGATAATGAGGAATATTGTCACGTGCAGCTCCATGGCCGTTATGCATCCCTGTCATAAGAACACAGCGTGAAGGCGTACAAACAGGACCGCCTGCATAAGCCTGCGTAAATCGAATCCCTCCGGATGCCAACTTATCAATATTCGGCGTTTTTATAATCTTCTGCCCGTAACAACCCAGATCGCCATAACCAAGATCATCTGCCATGATAAAAATAATATTGGGTTTATCCTGCTCTTCAGAATTTGAATGACCACTGACGTGTATGGAACAAAAAATTATTAACGGGCAAACAATAAATAGTATTCGAATTGTTAAAACCTTTTGAATTTGCATGAGTTCAGTATAAAAACTAAAATTTTTATTGATTAATACTTTATGTTTCTTTATAAATATCTAAAAATCAGTTTAATAAATTTTTTAAATTTGCCTAAAAAGGGCGCAAAGCGCCTTTTTAGACCAGACTCATTTGCATGAGTTATTTGTTTAATTCCCTTTATTGTTTACATCATTCTCCCATGATTCTAATTCTGCTTTTAACTGGTCGACCTTTTGAGGGAACTGAGAACTCAGATTATTCGTTTCTCCGATGTCTTCCCGAAGATTATACAATTCGGGTTTGCTATCCTTACCAGAAATAACAAGTTTCCAGTCTTCATAACGCACACTTTTCTGATTCCCCATTCGCCAGAACAACGGCCGGCTCTTTACGGTTTGATCCCTGAGCAATAAAGGTAAAAGACTTACACCATCAAGAGCATTCGAATTGTCTTCAGCGGGAATAGAAATGTCCAGCAGTTCAAGGAACGTTGGTAATAGGTCAAAACTCATAACCGTTTCATCACAAACAGATAAAGCAGGGATCTTACCCGGCCAACAGGCAATGGCAGGAACCCTGTGGCCTCCCTCGTAAACCTGGCCTTTCTGCCCCCTGAGAATACCATTTGAACCAACTTTCGGCCAGGTGTTTCCTGCATATCGCAGATAACCTCCATTATCAGAAAAGAAAAAAATAAATGTCTCTTTATCAAGTCCTTCTTCTCTAAGTTTTTTGATAATCCGGCCTATTTCAGAATCCAGCTCTTCAGTCATTCTTACCAAAACTGCCGGAATTTCCTCAGGTGAATGAGGTCCCAGCTTACTCCGCTTTCGTGGATAACTGCTTGTGAAGTCTTCTCCCTCGCGCCTTGTTTCGAGATCATAATCCTCAGCTGTCTGCCACGGAAAATGAATAGCATTATATGCCACATAGAGAAAAAAGGGATTGTCTTTATGTGATTCAATAAAATTAATTGAATTATCGGTAATTACTTCTGTAGTATATCCCTCCTGAAAAGATAATTCATCATTATGCCACCAGTCCCTATAACCATTCCTGTCGATCTTTGAAAAATAATCACCGCAACCGCATGTTAATCCCCTGAATACATCAAAACCATGATTAACAGGATTGGCAGAAGGATGCTTACCCAGATGCCATTTGCCAAAAATACCTGTTTCATAGCCTGCTTTGCTAAGATACTCTGCCATGGTAATTTCACTCTTATTTTCATTGCTGCCTATTCCTCTGTCATCCCAATCTGTAGGAAGTGCCCGTTCTATTCCCAGACGTTGCTGATAGCGGCCGGTCATCAAAGCAGCCCGCGTAGGCGAACACATGGGGCCGTTACTGTGGAAATCAGAAAATAACATACCTTCCTGAGCAAGGGAATTTAAATGCGGAGTTTTTGCCTTTCCCCCGTAATATCCACCAAGATCGCCGTATCCAACATCATCAGCAAGAATAATAATTATATTGGGGTGCTTTGATCTGTCAGCCGGTATTCCATAATTAAATTCAGGGGTTTTAGCAATTATGATAACTACCGGTAATAATAAAATTATGGCTGTCAGAATAACATAAACCGAATATTTCTTTAATTTGTATGAATTCATAGCTTGATGACTGTGAGTATATCCTCAAATATAACTATTTTATATCGGTAAAAATTGAAGTCGACCAGAAATGTCCCAGACAGGTCATCAACGGCTTTATTAATTTTTCTATCCTTCTATCTTGCAAAAGATTATGAGACAACATTCATGAATATATTAATGCCATTTCTTGCTTTTTTAGGTGGCATTGGGGCTAATTATGACTATAGAATATCAAAAAAACCTAATTAAAAATCCTTACAGGTCCCAGTATCCCCATTGGATAATAATCTTGGTGCTGTGTCCATCGCTGAGCTACAGGATTGTCCTTTAGGCTTTTCAGATAATTACCCGTAACAGTTGTTAACTTCACCGACAATTTATTTTCCCCGACTTTAACAGCACTGTCAATATTATACAGATGTGCACCATACCATCTGGTTCCCAGTTTTTTCCCGTTTAATGACAGCTCAGAAATTCCCTTTACATCCCCTAAGTCAATATAATGATAATCATCACTGTCCAGTGTTATTGTTTTATCATAAATAGCTGTTCCCGCAAAATGTCTTGTTTGCTCATTTTCAATCAGGTCTTTTAAAGATTCCATCTCGAGTTTTTGTTGATCGCCGTTTATATGATCAAGTTGCAGTTGCCACGGACCGGATATTTCTTTTCCAGCAATATTTAATTTCACCGGACTGAACTGCTTGCCTCCGGTATTCTTTTCGAACACAATAATAACAGAAGTTGCACGTGGCAGTTCCAATTTGAGCAAATTATTGTTTCCATTCGTTGGAAAAACCGACTTTACTCCTGTCTCAGTATCCCAAACACACGGATAAAGGTCATCTTCCACATTAAATTCAGCTTCCACTGAAATATTTTCAGACAAACTTGTATTGGCAATAAAAAACAGAATATTTTCTCCCAGCTTGTAACACGCCTGACTCAAGAATTTATTAGTATTACTGAATTTAACATATGGAATTATTCCCAATTCCTCTTGCAACCCGCCAAACCATTTTATTGGATCACTTTTCGGGGCAGGGTAAACAACCACTTTGTCATTTGCACGTTCCAGCAGATCATCAATGATCTTTTTCACTTCCGTATCATTTAGTTCCGGATTTTTATAAGAAGCAGATTTGAAAGGTGTCTTTTCAATAAAAATGATCCTGCCGCCGGCATCAACAAAATCAGACAAAGATTCAGCTGTCTGTATGTCCAGCGTTTCAAACTCGGGCATTAGCAGGGTATGCCAGGAACGCTGGTTATATATCATTTTCCCTTCACTGAATTCAGCACTATTTATAATATTCTCACTGACATAATCACAGCCTCCACCATTCTGATTTACAACTTCCCAAAGATTATTCTGATATTCAGGATACCATTGTCTGGGGAAAGGATCACGCTGGGGACCTTTTTTCAACCACAGATCAGTCAGCGGTTGAAAAATAGCAATATTTGCCATAGGAGTCGCATTTTGGAACAAATATGAGAGACGGGCCTTGTAATCCGACCATAATTTAAACCAGGACCACCATGTATTCCTCTCGTTAAAATATGTCCCGTAACGTATCCAGCCCGGAAACGGAGCTTCAGGAGGGGAATAGTTAAATCCGTGCAGAACCGAATGATTTACTCCCGATATATTGCTCTGATCGCCGGCAATCTTAATATTCTCCAATGTTGCCATGAAAGCCATCGATGTGTTTGTGATCTCTTCGCAACTAACGACCTTCCTACCTGCGAGGGCTGCTCCCGATGCAACATATTTATTGACCATAGTGGGAGCTCTCCCCTCCAAACCCATGTCAGGGTATTCTCTTCCAACACTCTTGCGGAGCCATGTTTCGCATTCAGGAATATCTATTACCATGCTAGACTCAAGAGGATGGTATCCGCGCCCGTAAGCCTGAACCCGTGACAAAACATTGTTTTCATGACACCAGTCATTAAAAGTATCTATAAATCGTTCTTTAAAAAGTTCAAGACGCGTTTTATAAAAATCCAGACTTACCCTTGCTATTTCATCTATAACTTTATCAGAAAATTTTATACCATATTCCTCATTTAAAGGATTTCCCATATGGCCAACTTTTTTCAAAACAAAAGGCAGGTAAGGTAAAAGTGAATATCCCCTTCGCTTTTCAAATTCTTCTGGCAGGTCATCGTTCCAGTTAGCCCCCTCAAGTTCAAGACTATCGCAAAACATTGCTCTGATATAATTCCCCATATCACCTATCTTATCTGTTATAATTCCTGATATCCTGTTAAGATAATTAGCCACTGCAGGCTTGCTGTAGTGATTTAACACAGGGCCCGCAGCACCGGGTGCACCATTAATCACGGCCATATAACCGGTAAGCTTCACTACATAATATAATACATACTGACCATGGGGAACACTGAAAGAAAGCACATCGTTACGCAAGTTATCCATAAGGTCTTCCCCTTCAGTAAATTCATCTGATTTGGCAGGTACTAATCGCACCATTAGTAAATCCCTGTAAACAGGATCATTTTGGGAGTGAACATGAATTTCCACCTTATCTAAAAGTTCCTTCTTTTTAAATACATAATCTTTGTCACCTTGTAAATCGATTGTTTCTATGGTCACCATTTGTGTCTGGTCTTCTTTCTTGAGGAATTCCCCACCAAAAGGCCAGCCCGAGCCAACGATCATATCACATATAATACCCTTTTCCTTAGCTGCATTAAGTGCATATTCAAGCATATCCAGCCACTTATCCTCAAAAATAGTCAATGCTTCATATCCAACAGGATCAGCATGTTGGGGAAAGGCAATAGGGTTAATCTCCACGCCGCCGATGCCTGCCTCCTTCATAATATCAAGCTCGCGGATTATCTCATTCTCAGTAAGACGGTTGCCATTCCACCACCAACGTACAAAAAGCCGAAAATCGCCTGGTGGATTTTGAAATTGCCTGAAGTATTCTTCAAGCTTATCATCTTTTGACTCGGGTCCGGCACAACCCACATAAGAACCCATGAATAAAGCTCCTGACGAAGCCATTAGTCCTGTTTTAACAAAATCTCTTCTTTCCATCTTTTATGGTTTATTGGTTTAAATGCAAGTAGTATAATAATGCGGTGGTAACACAAAACTATAACTAAGTTCAAACGATAAAAACTTTTATGCAGTTTTTAACTTCTCGGAAATCCAAAATTTAATTATCGATTGTCTGGTAACACCTAATTTTGAAGCCTGCTGATCAAGCTGATGAATCATCCATTCCGGAAAATCAACACTTACACGTCTTGTTTTCAATCCATCGCGTTTCGCCGTCTTTAAATCTAAATATTCAGTTATTTCCTCGTTATTATCAAACAATTTATCAAATTCCCGGGTTGTAATAGATTTCTTTCTCATTTTTCCTTGATTTTCTAACCGAAATAATTCTTATAGCATCAGATCGTAAAGTAAATACTGCAGACCAAACTGTACCAGCTAATTCTGCAATTAATAGTTTACGCGGTTCGCCAATTGTTCGTGCATCAATTTCAACTTTTCTCGAATCAAACCATAAAAGTTGTGCTTCATAAAAATCAATTCCGTGTTTTTTTTTATTAATAGCACTTTTATTGAGATCAAATTCAAAAATCATTTATCTATTTATAAATACAAATATACAAAAATTAAGCATAAATAACACAATTATTGTACCTTTATTACACATTTCAAGTATATATTTTTTAGCGGCTGGTTTCTGCAAAAAATATGAAAAAATTACAGGTATTTCAGTTAAAAACCATACCACATTAATGCAAGATTTATAATTACTCTCCTCCTACTTTACAAATCCCTGTAATACAACCCCTTAACCTCGATCTTCATTCCCGGATTATGACCTTGGATAGCGAAATGTCCTGATTTATATTCATTATCTTGATATGTCATAACCAGTTTACCATTTATCCAAAACTTAATTTCATCTCCCACAGCTTTAATCCGGTACTCAAACCACTCCCCGTCCTTAGTAATTAATTCTTTAGCTTCTCCGGTAGGAGTTCCGGGTTTCCATAACCATCCCGTATAAGCTTTCTGATTATTACAAATCTGGGCTTCATATCCGCGGGGAAAACCATCCAGATTATCTTCGGGCGGATTAGCTCTGAAATAAAATCCACTGTTTGTTTTTTCTCCGCTGATCCTGAACATTCCTTTCGCTTCGAAATCATCCACTGTCACATCAGTATAAATATGTCCCATGCCACCTTCACCGACCAGAACACTATCCTGCACCGACCATTCTGCTTTTCCGCGAATAAACCAGCCGGTCAGATCCTTACCATTGAACAAAGAAATCCATTTTATTTTTGCATCAACTGTATTTGTAATGTTAAAAAGCACAACAAATACAAATAACATTGTTTTGTTCATTCGTTTAAAATATTATAATTATCTAATGAGTCCGGTCTAAAAAGGTGCTTTGCACCCTTTTTAGGCAAATTTAAAAAATTTATTAAACTAATTTTTAAACATTTATAAAATAACATAAATTATTAATCAATAAAAATTTCAGTTTTTATACTGAACTTATCTAATAAAAAAATTAAAAATTACCTGTTCTCTATTCACTTTGTCAGCTCTTCTTACTGACCATTTATCTGTGTTCCTCATAAATCTGTATGTATTAATTACTGACTTTTGAAGCTCATCAATATCATAATCATTAGCCACCTGTTTATCACCTGATAAAGGATTCAAAACAGTAACTTTTTCGGGGCATAGTGACTGATAAACCTGCGGCATATCAAATTTTTCCAAAATCCTGGGAAGAAGAATCTCATTCCTGTAGGCAGGGACTTCTGTTAAAACTATGCTTTCAAAAGATATTAAAGGCTCTTCCAGTAAATAAGAAGAGATATCATCACATAATAATCCGGCAAATGATCCGTATAAAGCACACATTCCTTTACCCCACAGCTTTATCGTTTTATCTTCAGCCTCATGCCCCTTCAACCACTTAACAACAGACAGTATATCTCCGACCCTCTGACTAAATATTGGTTCTCCACTTAAAAAATCCCAGAAATAGTTAACAATCTTAACGGAGGCAGTCTCTCCCATCCCTCTTAAATCAACTGCACATATCTTGTATCCTGCTTTTAAAAGTTTTGTAACAATATCCCAGTCATTAATAATTCCCTGTTTACCATCTTCGTGTAAATATAGAATAATTTCATCTTTGGAATTTCCAGACTCGGTGTTAAGAATAATACCTGGTAATATTATACCCTCTTGCAGTTCAATAGTAAAAGGATTAATCTGAATATCCCCCGAAATACGAGGGTCAGATAGTTCTGACTGCAGAATGTTATTTTCAAAACCCGAATGCAGTACCTCCTTTAAAAGTATGGCCATTTTTTTCTTATGGATACTGAGATCCTTTTCAGTTTTTATATCAGGCCAAAAAGACTTATGAGTTTCATAATAATCTAAAACCAACTGATAAGGGTGAAGGCTTCCCTGTTCATTAAAAACACTACCATCTATAGCTGCATTTAAATCTTTTTCCTTTTCTAATATAATATTTCCTTCTGAAAATTTAGACGCATCATTGCCTGTCCATCGCAACAACCATGAATAAGTTATCTCTCTTTGTTCATGATTATAAGCATGACCCGCATTTACCATTGTTGTTGATATTTTTTCCGGTGAATTATGTGCAGAATAAGCCTTATACAGCCATGTGTTAAGTTCCCACACACCTTGTAAAGGATTTAAATGATCTTCATTTGTAGTATTAAGCAGCAATGGTTTCGGTACATGTGCAAATAAAAGATCTCCCCTGGGATCAATGCCTGCTTCAAAGGCACCAAAGAATACCTGCTCGTGATCGGTTCCAAGATTAGCATAAACACGATATCTCCAGGTATTTGGATTACAAGTAGGCACAGAAATCGATATACGGTCTTCAAAAGGTAAAATATATGTTGACATCATTCCTCCTCCCGAACTACCCGTTATTCCTATTTTTTGAGGATCAACTTCATCCCGGCTGACAAGATAGTCAATTGCCCTTATAGCATCCCAAACCATTAAATTAAAAACATGTGTGCCGACCAAAAATGACTTGATACCTAATATCTGATGGGTATTCCCGGGGGGACTTCCCCATTCGGAGTACTCCTTTACCACTCTTTCTCCCTGACCTAAACCGTCAATTGTTAAAACAACAAATCCTTTTTTTGCCATAGATATACTTATATATTGATATCTTTCATCGGCCTTGCCGGCAGGAGTATGTCCTATCACATTTAAAAGAGCAGGACGGGGAGAAGTAATATTTTTGGGCAAATACAAATTAGCGCTAACAAGATAATTGGGCCGGCTCTCAAAAAGAATCTTTTCAACAGTGTATTCATCACTCTCCAGTCGTCCGGTAATCCGTGCATTCAGAGGTGTCTTTTCAGGAAACATCCCTGTCCACGATACCATCGAATCCCTGATAACTTGTGCATGCGATGCCCAATCCTCTTTCGATCTCAAATCAGATAACAAGGAATCTCTCTTATCAAAATATTTATCAACAAGTGCAGTCAGGTAATCCCTCATCATATTTTCATGAGGCTTATCAAATACGGTTAATTCATCCCGAGTGATTTGAGGCTGTGCTGTTAAATAGTTACCAGCGATTAACACAATCAGCAATATGGTAAAATAATTTTTCATTTATTTTCTTTTAAAACCCAATGCAAAATATAACATATTA
>CAZTAL010000146.1:0-9448 GCA_964611525.1 uncultured Prolixibacteraceae bacterium
TTTCCGCTTGTGAGAAGGTTATCGACGTTGACCTTAATGAAGCAAGTCCGGCACTGGTCATCGAAGGTAACCTGTCTTTTGTTGACAGGTGTATAAAAGTAAAGATATCTAAAACTGGCAGTTATTTTAATAATGATATTCCGGAAAGTGTTTCTGGTGCTTCTGTTTTTCTGGAAAACGCTTCTGGAAAACGGTTTGAAATTATAGAAACGGAGAAGGGTTTTTACGAAGAGCATCATTTAAACCTCAGGACAGATTCTGAATATAAACTTTTAGTTGAATACAAAAATATCACCCATACTGCTGTTTCCACTATTTACCCCGTTGTGAAAATTGATTCTTTAAATTACAGATATTATACCGGAGAGAGATTTTATGATGATGGTTACCAAATAAATCTTTATTTTTCTGACCCTCCTGAACAGAAAAATTACTACCGCATAAAAGTATATAAAAACGGGCAGTTGGAAAATGACATCAATGATCTGATCGTTTTTGATGATAGTGAAATAGATGGTAAGACAATTCAAGTAAGATTGCGCAGACAGATATTTACTCAAGGCGATACCGCAAGGATAGAATTTCTTTCTATTGACGAAGGTGCATGGAGATATTTTACTACTTTTAGTGAGGTAGTCAATGCAAATCCGGGATCACCATCCCCTGCTAATCCGGTTTCCAATTTTGATAATAATGCGCTGGGTTATTTTTCCGCGTGGTCGTACGATTACAAAAAAATTATTATTAAAAAATGAAAGAATTTTATGTAAAAATCTTATTATTACACATGCAGATATTCTGAAATTACTGAATAAAAGGGATAATGATGGTTACGGGAAGGCTATAAAAATTCACATAGAGCTTTACTTTAGATTTATAAATAATGATAAAATAATATAAAGATGATTGTTAAAAAAATTGATGGATTGGTTTCTGCGCCGTATACTCCAATGAAATTGGATGGTACCGTTAATACCGGTATTATTAAGAAGTATGCAGATAAGTTAAAAAGTGATCGGTTGAAAGGTGTTTTTGTATGTGGAACTACAGGTGAGGGTATGTTTATGACATCCGCTGAACGTATGGAAATTGCAAAAGCCTGGATTGCCGAGCAGACCGAAGATTTTCGTGTTATTGTACATGTTGGCACCACTTCCGTCAGGCAATCCTTCGAATTGGCTCATCATGCTGCTTTGGAGGGAGCAAATGCTATTGGATGTATGGGACCAATGTTTTTGAGGCCATCAACTGTAAAAGACCTCGTCGATTACTGTGTAGAGGTAGCTTCCGGGGCTCCCGGACTTCCCTTTTATTATTATCATATTCCTTCTGTATCTGGTATTGAGTTACCTATGAGTGAATTTATTGAAGAAGCAAAGAGTACTATACCAAATCTGGCGGGTATTAAGTTTACAGATAATAATTTTATGGATATGCAAAAATGTCTGGATCTTGATAATGGTAAATGGGATATTCTAAATGGATTTGATGAGATGTTGCTGGCAGGATTAGCAGTTGGAGCCACTGGTGCAGTTGGAAGTACATATAACTTTATGGCACCTCTTTATTATGATATGATAGATGATTTCAGGAATGGGAATATTGCAGCAGCCAGAAGAAAGCAAGGTCGGTCAATACAGGTTATAGAAGTGCTGAACAAGTATGGTGGGGGAATTCCTGCAGGCAAAGCTTTTATGAAAGAGACCGGCATTGATTGTGGTCCTTGTCGCCTGCCACTAAAAAATGTTGCCGGGAAAAAGTATGAAAATTTTATTTCCGAACTTGAAAGTTTAGATTTTATATCATGAAATAAAAAGGCTTTTAGCAACACGTTTACTGTCCTGTTGAATTTAGAAATTGAAAAATTAGATAAATGTTGCAGTCTTTAATTTGAAGTGGCTGCTTGAAGGATTGGATAGTATTAAACCCTGATTGGATTTTTTGGGAAATATATTAAATTTCTGTGATTGTTTTTTTTATAAATTTATTCCGGATTCCTGTTTTTTTGCTTCCTAACATCATTGATGGAAAGAATAATTCCCAAAATAATTGCCAGAGTAAAGGAAGTCTGCCAATCTATAAATGCAGATTCATTAAATATTAAATTCCACAAGAAAGTCACTGCTATACTAATTATAAGAGTGATAGTAAATACTGTTATGAATCCGGCAAGTGCTTTTCTGTAATTCATTTGGGTTATATATTTTTTGATGACAATGCATTCATAATCCTACACCGGCTATTTCCATTTGGCATCGTGGACAATGACCGTCTTTTATGTTATTTCGTCTGACCCCAAATCCGGAACGTTCAATTAACATGTAACCACATAAGGGACATATTGTATTCATGTCATCTATACCGGCAACGTTTCCAACGTAAATATATTTTAATCCGGCTTCACGACCAATATTTTTTGCTTTTTGCAATGTTGTCAATGGTGTTATCTTTGCTTCATTCATTTTATAGGCAGGGAAAAATCTGCTTAGGTGCCATGGAACATTAACGCCCAGCTCCTTAGCAATAAAATTAGCCATTGAACGTATTTCTTCAGGATCATCATTAATTTCCGGAATTATCAGACTAGTAACTTCAAGCCAGATACCCAGTTGTTTTATTTTTTTAAGGCTGTCGAGTACAGGTTTTAACCGCGCACCTATAAGCCGTTTATATGTTTCTTCTTTGAAGGCCTTAAGATCTATATTCACGGCATCAAGGTAAGGACCGATCATGTCAAGCATTTCATCCGTCATATATCCGTTTGATACATAAACATTTTTAAGTCCTGCCTCATGTGCTAGTTGTGCCGTATCATAACTGTATTCGAAAAATATGGTGGGTTCGGTATAGGTATAAGCAATACTCTTACATCCTGAATCTTTTGCATTCTTGACAATCTGTTCCGGTGTTGCTTCATATCCTGATTTTAATACTTTACTAAAAATTATTTGTGAAATATCCCAGTTCTGGCAAAAAAGACAATGAAAGTTACACCCCGGTGTAGCGATAGAATAAGCTTTCGAGTCCGGATAGAAATGATATAAAGGTTTTTTTTCTATCGGATCGATATGCTGGGCAATAGTGCGGCCGTAAACTTTTGTGTAAAGTGTGCCATCAATATTTTCTCTAACCTTGCATATTCCTAATTTTCCCGATTTGATTATACATCGGTGCGCACATAGGTTACATTTTACTTTGTTGTTGTCAAGTTTTTGATATAAGTATGCTTCTTTCATACAACTTCCAACATTTTATCGAGTGCAATTTTTGCTTTTTTACTGATTATTTCAGGTACATAAATTATAGGTTCCATCCTTTCAAGTGCGAGTTTTACTTTTTCAAGTGTTATCATTCCCATACCAATGCACAGTGTATCAACCGGGTAAAATTTTTTATCCGGATTATCGGTTTTAAGGCGGTAAATAAAGTTATCTTCCGTGCCGACAATAAATTTCTTTTGTCCCGACTTATTCACATAGCGGCGCATTTGTGATGTGCTACCTGTAAAATCAGCCATATGCCTGACAGGGGTAGGACATTCGGGATGAACAATAATTTCCGCATCAGGATATTTTTTCTTGAGAGATATAAGTTTTTCAATTGTTATCTGTTCATGGACGTAACAATAGCCATCCCAAAGATGTATGTTCTTGTTTGAATTTTCAGCAACGTAGGAACCAAGATTTTTATCAGGAACAAACAATACATTGTCTTCAGACAAAGAATTAACCACATTTACTGCATTTGCTGAAGTGCAACAAATATCGGAGACTGCTTTTACTTCCGCCGAACTGTTGACGTAACTTACAACTACAAGGTCAGGTTCTTGCCTTTTCATGCTTGTGATTTTTTCGGCTGTGGCCATGTCAGCCAAGCCGCAGCCCGCATTCTTGTCCGGAAGAAGTACTGTTTTATTCGGATTAAGTATAGCCGCAGTCTCAGCCATAAATTGAACACCGCAAAAAACAATTACTTCAGCTTTTGTTTTAACAGCACGTCTGCTTAGGTCCAGTGAGTCACCGACATAATCAGCTATATCCTGAACTTCGCCTCTCTGATAAACATGAGCCAGAATAACTGCATTTTTTTGTTCCTTTAATTTTTTAATAGATTCTGTTAATTTATTGTTTGTCACCATTAATATCATTTTATATTATTGAAGATTCCATCCATTCGAAAAGATGTAATCTTGTTAAAAATCTTCCCGGAAAGATGGAATCCTTTTAATAATGTTAGTAGTTTTTTACTGGTTAGTAATCTCGCCTACCAAATATTTGAGTACCTATTCTTACAATATTTGCTCCTTCTTCAATTGCAATTTTGTAAGTATTGCTCATTCCCATAGAGAGATAGTGCATTTCAACATCAGGTATTTGCTTTTTCGTTAATTGATCGAACAAGGTCTTTGTTGCCGTGAAATATGGTCTTGCATCTTCAGGGTTACCAAATCTGGGTCCCATAGTCATTAAGCCTTGTATTCTAAGAAATGGCAAGTTTTTTATTTGCATGATAAGTTTTTCAACATTTTGTGGCAAAACTCCGGTTTTATTTGATTCTTTGCCACTGTTGATTTCGATAAGCACCGGCATAATTTTATTTTTTTTTGCACAATACTTATTGACTTCCCTCGCCAATCTGACAGAATCAATAGTTTCGATCACATCAAAAAGCTCAACAGCCTTTTTAGCTTTATTTCGTTGCAAGTGCCCTATCATGTGCCATTTAACCGGTTCATCAATAACCTGCTTTATGTGTTCAGCTTCCTGTACATAATTGTAACCGAGAATTTTTATACCGGCTTGGATGGAAGCTCTTACTTCTTCCGCTGATCTGGTTTTTGCGGCAGCAACCAGCAACACATGCTCAGGAAGTGATTGCCTGATATTTGTTATATTATTTTTTATATGGTTTGAATGATCTTCTGTCACATTAGAATTTTTAAGGGATTATTCACCATGAATGCGTTTCTTTTTTTCCAATAATTCATCTTCACTTTCCTCGTGATCGGGATCCTTTATGATACAATCTACAGGACAAACTTCAACACATTGTGGTTCATCATAAAATCCAACACATTCCGTACATAAATCCGGATTAATAACATATATTTCATCACCTTCAGAAATAGCGTCATTCGGACATTCGCTTATACATGCGCCACAAGAAATACATTCTTCATTAATTAACATTGCCATAATAAAAAACCTCCTAATATTTAATTATTTAATTTTATGAGTCCGTTCCGATTAGTGTAATTTTTGATCAAATATAAAAAACAATTAATAAAATGTCGATTTAACACTTTATTATTTAAATTTTTATATTATCAAATATTTTGTATTTAACCAGTTCGGAGAGGGCTCATTTTATTTTTTCTTTGGATAAGGATCCCATACAACCAAAATTAATGCACCTTTTTCCGATTCAAAGGGACCATGATTTTTATGTGCTTTAAAAAATTGATATGTGCCTTCACCGTATACTTTTCCTTCGCTAATATATTCACCGCGGATGATAAAATGCTGTTCAGCGGTTATGTGGGAATGAGAAGGCAGATAAAAATTTTCAGGCAATTTTAGTAAAATTGTTTTTGCCCCATTGTCGTCCCTTAATATTTTCTTTTTTGTACCGTCAGGATAGCCGGTTGCATCCTCCCAACCTGAATCATCATATAAGTTAATATGTTCTATCATTGTAATTCCCTCCTTTCATAATTTAAATATAGCAAACATATTTTCATAATACAAATTTATTTTCTCTTTCCTCCGCCTCCCCCCAAATAGGGATGCTTATCGAATCCACTATAATCGGGATTGTTAGCACGTGGATCGTTGAGAGCACTAAGCCGTTCCTGTAACCTTTTTCTCATGTCCTCCAATATTCCCGTATACGCCTTATCTGAAGCCACGTTATGTAGTTGACCCGGATCTTTTTTAAGGTCATATAATTCCTCTGCAGGTCTTTTGGCAAAGCATAACTGATAGGCAAAAAAGTGTTCTTTATCTTTATCCTTGTTTTCTATAATATAGTCTTTTGTAGGACCACCATCACAATCGGAATACCATTGACCGGGAAAATTAGTTTGCACAGTTTCGCCGGGAGTTCCGGCCGGCCAGAGGTTGGGCTTATAGTTTTTTATGTACAGGAAGTCCCTGTTCCTTAATCCTCGTGAAGGATATCCTCCCATATTAGGTTTTTGCTGGGCAGGAGTGTGCCTCTCCCTTCCAAATACGATATCGGGGCGATTTTTGGCATCGATAGAACCTGATTTTCTTGATTTTAAGATAGATGCAAAACTACTGCCCGTCATTTCTTCAGGAATTTCATTACCGGTTAAATCAAGCAGTGTAGGTGCAATATCGGCAAATGAAATAAAATCATCGATATGACGGCCCGCTTTGATCTCTTTACCCCAGCGGATTGCGAAGGGGACGCGGACGCCGGAGTCATAAAGATTACCTTTGCAGCGGGGAAAGGGCATACCATGGTCACCACTCATAATAATTATTGTGTTTTCAAGTAAGCCAGATTTTTCCAGTTGAGCAATTGCGGATCCAACGAGTCTGTCCCATCGTTGCACTTCAAAGTAATAATCGGCTACATCTTTTCTTATGACATCTGATTCCGGATAATGTTCAAAAAGGTGAGCTTTTTCGGGATTTATGCCGCTTTTTACTCCTGAATCTTTTTCATAAGGACGGTGCGGATCTGATGTGCCCAGCCAGAAAAAGAAAGGTTTTTCTTTTGCATCAGTATTTGCAAGGAATTCGTCAAAAGTTTTATAAGCTCCATTGGAAGGATGCAAACCGTGATAATCAATCCATTCATCCAGATTACCAGGGCCCCAGGTTTTTGCTTTGGTCCTTCCGATGATATAACCATTGTCTGCCAGAATATGAATAAAAGATTCATGTTCTACAGGAAGTGTACTCCAGAGATTAGCACCTGAACCAAGCTCCCAATGGTATTTGCCTGTAATAAAAGCATTTCGACTAGGAGTACAAGAAGGACTGGAAACATAAGCATAATTAAATAATACTCCTTCATCAGCCAATCTGTCAAAGCTTGGCGTTTTTACTCCACTATCACCATAAGCCCCGGCATGTGGCCATCCCCAGTCATCTGCCAGACAAAAAAGGATATTTGGCTTTTGTGCATTAACGCTTAGATTTACTGAAAAGAGGAAAGTAAGAGCTATAGTTATGATTTTCATTTGTTTAATTTTTTATGAAATATCTACAAAATTAATTAAAAATATACAAATGCATTTAGGGGTGGAGTTATTGATTATATATATTATTTATGCAATTTCAAAAGTGCCACTCCGTCCGGGCTCAATTTCACTGATATGCCATCTTCGTATGACCCAATTTTTTTTTGTCGCCATACATCATAAACAGAAAATACACCAGATTCTTTAAATTCACTCCACTTTATTTCTATAACACTTTCCTTGTTTGCATTTCTGTTAAAAACAGCAAGAACCTTTGAGCCGTCAGACAGTTTTTTTAACATTATTGTTTCATTGTCATTATTACGAATAACCTCAGCAACATGTCCCAGTGCATCCTGGTTAATATTTACCACATCAGCATTTGCCAGCAATCTGACAGTGAATTCATCAATTTCATTAATATCACAGGAAAAGAAAAAAGGAGCACAGATGATAGACCAGAGGGTAACATATTGATAGCGCTGATTTGTGTTTAAAGGTATTTCTTCTGAAGGCTCTCCCATTTTGGTTACATCTTTGATTCTGTGGATATACATAAAATCAGGGTCGTTCCATTGTCCGGGTTTACTGTAATTACGTAGTTCCCTTGCGATTCGCAGTGCCTGCTTGAAATAATTCTTTACGTTATGGTTAAGGTCCCCGCCAATACGCCAGGATTGAATGCCAATTGAAGGAGCCCATGTCCATGGTTCCTCTTGTCCGTATTGGCAAAGATTGAAAAGTATGTCACGATCCTGAACACGCAGATAGTTAGCCATTGGTTTCCAAAAGTCTTTAGTCTCAAATCCCAGAACCGTATTTTTCAGTTCCCTGAGAGGTTTTCCTCCGCTGCACTGATCATATTTGAGAAGATCAAAACCCCAGCGGGCATACTGATCTGCATCTGCTCTCTCATGACCATAAGAACCCATCCATCTTTGACATGTTGTTTCTCCCGGACTGCTATATATTCCAGCTTTTAAACCTTTACTGTGGATATAATCTGTCATTGCCTTCATGTCAGGAAATTTTTCATTGGGCAGAACATTTCCATTTGCATCCCTGATGTCGCCGATTATCCCGTTAGCTTTATAATCATAAGCAGCATGTTTCTTTTTAACCTGTTCCGGACGTTCATCATACATTTTCTGATTTAACCGCATCCAGCAATCATCAATTCCGATATACCGGAAGCCTGCATCTGCCAGTCCTTTTTCCACAAAAACATTAGCAGCAGTACGCATTATTTCATCTGAAACTGTTACCATATGTCCACCCCATGAATTCCATCCTGTGGGAGGTGTGAGTGCTATTTTTTCTCCAACAATGATTTTAAACTCACGTGAAACTTGGCCTTCTTTATTACTAGCAGTAATTATTAACTGATAATCACCTTTTTTATCAGGAACTTTTCCCGAAATTAAACCATTTTCTGAATCAAGGATAAGTCCTTCCGGTAAACCTTCTGATTTAAAAGTGACAGGTCGTTCACCCTGACAAGGAATTCGGTAGATAAATTTTTTACCAGGCCTCACTCCATATACTTTAGGGCCGTTAATACGAGGTGATTTACCAGGTAGGGGAGTGAGAATCTCCTTCTTACCAATGGTAGCATCATAAATGTTTTGGGAAGATAATAAGCTTACTTGACTAATAATAGTAAGCATCAGGATAATAACTTTTAGTCTGTTCATTTGTTTTTATTTGTTACTTAATAATCTAAATTGAATTTTTTGAGCCGGTTTTAGCCCCGGTATTAAGATAAAAGCTATTTTATCGTGGCCAATTTAGTTTAACTCAAGTCAAAAATATTTATTCCATAGATTTTGTATCGTCACTCATCAAAAAAAGAACAAGTTCTCTTTTGAATTCGCTCCTAACAAAATTCTGTATCCCTTGTCTTTTGAGCATAAAGTGCCCCTTAATTTTCATTTTATGAGCTAAAAGAACGTACCTCGCCCATGAATCTCTGGGTTTATCATAATATTTACCTCCTTTCTTTGTTTTCTATGCCGCCTCGATGAGCCTGTCAAGCTCCTCCCAGTCGGCTTTGTAAAAATGATGTTCATATAATTTCAATTCCATTTGATGTCCGCTTCTGGTTATTTTTGAAGGAACTGATATAAACCAATCAATAAATGTCCGGTGCTCCTGTCGTTTAAATTTATTCTTCTTTTGGCGCATCATTACTGATAAATTATACGCAAATACGCCTAACTGCCACAAAATATCGTT